>JBGSWN010000128.1:0-23014 GCA_041752395.1 Saprospiraceae bacterium | reverse complement strand
AACCAAGTACAATTGGCTCGCCGCAAATTTTTCGCTGGGAAGGAAGCCCCGGCTTTCAACCTTGACTTATTTGGGCAGATGCGGCATCCACAGCTTAGTCTGTTTTGAAACTAATTTAGCAATGATAATCTATATTATGTTAAATGTAATAACCCCATTTTCTAAGCCCTCAACCATAATCCTTCCCTTTTGTTACCTTTGCCAAATTAAATAAAATGGCATTGACACCTACGATTAAACCGTACAACGAGCAGGAAAGCAAGAAGTCACAGGTCTCCACGATGTTTGACAATATTGCGCCATGGTACGATTTCCTGAATCATTTCCTTTCGCTTGGCATTGACATCAGTTGGCGAAAAAAGACCATCCATGCGCTGCAAGATTTGAAACCAAAGAAAATCCTCGACGTTGCAACTGGTACGGGTGATTTGGCCATTGAAGCCGAAAAACAGCTGAAACCAGAAAAAATCATCGGAATTGACATTTCCAATGAAATGTTGGAAGTTGGTAGGGTCAAGTTGAAAAAGCGGCACCTCTCCCCTACTATCGAGTTGTTTACTGGTGACAGCGAGAACATCGCTTACGAGAACAATTCTTTTGATGCAGTCACAGTAGCCTTTGGTGTTCGGAATTTTGAAAATTTGGACAAAGGATTAGCGGAAATGTTACGGGTGCTACGACCAGGCGGAAAGGCAGCAATTTTAGAGTTCTCTATGCCTACCCTATTCCCTTTCAAGCAGTTATACAATTTTTATTTCAAGAATTTTTTACCTGTAATTGGCCGAATTACATCAAAAGACCCCAAAGCATACAGTTATTTATACGAATCTGTACAAGCATTTCCCGATGGCGTACGTTTTGTAAGTCTGCTCAAGCAATTGGGCTTCAAAACGGTGGAAGCCAAGCAATTTACGCTTGGGATTTGCACCCTGTACGTTGCAACAAAATAATTTTTTCCCATTTCTATGAAATTTCAATCCTTAATTAGACTGCTTTCACTCCTTGCGATTTGTTTGTTTTCTGTTTCACAATCCAATGCGCAATCTGCCCGTGGAAACTATAATTTCTTGGACTTCAACCAAAAGCCCTATTATTTTGGCATCACCTTGGGCTACAATTCCTCAAATTTCAAAGTTTACCAATCCAAGGATTTTATCCTCAACGATAGCATCAATTCCGTTGAATCAGTGACTGGGCCTGGGTTTAACCTTGGAATTGTGACGAATTTAAAAATCGGGGAAAACTTTGATATCCGTTTTTTGCCAACTCTTTCTTTTGGTGAGCGGAACATCAACTATTCGCCAACGAGGAATGGCCGTGCGCCTTTCGCAAGGCGTGTAGAATCAGTTTTTGTGGAAATGCCGTTTCAGGCCCGCTACAAGTCAGCACCATTCCACGATACTCGGCTTTTTGTGATTGGTGGTGTGAAATACTCCTTTGATGTAGCTAGTGATTCACGTTCTAGGCAAGCAGAGACGCTGGTGAAAATTGCTCCCAATGATTTTGCCTTCGAGCTTGGTGCAGGGATTCAGATGTTCCTCCCCTACTTCATTTTCTCTCCTGAAATCAAATTTTCTCAGGGTTTTAATAACATCTTGATTTTTGATAAAAACCTTGAAGAATCAAGCATCATAGACAAGGTCTTGTCAAGAACTTTTACGCTGTCGTTCCACTTCGAAGGTTGAATGCTTTCAGGTTTTATCTTAAAAATATCCAATAAAAAAGGCCAGTTGTTTTGCCACTGGCCTTTTTTGATTTGTCTGACAGAATATTATTCTGAAAGCGAAATTTCCTTTTCAATAACGCCTGTATAAGAACGAAGCTCAATTTTATAATTACCTGGCTTAAGGTCGCCGATGCTCAATTCATAAATTGTGTTAACCGGTAAGTCCCAAAGTTTATCGGATTTTACCAATTCTCCAGCCTCGTCATAAACTCGGATGTCGTTCAAATTGACGCTAATTGATTCAAAATCAATGTAATAAACCTTGTTTTCTTTATCGAGGTAGAATGTCCACTCATCAGGGCTAATAGAAAATTCGGAGGAAGATAAAATGGTTGGTTTCTTTGAATCAACCGATGCGGAACTTTGTGCGGAAACTAAACTAGCAGTAAAAATTACAAAAAATACGCTGAGTAATGAAAATCTAAGCTGCATTGTGAATTTGAGTTTAAAAGTCTTACAGAATTTGTGATTGTTCACGGAAATGATTGGCAAATTTATGCCAAGTTTTGGTTTTTAAGCCCAGTACTTGAAGTATGTTGTTCTGATTATTTATCCTAAATCACACCTCACCAATTAAACAGACCCAAGCATAATGCCTAACTGCAAAAAAGTAACGGAAACTTTGCGGAATCATATTTTTTATTCGGTTTTCACAAAACGTTAAAAAAACCTTAATGGAAATTATTGCAAGTTGGCTGACTAATCCTCCCAAGCCATACATCGTTTGACAGCTTTCTGCCAACCAGTGTATTTGCGCTGCCGTGTTTGCTCTTCCATTTTTGGTTGAAAAGAACGGTCAAGTTGCCAGCCATTTTCGATATCCGACATTTTCCAAAACCCGACTCCTAAACCAGCCAAATAAGCAGCACCAAGGGCTGTAGTTTCGATGATTTTAGGCCTTTCGACGTCGGCCCCAAGCATGTCAGCTTGGAACTGCATCAGCAGGTTATTTGCGCAAGCGCCACCATCCACTCGCAGCGTTTTGAGCTTAATTTTTGCATCTTTTTCCATGGCAGTCAATACATCTTTGGTTTGGTAGGCCATGCTTTCAAGCGTCGCTCTTACAAGATGGGCATGGCTCGTTCCACGTGTAAGGCCGAAAATGGCCCCTCGTGCGTACATGTCCCAATACGGGGCACCCAAACCCGCAAACGCAGGCACAACATAGACGCCTTCCGTATCTTCCACTTTTGATGCAAAATATTCTGAATCTTTTGCTTCGTGTATCATCTTCAAGCCGTCTCGCAACCATTGAATGGCAGCGCCAGCGATGAAGACACTCCCTTCCAACGCATAATTCACCTCTCCATTTATACCCCAAGCAATGGTCGTCAACAATCCAGCCTTAGAAATCACTGGTGTTGTACCGGTATTCATCAACATAAAACAGCCCGTTCCATAGGTATTCTTGGCCATCCCACTCGTATGGCAAGCCTGCCCAAACAAAGCAGCCTGTTGGTCACCAGCTACACCTGCTATCGGCAATGCGGCTCCAAAAAGTCCAGGTAAGGTATTTCCATAAACTTCACTGGATGGGCGCACGTCAGGTAGAATTGATTTGGGAACATCCAAAGCTTTCAGCATTTTCTCGTCCCATTCCAATTTCTGGATATTAAAAAGCATCGTCCTCGATGCATTCGAGTAGTCCGTGACATGGACTTGCCCACCCGTCAACTTCCAAATCAACCATGAATCAATTGTGCCAAAAAGCAGATTGCCCTTTTCTGCCTCATTGCGAGCACCCTTTACATTGTCCAGCAGCCAATTGATTTTAGTTCCTGAAAAATAAGCGTCAATTACCAAGCCAGTGGACTTTTTCACATGTGGTTCGAAACCGTCTGCCTTCAATTTATCGCAAATGGAAGCAGTGCGCCTGTCTTGCCAAACTATCGCATTGTGAATTGGCTCCCCGGTTATTTTATTCCAAATAACCGTGGTTTCACGTTGATTTGTGATGCCGATGGCGGACACATCCGAGGCTTGTACCTTATTGTTTATCAACAAGTTTTGAGCGACCCGAAGTTGCGATTGCCAAATTTCATTTGCATCGTGCTCTACCCAGCCCGGTTTTGGATAGTATTGTGTGAATTCCTGTTGCTCGACCGCAACAATATTTGCCTTTTTATCAAAAAGAATGGCACGAGAACTGGTAGTACCCTGGTCCAGGGAAAGGATGTATTTGGACATAAGAACTTAACTTTTAAGATTTAAGTGGCTCACGGAAAAGTGAGGATGTGAAGGTAGTGTATCAAGGCAATCTCTCCAAAAGTTGCTGCACATCTATTTTTGAACAGCGGAAATGTCCTTCTGGGCAATTTTTTTTTCCATGCAAACCACAAGGGCGGCAAGGTAAATCCTCAGTGGTTTCAATAATTTTAGCATCCTCAGACAGTGGCCAAAAACCGAATGACCTCACCGTAGAACAAAAAATAGCGGTTGCCGGGGCATCCACTGCGGAAGCGAAATGCAAGGGAGCCGAGTCGTTGACGAAGTTCATGGCCGCTTTTTTCATCAAAGCGGCAGATTCTAAAAAGCTCAGTTGCCCAGCTTTTACTATTGTTTTGAGGTGAGTGGTAGCAGTTTTTAGCTCATTGCACAATTCTAAATCACTCAGCCCTCCCAGCAAAAAAATAGTAGTGTCCTCCCCTACCCTGTCCATAAACTCCAGGCATTTATCCTTTGGGAATTGCTTGGTGAACCAAACCGACGCTGGAGATATGGTGATGTATTTATCTGGAAAAGCTACGGATTCAAAATCTGATTTAGAGGGATAAATTTTTGGTTTAAAAAACTGATTATCAGTCCATTGTGATATCAAACTTAGGTTCCTTTCAACTTCATGGATTGGGTTGTCAAGCTGCCCAATTTGGTGTTTTACGCTGTGCGAAGCCAAAATCCAAAGCGGATTTTTGTCAAAACAAACACTTGTACTCGCTCCTGAAAAACCAGTGAGCAGTCCCATCGAAAAATAGCGCTGGAGATTGACGAGGAGGTCATATTTTTCTTTGCGAACCTGACCAATCAACTTGAACAAATGCCAGTATTTACTGGATTTTTTATCCCAAATCAAGACCTTGTTGATATTTGAATTATTTGCCAGCAAGCCCTCATTCCCTTTGCGAAGCAAGAAATCAATTTTTGCCTTCGGGAAATGGGCCGACAGCTTCTCCACAAGGGCTGTTGCCAATACTACATCGCCGATAAAAGCGGTTTGAATGACCAGTATTTTACGAAATAAAGCCAAAATCCATGATACTTTTGTGAAAAAATATAGGCTATGTACCGCTTCGCAATATTGATTTTCGCCCTTTTGGGGATGGGTTGCCAGCAAAATTATCAACTAAAGCAAGCCCACCAAATCGCTGAAGAAGTTCGGCAGGAATTTGCACCAGACAAACGGGTGGCATTGTTCCTAATTGATACGATTTACAGCGGTAAAACGCTAGAAATTCATGGGGAAACCAATTTGCCAGCAGCCAAAAATTCTTTTTTTGATAAACTTAAATTGGCGGGAATTGCATTTTCGGATAGCCTTGTTCTGCTGCCCTCATCCGGTTTGCAAGGCAAAAATTTCGGTGTTGTAAATGTTTCGGTTTGCAATTTCCGCTCAGAACCAAAGCACTCAGCCGAACTGGCAACTCAAGCACTTTTGGGCGCTACGCTTCGAGTCTGGAAAAAGGATGGCGACTTCTACCTTGTCCAGTCCCCGGATGATTATTTTGGATGGCTGGACGATGGTGGTCTGCAATTAATGACTGAAGCCGAACTGGGAAACTGGGCAAATTCTGTGCGAGGAATCGTGACAAAGGATTGTGTTTTTGCCTACGAAAAGCCAGCTGAAAATTCTGCAAAAATGACCGACTTAATAACAGGTGATATTTTGCAAATCATTGATAATCAAGGCTTTTTTGTTAAAATATCCATGCCGGACGGCCGAACAGGCTTTGTGAAAAAAGAAGATATCATGTCGCTTGGCGCCTGGTTGGATAGCCGCCAACCTACTGCCGACAATATTATAAACACGGCACGTGAGATGATGGGAAGACCCTATCTCTGGGGCGGTACTTCGGGCAAGGGGATGGATTGCAGTGGTTTTACAAAAATGACCTATTTCCTAAACGGGATTCAATTGCCAAGGGATGCTAGCCAACAAGTCAACGTGGGCGAGTCGGTGGAAACCGATACAAGCAGCTTGAAAAACCTGCAGCCAAGCGACCTTCTCTTTTTTGGGAGGAAGGCCACACCGGAGAAAAAAGAGCGAATCACGCATGTTGCCATTTATTTAGGTGGTGGCAAAATTATCCACGCCTCCGACCGGGTGAAAATCGAAAGTCTGGTTCGTGGTGATTCAAGTTTTGTGGAAGATAGGTTGAAAAGCTTCGTCAGGAGTAAACGGGTATTGGGACAAGAAGGAAAGAACGGGGTGATTCGGTTAGTTGATTCGCCTTATTATCAGCCACGACCTAAAATTCATGATTAATTTTACTCTAGTTTCTAAAGTATTCAGTTTTTTCTTTGGGTGTATCAAAATTTGAGCGCTATATTTGCGCACCCTTCGGGGCAAAATTTCATCGAATTAAAGAACCTGGCCGGGCTTAATTGCCCAGCCAGGTTCTTTTCAAATAATGACATAATGTTACCATTAGACGAAAATTATGTAGCGGAACTGGAGGCCATTGCTGCCGAGATTCAGGAATCGGACGAGTTGGCCTACTACCTCTCTGAAGAAGAGGAAACCTATTTTGAGCAATTGAAGGACCGGTTTGAACCTAAAATCGAAATGCTCTACAATAAGGTATCTGCCGAGAACCCGCTCCAAATCGTATCACTCGACAAAATGTTGATGAATGAGCATTTTGAAGGCATGTTTCTCCCAAGGATTTTGGGCTATTCAGTTTTACGTGGTGAACTCAATGACCAGTTCAAATACACTCGCCCTCAAGACCACTTCAAGGCAATTTTGATGGCCATTTGCCACTCTCCCAATTTTGAAATCCTCAAAAAACGGATTGGTCAGAGCATTCAAGTGGGTTTTGCATTGAGCAGCGATATTTGGATAACGAACCTCATCACTCCGATTGAAAATAAGCGAATCCGCTACTTTCTCCAAAGCCAAAAATTGGATAAATATTACGACGCTGAAGGCCGTAAGCAGGGGTTGGCTATTTATAAAAAGCAGTTTGTCAATTTCAATTACATGACTGCTGATTTCCCAAAAAGCCTTGGGGAGTTGAAGGTACTCTGGTCTTCCTTAAAGGATTTCTTGATTTACCGGGAAGAAAAGAAATTGGACAACAAAAGCCTGATGCCATTTTTGAAGGCATTGATTGGCAACGAGGAATTTCAAGGCCACGACGAGCATCTACAAATCCTTGGTTTCTACGCCAATTTCTTTGATTTGGAAGGTGAGGATTTTGAGCATTTGAAAAAACATTTCAATGCGACCCGCAAGAAACATCCCGAGTTCAGCAGGCATTGGTTGGCATTTGTCCTTGAAATGCACGAAAGCCGTCGAGTGGATTTGAACGCTCAAGCCGATGCGAGGATTTCCAGCATTTTGGACAAGTCCATCAATGATGAACTAACCGAGTACTACGCATTGATGGACACCATCCATAGCATTGGCTACATGCGGGAAGAAGCCATGGACGCTGTGAAATCGTTTTACAACCGCCACGAAGGGACCTCCCTCATCAATGAGTGCGTTCGGATGGTCATCTACCATTATCTCGCCCGTTTCATCAATAATTTGGAGGGCTCTGATTACCACGAGCTATTTGATTTGGCAAAAATCTACACGGTTTACATCAATATCTTCGCAAACCAGCAGTTCAATCAGGATGTGAAAGAACTCTCCATGCGTTTTGTAAAACGGGCACTCCGACAGTACACCGATAAGCGTGGTCGGGACTATCAAGACATTAAAAAATTTGTTGCCACAACTTTTGTTGACCTTAATTTTATTAAGGAGAAAGAAGTGGTGGAAATGTTCAAGACAAGGAGAAAAAAGAAGTCTGAAAGCTAGTTTTAGATTAAGAAAAGATGAAAAAAAGGCGACCAATTAGGTCGCCTTTTTTTATTTTGGTCGAGGTCAAACTATTTTTTGTAGAAAAGGGCATTGGAAATGAGTCCTCGGTTTTATATTTCGATTAAAAATTAAATGTTGCAGAATTTTTTTGAAGGCATATCCTCATACATCGAAGCAATCAAACACATCAACAAGCACGGACTTTGGGGCTATGTGCTTTTACCAGGGCTGCTGAGTGTCTTGCTTGGCTTAGGCGTTTTCAGCATTTCCTGGAACTTGTCCGACGATGTTGGTGGCATTCTTGATAACCTTTGGGTATGGGAGTGGGGAAAGGAGTTTATTGCAAAAATTGCCCAGGTGCTGGGTGGGTTACTGGTTCTTTTGGTTGGGTTGCTAATTTTCAAGCAACTGGTAATGGTTGTTTCCGCTCCATTTATGAGCATGCTTTCAGAAAAAGTTGAGTATCAATTGACTGGGTTGAAAACAGGTAGTGCATTTTCAACGAAACAGGTCGTTTCAGATGTCTTGAGGGGTTTGAGAATTGCTATCAGAAACCTAATCAGGGAGCTTGGTGCAACTCTCATCTTATTGCTACTTAGTTTGATACCAATATTTGCACCATTTACTGCCATCCTAATTTTTACAATCCAATCCTATTACGCTGGGTTTGGAAATCTGGATTTTGCACTGGAACGAAGTTGTCGTTTTAGGGAAAGCGTAAAATTTGTTCAAAACAACAAAATGCTGACCATAGGCAACGGCGCAGTTTTCATGTTTTTGCTTTACACTTTTATCGGATTGCTAATTGCCCTTCCACTTGGAACGGTGGCTGCAACCATTGCAGCCACCAAACGGACAAATTTAAATCGTTGATTAAGACTCAACCCAGTTTGTATCCTTGATAAACACATCGTCAGGGTATTCTTTCTGAAACTCATATTTCAGAATATCGTGTGTGGTGATAATTCCGAGTAATATTCCATCATCATCTACAATTGGAAGCCCATGAAACAGGTGCTTGAGAAAGACCATGGCAGCTGCACCTAACAGGTCGTTCGGACCCAGGGTAGCTACATTCTTGGTCATCAAGTCTTTTACTTTAAAATTTCCATACTCTTCAAATCGCTTATTGGACTTTATCAAGTCCCAAGAAGTGATGATACCTTTCAGTTTACCTGTTTCATCCATCACAGGTAAATGGTGAAAATGCTTCTCGAAAAGCAGTTTTTTAACTACCTCAAGTGAATCTTCAGGATGTACGGTGACGACGTTTGGCGTCATAAATGTGGAAATTCTCTCGTTCATCATAAGCTGGAAGTTTTGTTTTTAGAGCTTTAATTTACAACTGTTTACGACGTGAGTACATATCTCATACCATTTTTTTGATTTTTTTTTTAAAAAACAATTTTTGTTTTAATTTTTGTTTTTAAACATAAAACTTGTTGTTTTAAATTCAGTAGCTTAATTTTGCCTACAAATATTGAAAATGAATCTGAGAGAGACATTTCCAACGGAAAAAGGAGAATACCAAGGTGGAACAAGCGATGGCTATTGCTACCAAAGCTGTTTTGCAGGTGCTAATCTGGAACAGAGTTTAGCAATGATTCGTGAATTTTTGAAAGAGGAAGGGTATGGGGAAGTGCCACTACCCAAGGATGCAGCGGAATTGAAGATGTTTAAGACCCGTACCCGAAACCGACAAATTTTAATGTTTGAAGACAATGGATACGTCCACAATCCCATCAAAATTCTATTCCCCCAAGATCCAAAAAGAACTAAAATGTTGATATTGGAAATTTATGACGAAAAAGCCGAAAATCACTTACTTCGGTTTCATCGTAGGCTTTGGGATTAGAACCCCGTTACCGTTTTTTTCTTGGGTTTTAAGTCTAACTGCAAGGAAACGACATGGGAGTAACGATTTTGGGAGTCACCAAGGTTAGTGTAGGCATAGTCAATCCGCAAACTGTAAAGTTGGAGGCCAATACCGAGTGCTGGGCGAGAGGTCAAATAATCTGAGCCATCAAAATTTTGCTCCTTCTGAAATTGGCTAATACCTGCCCGCAGAAAAAGAAAATCATTGTAGCTAACTTCCATCCCAGCACTTGGGTCCAAGCTAATTGGATCAGCAGAAATCAAGGTGTTACGCTTTCCATCCGTCGTAGCCACGAGGTTCACTTCTGGCATAAACTTGAATTTTTTATACTCAAAAGTATAAGCCCCGCCTAGCAACATTTGTGGTTTAGTAACTTCGATTGAATTGATGTCGGGTAATTCATTCCCCGTAGATACTAGGACGTTTTTCTCCTTTTCAGTAAATGTTACGTGCCAAGCGTTGAAAGTGGTGGTTATGTCTCTGGCAGTGGCACCTAGTTTTAATTTTCCTACCCGATATTGCAAGCCCAGGTCAACACCAAACCCCCATGAGTTCGCAAAGGTACCAATGACCCTGCGTACAATCTTTACGTTCCCACCTACCAATAAATCATGGTTTTCTTTCGCCTTCAATCGCTGCGCAAAACTGGCCAGAAAGGCATAATCGGCAGCAGAAAATGAAACGATATTGTCATAATTCACCGTCCCATCACTTTCGTAGAGGCTCAAAGTATTGGGGATATCGTCAATGCCAAACCGAACCAACGAGAGGCCAAGCCGGCGGTTAGGGCTACCAAAGGGCAAGGTCATGCCGATGTAGTCAAATTTGCCCACACCAGCAAACCATTCAGAGTGCATCGCCCCGATTTGCAGGCCTTTATCAGGGCCGATAGCAGCAAGGCCAGCAGGATTCCAGTAACCAGCAGTCACATCATCAATGCTCGCTACGACAGAATTGCCCATCCCTTGTGCCCGAGCACCAATACCGATTGAGAGGAATTCGTTGCTGTATTTTTGGGCTTGCAACTTGTTGATTACCAATAAATTGAGCAAAAAAAACAAGGATACAATTAGCGTTGAGTTGAATTTCATTCGTTGATTTTTTTTTTGAGATAACGCCGTAGCTCATCCCGTAGTGCTCGTTTAACGAAACTTGCAGTTTTAGACTTGGGCAAAATTACACAAGAAATCCGAGTTGGGCTGTTGGCAATAAAAAACCAAATTGTCCAATAATCACATCGGTTTGCAGTAATTTCGCTTCAAATGAAATGGCATCATGGACAAACTCACATTGATACAGACCGCAAGGGAGCAACTTGTCGAGGGCAATACCGAACAGGCGCTCAAATTAGTCAATGTTTTTCTTGCGGATAAGCCCGAATACAGAAAGCTTTTTGCGGAGTCATTGTACCTAAATTCACTTTTTTCCAAAACAAAACTGGAGCAGGCTGCTCGTACCATCAGCTTCGATAATGCTGAACTGAGCTTTGGTCAAGTTAGAAAAGGCCTGTTTAATTTGATGGATTTTATCGAAAATAATGACTTGAATCCTGAGGGTCTATTTAGCGAGAGCTCAATAGTGAATCAAGCTTCTCAAGCCAACAAGTGGATATTTATTATTGGTGTGCCGCTGATTTTACTCACCATCGCAGTGCTGATTTTGGTAAAAAAAATTGGTTCAAATAGCAATTCAGACGCTCAAACTGATGGTAATCTGACTGATTGTTCAGTTTTGTTCAAGGACACCACATCCAAGAATTTTTTGATTATCCCATTTTACAAACCATCAGGTGGGGATGCCAAACCGGAAGGTTTGGTCATTGATAGGCTTGCTGAATTTTGCAGCGGGATTGAATCTTTTAAAAATGCTGATTTTGAAATTTGCAGTGGCTACGTTCCCGACCGGACTTTGAGCTACGAAGAAGGCGAAAAAAAAGGCTTACAGAATAAAGCCACCATCGTCATTTGGGGATTAATTGATGAAAAAGGCGATAAAACGGCCATAAAAACCCGGTACAAATACCTCGGGAATAAAGACATTGATGGAAAAATACCTTTTACCCAAATGAATCAGATAGGGGATTTCAAGGGCGCGGGCGAGCAAGTTGTCGTCACAGAAAACGTGCTTTCCGTCATTGCTTCATCCGGAGAACTGACGCAAGACCTTGAAAATACGCTGAAACTTTTGGTGGGGATGATAGCGCAATTAGACGGAGATGTTGATGCGGCAATTGCTGCCATGCAATCGGTCCAGTCAGAGGATTCCACGGCCAACTTGATGAAATACATGGTTTTAGCGGATAATTTTATCGCAAAAAATGAGCCTCAAAAAGCCAAAGTAGCACTTGACACTTGTCTGGAATGGAACCAAAATTATTGGCTTGGCAGGAACAACCGGGCAAATTTGCAAATTTCATCCGGGGAATACATTGGAGCTATCGAGGACCTAAATATTGCCTTGATCAAAAGGCCAGAAGATACCGACATGTTGCTTTCAAGGGCGATTGCTTTTAAAAAATCGGAGCAACTCTATGCCGCCGAGAAAGATTTTGAAACCATCATCAAAATTAACCCTAACAAAGAACCTTTCCTGCGAGAAACCTTGAAAGAAACAAAAGTGGAAATTAAGCGGCTAGAAAAAATCGTTGAGCCAACGAAAAACAAAATGAACACTAGCAAAGTCACTCGGCAAGATTTTGTAAAAGCAGCGACAGCCAGCAGCAAATTGGGGAATACGGCCGTCACCAAAGAATTGGTGACAAAAGGTCTTGAAATGGACAAAAACAACCCTGAATTGATTGCTATTCAAATTGATAATTTACTGAAAGAGAACGATTTAGCTAAGGCTAAATTGATTTTAAGAGAAGCTGTAAGCCGGAAAGTAAGCCCTGAACTTATTGCGAAGCAGAATATAAATGTGGCTCGTTTCGTCAAAAAATTAAGCGCTAACAACGAATTGGAGTAAATAAAAAATGGGCCAGCGCATTATGACGCTGGCCCATTTTCACACAATATCTATCAAGCGTTTATCGCAATAAGGAGACATCGCCTCGATAAAGCTCAACCCTCCCATCCGTGAACTCAATCTCAGCGAACCAAGTGTAAACCGCAGCTTGAAGCGCTTTTCCTCGATGCGTGCCGTTCCATCCCACTGCTGGGTCGTTTGGCTCGAAATCCACGAATTTGTAAACAGTTTCTCCCCAACGGCTAAAGACGAGGAATGAGTTGATGTGCTTCACGCTTTTTCCAGCGTAAATTGTAAAAAGGTCGTTCAAGCCATCATCATTTGGAGAAAAAGCATTCGGCACATAAACCGGGCGGGTTTTGTCCACAAATATCGTGATGCCGTCGTTTGCTTCGCAACCATTTTCGGCAACTTGTACCGTGTAAATTGTCTGGGAAGTCGGGCTAACAGTGATTGATGGACAAATTGCGCAACTGTCCAATCCGGCTGTTGACCAAAGAATAGAATCCAATTCATTGGAAGGCGGGGTTGAAAGGATGGATAACACCAAATCATCTCCCAAATCTATCAAAGGTGTATTTCCTTGAAAATTCCCCACAATTTGAACAGTGACTTCGGGTGGTTCGACGACTGAAAAAGTACTCTCCGTAACGCATCCTCCTGCGTCCATCAACATGATATTATAAGTTCCTTGACCCAGTCCGCTAAATTGAAGCGTTGGCCCAAATGCTGAATTATTCAAAGAAAACAAGTAGGGTTCTACCCCACCCCAAACCGAGTCAATCAATAGATTTCCGTCTGAACTGCCAAAGCAACTAACATCTGAAATTACGATGGACATTTTAGGTAGCGATGCACTTTGGTCAACGACCACTTCATCTGTTGAGACACAACCTAAATTTGTTACGGTCAAAACATAAGTTCCTGGTTGACTGGTAGCCGTCATTGCTGCATTCGCATTCGCCACCGAGCCACCGCTCCAAAGGTAGGTTGCCCCGGCAGTTGTTCCAGTCCCTCCCAAAGGAACTGAGGTCATATCACAAGTCAAAACTTGGTCAGGGCCTGCATTTGCAGTTGGCCCCGGGTTGATTATCAAATTGACGGTTTCGGAATCATCCGGGCAGTTCCCAAGCCCTTGAACGGTATAGGTGTAACTGTAAGTCCCTGCCGCAAAAGCTGCTGGGTTGACTTGTCCATTCGGAACATTGCCATTTGGGCCAGTCCATTGCCCACCAGCTGTGGCACCAGTTAATTGGTCATCTAGGTCAAATGCTAGTCCGCCATTTTCACAAAAAGTAACGTCACCAATTGAATCACCAGCAGTAACATTTGGATTTACGGTAATGGTAGCCGAGCCTGTTGCAACGTTGCTACAACTTGTTCCATTATCGGTAATTCCAACCAAAGTCACAGTCGTTGTAGTACCAACTGCCGGAAGTTGGAAAGTACCGGGTGATGGAATAGTTTGGCTTTGCGGAATCCCATTCAGCGTAAATGCAATTGAGAATGGCCCAGTTCCGGTAAGTGTGATTGAAAATTGAGCAGTTTGCCCATCACAAATCGTGGCCGTACCACTAATCGTGGCAGTTGGAAGTGCATTGAAAACAATCGGTGTGCCAACGGAAACTTTACGGCAGGGATCGTTCGGACTCACAGTCCCGTTGCCGCTGTTATTTCCAGCCACGGCTGAAATATAGTAACCCGTACCCGGTGTCATTGTACCAGGGATAAAGCTGAAAGTTGGTGTGCTACTAGTTGAAATGACTGTCCCGAGTACATTGCTATTCCCTGTGTGAAGCACATAAGTTAGGATGTCATTGCCATCCAGCATTGTACCAAGAGCTGCTTGCGCAGTGGCCATACCGTTTACACAAACATTGATTTGTGTTGGAGACATGGTTCCAGATTCCGTGATACAATTGCAGTCAAAACTTCCATCAACGATTGTTGGGCCGCAACCATTTGCATCATCCACCAAAAAACTATAATTCCCTCCACTCGCAATTGGGTTGCTGGTGAAATTGCTGCCATTCAAGGTGCCAGTAGGTGTTACAGTGTAAGTATTTGGGTTGCCACCCTGAATATTAAATGAAACCGTATAGTTTAAGCCAGCAGCATCACAAACCCAATTAAAATTTGAAGCAGTGGGTGGGTTATTTACATTTATTGTCGCACTGCCACTAACTGTGCCGCTGCAGTGGATATTTGACACACTTACAAGGCTATAAACAGTTGTCGTTAAAGGAGAAACCGGAAAAGAAAATGGGCTAGTCGTCGCAGTGACCGTACTTGTCTGCCCAGTAGCAGTTTGATAAACAACTGTCCATGGCCCCAATCCGGTAAGTTGCAAAGACAAATTAGCTGACGAGCCTTCACAAATTTGGGCACCACCACTTAATGCTGCCGTAGGGATTTGATAAAAAACGATAGGCGTAGCGGTTGAAACATTGAGGCAAGGATCGTTCAAATCTACATCACCCGAACCGTCGTTGTTTCCTGCTATCGCAGAAATGTAGTAGGTGGTTCCGTAGTTCATGGAACCAGCCAAGAAGCTAAAAGTTGGGGAAGAATTAGTTGCCAAAATAGTCGTCAATATCCCAAAATTATCTGGTCTCAAGACATATTGCAGAACGTCGTCTGCATCAAGATTGAAAGCTGAGGCTACTCCAACCGTTTCAGGCCCATTTCCGCAAACCGTGATTGGTGGAGTTGCCATGTCCCCAGCATCGGTTGCGCAATTGCAGTTGACAAGCGTCTGTGCAAGGGTTTGTGGCCCACATCCGTTAGCATCATCAACAACTACTGAATAACCTGTGCCACTTGGGATTGGATTGCTTGTAAAAACACCGTTTGTTATCGTCCCTGCGACACCAATCACTGAATAGCTTGCTGGATCTCCACCTGTGATATTGAATGTCAAAGTGTATGCTGTTGATGTGGGGTTACAATCAACACTTAAGCCATTCACAGATACCCCAGAATTGACATTCACAGTTCCACAACCACTGGCATTACCAGGGCAATTATCATCAGACATTGCTGTCAAACAATAGGTAGATGTTGCTGAAGGCGAAACGCTCAGTGTGTAAGGGTTTTGGGTAATTCCGTTTAGCATTTGGAGATTTCCACTACCATCGTCATATTCAATGCTCCATGGGCCAGTACCTGTCAACTGCACAGTAAGTGTACCGTTGTCTCCAGCGCAAATTGCATCGCTGCCACTCAAAACTGCCGTAGGAATTTGATAAAAAACAATTGGTGTGCCTTGTGCCACCTGCAAGCAAGGGTCGTTCAAGTCAACACTACCAGCTCCATTGACGTCTCCAACAATCGCAGAGAGATAGTAGATGCTGCCGTAAGTCATCGTTGCAGGAATAAAACTTACATCAGGTGTGGACGTGGTGCTAAATATTGGTGGAACAATGGATAAGCCGGGGCCTTTGTGCAATACAAAAGCCAGCGTGTCATTTCCATCAAATGCCTGATTTGTATTGTCGTACGGTGCAGATATTGGTCCATTTCCACAGACCGAAAGTGGTGTCACATCCATGTCGCCAACTGCCGATAGGCAATTGCAGACTACAGCATTGTCGGCAATCGTATCTGGTGCGCAGTTATTGACATCTGAGACGATGAACTGGTAGCCGTTGCCAGAAGGAATGGGGTTGCTGGTAAAAATATTGCCAGTGAGGGTACCGTTTGCAGGCGTGACATTGTACGTAGCTGGATTTCCGCCGTTTATTGTGAACATGACAACAAACTCTTGGGTGATTGGGTCACAATCAGCGGAAATATTGGTAACGGAAGGTGCAGAATTGACTGTGACGCTAGCTGAACCGGCTGTCGTGCCATCGCACCCATTTGCATCAATAACATTGGTCAAAACAATATTGCCAGCTTGCCCTTGCCCGATGTTCCAAATATATGGGTTCGTAGTTGCTGTAAATGGGGCTTGCACATTTCCGTTCCTTGCCCAATCCACCGTCCAAGGCCCAGTGCCAGTGAAGCTAATTGACAAAGGAACTGTTTGTCCACTCCCCATACATATTGATCCCACACCACTTAGAGTTGCTACCGGTGCTGGGTTTTCATTCACAATGGCCGAGCCATTGGCAGTACCAGTACAAACACTATTTTGAATATTGACGGAGGTCAATGTATAGGTTCCCGGCTGATTTACGCTCAGGGTAAATGGGCTTGCATTAATGTTTAATGGAATAGCTGGTCCATTATTTAAGGTGTATCCAACCGTCCAAGGGCCAGCTCCGGTTAAAGTTATCGTTAAATTAACATTGTCACCACTCCCTTGGCAAATGGTTCCTCCACCACTTAAAGTACCAGATGGCGCAATCACAACTTGCACGGGTTGGCAAGTAGCAGCGCTGGTTCCGCAGGAATTCTGGGCAGTTACACAGACTTGCCCGCTTGGTGCTCCATTGAAATTGACGGCAATAGTGTCCCCTGCCCCAGTTATCGTTGCTCCGTTTGGAGCAGTCCAATTGTAATTGACGCCAACTACTGAATTGCTAACGATATAGTTGTAATTCCCACCATTGTTACAAACGGAAGCGGGGCCAGACATCACTGGTGCAGCAGGTGCCGTTGTTACATTTACATTGAAACAGGTTGCTGGCAACGTCGTACCACAAGCATTTTGCGCAGCAACACAAACCTGAACAGGTCCGGAAGCTACGTTACTGAAATTAACCGAGATACTAGAACCAGACCCTGTAAATGTTGCGCCAGGGGGTACTGTCCAGTTATAGGTAACGCCCATTTGTACATTGGTAACACTGAATATTTGCGGTAAGTTATTTGCGCAAACTGTTGCAGTGCCGCTCATCACAGGCACAGTTGGCAGCGCTTGGATGTTAATCGGAATGCAAGTTGGAAGTGAGGCACCGCAATCATTATCAGCGGTGACACAAAGCTGCCCACTGTTTGGTGAGTTCCAAGTAATCGCATACACGTTCGCACTAATTTGATTTACTTGCTCTCCGTTTGGTGTAATCCAACTATAGGAAGTTGGTGCGGGACTCCCCACTGGTGTAACGGTATAATTGACGGTTGCGCCTTGGCAGGGGGATTGGTTTCCACTTAAAAGCGGAGCCTGAGGTGTTTGGATATTTGAAGTTACCGTGACACAGTCTACGTCAGTACAAGTTACGTTGTTTTGAGTGCTAGTTATTGTAAAACAATATTGTCCAGCTTGCTCCACTAAAACAGTTGGCCCATTAGAAGCACCAAAAATCCCTGGCCCAATCCACTGCATGTTTACACTACCACCTGGCACTTGAGAAAAATTAGAACTGTTGGCATCGAGCTGAACGAGTGAATTCGATCCACAGCCAATAACACCAGGCGGCTGAATTACGACATTGGGATTCAGTACAACTAAGTTCACAAGTACCGTGGAATCACAGCCCTGCCAACTTGCATTTAAGCAAGTTTTGGAAATCATTTCAGTTGCGAAATACTGTTGTCCACAAATTGATAGGCTATTTGGAGCACAAAGCGTGATGGCGCCAAGGTTGTTGACAATCGCTGGTATTTGGTTGATGTGACAATTGATGATACTATCACAACCAAGATAGCTTTGAAGCGTAACCGGCTGCCCGGCTGGGCCTGTTGCGGTGCAAAAATTAATACCGGCACAAGGAATGCAATCACCTATACAAATATCATAAAACTGGTTGGAAGGAGGGATTGGAATCGAATTGATTTGCAGGCATGTTTGTCCTCCAGCAAAACATGGATTTGATGAGACAACGCACAGGTTAGCTGCTCCCGAATAGCTAGAACTCCAAGCAACAGTGATACTTCCTCCGGGACTTCCACTAATCTGACCAGCATTTGCAGGGGTAATGGTCCAGTCGAAGGTTGCCGCATTCGGGTTTGTCAAAAAATAATCGACAATCGCACCTGGACATACCACTGTTGGCCCTTGGATTGGACTCGGATTCTCAGGTGGAATCGGTACTGTAGAACCTTGAAGTACATTGACTTGAAAATCGCAAATATCCCCGGCACAACCGTCGAAAACAACATAATATACTTGGCCTGGCACAAAGCTGCCAATCATTGAAAAAGTCTGATCTGTGCAATCACATTGTGTTGCAACTGGATTCCCACCGCATCCACCTTCGTAAATTGCCCCTTGCATGCCAAATTGCCCATTTAAGCCTTGGCAGTTACTTGGAACCACTTGAATTTCGATGGTTGGGCTTCCTGCGATGAAAGCAAACCATTCATCATTGTTCAAAGCGTTATTGGAACAACCTGGAAACGGCTGATTTACGTTGTTGGAACCAAGCGAAGCACAATAACCATTTAGATTCACACAAACTGTTGGAGCAGTTGGGCAATCATCACCTGGCGGCGGATATCCCGGAGGTGGGCATTGAGCGTGCACAATATTAGCAGTGAGAAAAAACCACAAAATGCTATATAGTAAGGCTTTATTCATCTTCAAAAAGGTTAGCGATGCTAATTTTTACAAATTTTTAGGAAAGCTCTGCAAAATGGCAATAAAATCATTTGCCTTCAAGGACGCTCCACCAATCAAACCACCATCAACATCTGGTTGATTAAAAAGCTCTGCTGCATTGTCTGGTTTGCAACTCCCTCCGTAAAGTATGCTGGTGGCTGCTGCAATGGCATCCCCGTATTTTTTTGAAATAACGTTTCTAATAAAAAAGTGCATTTCCTGCGCTTGCTGCGATGTCGCAGTTTTCCCAGTCCCGATAGCCCAAACTGGTTCATAAGCAATAACGACTTTCGAGAATGCAGTACTATCAAGGTGAAACAAGGCATTTTCGACTTGGTTACCTACCAGTGCCTCATGGGTACCTGCTTCCCGGTTTTCCAACTTCTCACCGCAACAAAAAATTGGCCGCAAGTCGTTTTGGAGGGCAATATTTACCTTGTTTGCCAACAAGCTGTCATTTTCTCCGAAAGACTCCCTCCTCTCCGAATGCCCAATAATCACGAAACTTGCTCCTACAGATTTTATCATGCTTGCCGAAACCTCGCCAGTGAATGCCCCTGACGCCGCTTGGTGGCAATTTTGCGCACCGATTTCTAAATTAGAAATCCCATTGGTAAGCATTGAAAGGTGATTCAAATGCACGAATGGTGGACATAATACAGCAAGTGTATCTGACGGCCCAATCGAACCAATAATTTCATTTGCCAGGTCTCTTCCTTCCTGGAAACTCAGGTTCATTTTCCAGTTTCCAGCAACAATCTGTTGTCTTTTCATGATATTTTTTAGTGATTTTAAAACATTCTTTGCAAATGTAGCAATCTAAACCACATTCCAATCTTCAACACAGTCCCGAAATCTGGGCAAATGATAATCAGCCGTCAATTTTGATTTTTGCTGAATCGATGGTAAGTTTTTTCATGTAAATACTCTTTAAGGTGCATTTTATGCTCATTGAAGTTTTATTTTCAGAAACTTTAGATCGCAAAACTTGACAATCTGACGTTTACCCCATTCATTTGTACTCAGGTTCCAAAAAAATGAGTTTTAGTATTTCAACGAGCTTAATTTTTTGTTAAAAACGCCCAGTTTTGATTTTTCTTCCACAAAAGACTTAATTTGGCGTCTTAATTGCTTAAAGCACTTCGTAACTATTCAATCAATTTTTTCACTAAATAGATTTTCTATACGGCATAAACTTCTACACTAAATCGCAAACTGTTTTCTTAATCTAACTTTTGCTTTAGTTATGCAAGTAATGCCAGTAAATGACCACCAGCTGATCGCTCAGTACCTTGAAGGAGATGAAAAATCTTTTAAAGTGCTACTTGACCGCTATCAACAAAAAATCTACACGTCCATCTACCTCTTCGTGAAAGATGAGACACTTGCCGAAGACATCTTCCAAGAAGTTTTCATTAAAATTGTCAACACTTTGCGCAGTGGTAAATACAACCACGAAGGCAAGTTTGGGCAGTGGGCATTACGCATCTCCTACAATCTCTGCGTGGATTACCACCGTCGCGGAAAACGTAGGCCGCATGTGCACATCAACGATTCCTTTGACATTTTCGACGTAATCGGTTCGCAAGACCCAAACGCCGAGCAGCTCATCATGCGCAGCCAGACCCACGACCGCATTCGCCACCTCGTGGACATGCTGCCAGCTGAACAGCGTGAGGTTGTCATCCTCCGCCACTACGCCGACATGAGCTTCAAGGAAATTGCAGCTTTGACTCGGGTGAGTATCAACACGGCGTTGGGTCGGATGCGTTACGCCCTCATCAACATCCGTAAGTTGATGGAGGAAAAACAAGTGCAATTGCAGTAAAATTTCGAGCAGTTTATAAACAAAAGGCAGATGCTGGATATTATACCACAGCATCTGCCTTGTTTTTTTGAATAAGCCACTTATTTTTGCCGCATGAAAAAGACGATGAAGGACTTAATGGAGCGTTCCGCCTTTGGCGTTTGCAGCTACCTCGGCGATAAGATGGGCCTGGCTTCTGCCCGGGTCCGAATGTATTTCATCTATCTTTCATTTGCTGCACTGGGTTCGCCTATTATCATCTACCTTTTTGTAGCGTTCTGGTTGAATGTGAAACGCTACATCAAAAACAGCCGCAACCTGCGCTGGGAGTAACGAACTACACATCGTAGTTCAGCACACTCGCCAACCACTTTTCAGCTTGCTCTGTCGTCATTCCTTTCCTTACCGCATAATCCTCCACCTGGTCCTTTGATATTTGACCAATGGTGAAATACTTGCTTTCAGGGTGTGAAATATACCAGCCACTCACCGACGAAGCTGGCCACATCGCACAGCTTTCCGTCAGTTGAATCCCTGTATTTTTCTCCACGTCCAACAGTTCCCAAAGCGTCCGTTTTTCGGTGTGCTCAGGACAAGCTGGATAGCCCGGCGCTGGACGAATACCTTGGTATTTTTCTTCGATAAGTGATTGACTGTCAAGGCTTTCTGTGGTTGCGTAGCCCCAGAATTCTTTCCGCACCCGCTCGTGCATTCGCTCTGCAAATGCTTCCGCCAATCGGTCAGCAATTGCTTTCAGTAAAATAGCATTGTAGTCATCGTGGTTGTCTTCGAACTCTTTCACCCATTTGTCAATGCCAAAGCCCGTGGAAACTGCAAAAACGCCAATATAGTCTTCCTTCCTAGTACTTTTTGGTGCAATGAAATCCGAAAGGCTAACATTGGCCTGTCCCTCCGTTTTTTCTACTTGTTGGCGCAAAAAATGCAGATTTTTCAGTACCTCTCCCCTACCCTCGTCTGCATAAAGTTCTACGGTATCACCATTAACTTCATTGGCTGGAAAAATGCCAATAACCGCCTTTGCAGTCAGCCATTTTTCATCAATAGCCCTCCGCAAAAGTGATTGTGCATCATTGAAAAGCTGGCGGGAAAGCTCACCCACCGTTTCATCCATGAAAATCGCTGGGTATTTGCCCCGAAGCTCCCAACTAGCAAAAAATGGCGTCCAGTCAATGTAATTGCTCAATTCCTCAATGCTGTAATCCTCAAACACCTTTACACCCAAGAAATTGGGCTTTGGAGGCTGGTAGCCTGCCCAGTCAATTTTTTGGCGATTGGCCCGTGCCTCTTTGATGCTCAAATATTTTTTGGAAGAAACCCGGTTCAAACGCTGTTCACGAATGGTAGCGTAATCTTTTTTTGTGTCCAACACAAAATTGTTGCGGGCATTTTCATCCGAAGAAGCCAAGGTGGAGGCCACCGCTACACTTCGTGAAGCATCGAGCACATGCACTACTGGGCCATTGCTGTACTGCGGCTCGATTTTCACCGCCGTGTGCGTCTTTGAAGTCGTAGCACCACCGATGAGCAGCGGCATGGTGAAACCTCTGCGCTGCATCTCCTTCGCCACGTGTACCATTTCATCCAAAGATGGTGTGATAAGCCCACTCAGGCCAATCATATCTACTTTCTCCAAAATGGCTGCATCCAGAATCTTGTCGGCAGGAACCATCACGCCAAGGTCCACAATGTCATAGTTATTGCAGCCAAGCACCACACCGACAATATTTTTGCCGATGTCGTGTACATCGCCCTTCACGGTGGCCATCAGGATTTTCCCTTTGGCACTGGAGTCACCACTGCGCAATTTTTCCGCTTCAATATAAGGTGTCAAATAGGCCACCGCCTTCTTCATCACCCTCGCTGATTTCACCACCTGAGGCAGAAACATTTTACCTGCGCCGAACAAGTCGCCCACCACGTTCATGCCATCCATCAGGGGGCCTTCGATGACGTGCAGCGGCTGTGGGAATTTCTGGCGGGCCTCTTCCGTATCTACTTCAATGAAATCAGTGATTCCTCTCACCAGTGCATGTTCTAATCGTTTTTCAACGGTCGTATTGCGCCATTCAAGGTCTTTTTGGATTTGCATCCCGCCACTATCGCCT
>JBGSWN010000127.1:0-77122 GCA_041752395.1 Saprospiraceae bacterium | reverse complement strand
CTCACTTTCAAAGTCAAAATCGTCACCACCGCCAGCAAAATGCTCACTATCCAAAACCTCGTGACAATCTTCGCTTCTGGCATTCCCTTCTTTTGGAAATGGTGGTGCAGCGGTGACATCAGGAAGACCCTTCGGCCTTCGCCATATTTTCGCTTGGTGTATTTGAAATACGCCACTTGAATCATCACTGACAGGTTTTCCGCAAGGAAGACCCCGCACATGATGGGGATTATCAGCTCTTTGCGGAGCAACAAAGCCATCGTGGCGATGATGCCGCCGAGCGTCAAACTGCCGGTGTCGCCCATGAAAACCTGCGCCGGATAAGCATTGTACCACAAGAAACCCGTGCAAGCGCCCAACATGCAAGCAGCGAAAATCACCAGCTCACCCGTGCCGGGCAGGTAGAACACGTTGAGGTAACCAGCCAATATCACGTTGCCACTTACGAAGGCAAAAACCCCAAGTGACGTGGCCACCACGCTGCTGACGCCTGTTGCGAGGCCATCCAAACCGTCTGTCAAATTGGCTGCGTTCGACACAGCGGTGATGATGAGAATCACCAACGGTACGAACACTATCCAGACCCATTTCATCGCTTGATCTTTATCAAGCGGTAACCATTTTGCGTAATCCAATTGGTTTTCCTTGAAAAACGGCACGTTTGTGATGAATGCTTTGTAATGTGCTACCTCAATGGTGTCGCCTTTCGCATCCCGCACGTCGTAAGCCGCACTCACTTGCTCGTAACCAAGGTTGTCAGCTACCTCCGTTTCGAGCCGTACGCTGATTTCGTCACTTTTAATCATCATGATGGCGACGATAAGCCCGCAAACGACCTGCCCAATCAATTTCGATTTTGCACTCAGGCCTTCTTTGTTCTTTTTGAAAACTTTAATGTAGTCGTCCAAAAAGCCGATGATGGCCATCCAAGTCGTCACCAAGAGCATGATGAGCACGTAGATATTTTTCAAATCCGCCACGAGCAACACCGGAACGACGATGCCCATGATGATGATGACGCCGCCCATTGTCGGCGTCCCTTTTTTCGATAGTTGGCCTTCCAGGCCGAGGTCACGTACCGTTTCCCCGATTTGTAGGCTGCGCAAAAAATTGATGATGCGTCCGCCGAACAACATGCTGATTATCAGCGAAATAACCAGTCCCATACCCGCCCGAAAAGTGGTGAATTGCCACAACCCCGCCCCAGGTAGGTCGTAAGTTTCATCAAGCCAATGGAAAAGCTGGTATAGCATTGTTCAATTTCGGATTTGCGATTTCGGATTTCGGATTGACCCGGAATTACATCTCCTTTCGTGGTTGTTCGTTAGTGTTTTTTATGTCATGTACGCCTCGGTATGTGTCGCTTTTGTCATTGCCGAAGGCAACCTGCGACGTCTAGTGTGATGTCCCTCGTGACGTTGCGGGTTGCCTTGGGCAATGACAAAAGCGGCGTGTTCCTTGAAGCATACTTTTTGCCTTCGGCAATATTTCAATCTATCCCCAGCGCTTCCGCCAGTTCTTTTTTATCATCAAAATCATGTTTCACGCCTTTGATGTCTTGGTATTTTTCATGGCCTTTGCCCGCTACCAGAATCACATCTCCGCTCTGCGCCATTTGGCAAGCGGCTTTGATGGCTTGCCTGCGGTCGGTGATGGTCAGCGCTTTTCGCTTCGCAACGATGGGGACGCCCGCTTCCATCTCCGCCAGAATTGCCTCCGGCTCTTCGGTGCGGGGGTTGTCGCTGGTCAGGATGACCTGTTCGCTGTAATCGCAGGCGACTTTGGCCATCAGCGGGCGCTTGGTTCGGTCCCGGTCGCCGCCACAGCCGCAGACGGTGATGATTTTGCCACCACCTTTGCGGAGCTGGTCAATCGTCGAAAGCACCTTCTCAAGCGCATCGGGCGTGTGGGCATAGTCCACGATGCCGATGACGTTGCGCTCCTTGCTCACCACCTGGTCGAAGCGACCGTCGGCGACCCGGAGTGCGCTGAGGGCTTGCAGCACCTCCGCTTTGTTTTGACCCAAAAGCACCGCCGCCCCGTAAACGCCGAGCAAGTTGTAGGCATTGAACTCGCCAATGAGGCGGGCGTGAAAATCGTGCCCGTCTAGGTCGAGGTGAAGGCCGCTCAGACTGTTTTCGAGTATTCTTGCTTTAAAATCCGCCGCCTTGCGCAGCGCAAACGTGTGGTGCTTTGCCTTCGTATTTTGCAGCATCACCTCGCCCCGCTTGTCGTCGGTGTTGACGAGAGCGAAGGCGCTTTTGGGCAAATTGTCAAAGAACAATTTCTTGGCATCTATGTAGGCACGGAAGGTGCCGTGATAGTCCAAGTGGTCGTGCGTAATGTTTGTGAACAAGCCTCCCGCAAAAAAAAGACCAGCGATTCGCCTTTGGACGGCAGCATGGGAGCTGACCTCCATAAAGGCGAAATCGCAGCCTGCCTCCACCATTTGTTGTATCAGTAAATTGATGGCTCCAGCATCCGGTGTTGTGTGGGTGGAGGGCACACTGCGTTTGTTCACTTTATTTTCAATCGTCGAAATCAGGCCAACTTTATAGCCCAATTGTGTAAAAAGGTCGTAGAGCAGCGTTGCCGTGGTCGTTTTTCCGTTGGTTCCGGTCACGCCGACGAGCTTGAGTTTTTCGGAGGGGCGGTCGTAAAATTCCGAGGCAATCCTTCCGAAAGCCTCGGCGCTGTCCGCCACCTGCACGTAGGTTATGTGGTCGTGCCTTTCCCTTGGCAGTTCCTCGCAAAGCACCGCCGTCGCCCCGTTCTCGATGGCCTTGCCAATGAAGGCGTGACCGTCGGTCGCTGTGCCCCGCAGGGCGGCGAAAAGGGTGCCGGGTGCTGCCTTGCGGCTGTCCAATGTCAAGGCGGTTATCTCCTGCTCCGTTGAGCCGAGGAGGGTTTTTATTTCGCTGGTGGTTAGTATTTTAGTGAGTGTTTTCACTTACCGATCATATTATTCAAATGGTCACAACATCATAGATTTTTAAACTCAAGCTTTTAATTTTGTAAATACTTTTCTGCTTCATACAGCACTTGAAAAAATTGTATTGATTGCTTTTCATCAAAATAATAACTTTCGCCATGTAGCACGATTTTCAATAGATTTCCTATATGCGCACCTGTAGCATTAAATAACCTAGTTGCAAATAATCGTTCTTGATTTTCCATCGTATTTGTATAACAAATACTCCCTCCTTCTTTATTAACAAACCATATTTCGTCTCCGGGTGTCAAATCCATATGACCAAAATTATGGTAGATACGAATTTGAAAATCTTTTCGAGTTCTCACTACAAATACATTAACCGACTTAGCTGGAAAATCTCGGCTCTTCAAAAGAAACTTATCACTAACTTGTTCTCCAGGTAAGCTTTCAAAATCATGAAAATATGAAGATTTTTGAGCTGACAAAGAGTTCAAAACAATAGCGTAAATCGCCAGAAAAAACCATAATTTTCTCATTTGATATTTTTTATTTGATATTTTTTATCAGTTGTCACAAGTCATTGAATAACTTCTGCTTTTCCAATTTCCTCACCAGTTTTCGCAAGTCTGTTTTAGCAGCCCTAAAGCCTCGTAGTTCTTACAAGTTTGCAACTTGCAAGGCTCCGGCAGCATCCAAAAGCATTCAATCTTCTGGCTTTTTCAACTTTGCCACATCTTTCAGCGATTTCTTTGTCTCGCTGTTCACCCGCCTTTCCAACTTTCGGATGTCCTCCTCTGCTGGAAGTTCCTCTGGTTTGATGTTCCTTCTGACGAGCAGTTCCCGAACATCGGCGTTGTTCTTCACGTGTTCCTTGGTGATGTCCCGCTCGCCCTTCAAGTCATCTTTTTTGACGTTGAAGTTGGTAATGCCAGCGGCGAAATCCTTTGCTTTGATGGTCAGCGCCGGAAGGAAATCAGCCAGGGGTCGGTTTTCTGGGAGGCTGAGTTGCTTTTTCATTTCCGAAGTGGATTTGCCACCGAACAAGGCGCTGTCTCCTTTGCTTCGTATTCTCGCAAATCCCTGATTATCAACGCCTCTTTCATAAATCAACCTCGAAAGTTCCGTCTCAGTTGATTCTAATTTTTCCCTTGCCTGAAGGCGTTCCATCAAATTCAGCCGCTCCTCAATCAACTCTTGCTTTCTGGTCTGAATGGCGAAGTAGGTCTGGGCAAAAGCAATTTGTTCTTTTGCCGGGTCGCCGTTTTGCGCAATCAGGTAGCAAGCGTACCGTGTGAGCATGAAATCAGTAATCTCACGTTCTGCCCCTGAACCCACCTTGACCTTTTTGTTGACCTCAACAAAATGGTCTTCGACCGCCTGTCCAGAATTCTGACAGGCGATTCCCGCCTTTTCAATGACCTTTTGGAAGTTGCGCCAATCTTGATATTCAAGAAGCATTTGCAAATCCCTCGCAAACCAGAATTCAACGCCGTCTTGTTCACAGGCAGCTCCTTCAAAAGAGGAATGCAACTGACGAATTACTTCCTGTTTCATAAAACTTGTTTTTTTGTTGAACTCTTCAGACCATTTCGGTGACGTCACCGAAATGGTCAACAAGAATATTTCAACTTAGCATTAGGCCGTTCTAACCGTGTCGAATCCGGCACGGTTGAAAAAGATAATCCATTGATTATCTTGATTTTAGCGATTTTAAAATACTCGAAATCGAGGACTTTAAAATCGGCTGTTTTTTACCCCAACCTCAAATAAACCATCTGCCCGTTCACCCTCGTGCCCGGCGTGATGCTCTGCGTCACCACCTTGCCGTAGCCACCGCTGAACTGTACCCGCAAACCTTTGTTTTCGAGTAAAAACAGGGCATCCCGAAGGCCCATGCCGATGACATTGGGCACTTTTTTATCTTCTACTGGACGGTTTAGCATTTTCAAAGAATCGGGTGCGGCGCTTCGCAAGGCAGCCCAATCACCGTCGGATTTGTTGTAATAATCGAGGCCAAGCTCGCTCATCACGTATTGCAGGTCAGCGCGCAGGCCAGCATCCTTGTCCGGCATTTGGTTGCTTTGGAAGGCCACTTTGTCGCCAGCGTTCAGCACAGGAAATAGTTCTGAACGGGTGGCGATGGCCTTGTCGGCTATCTCCCGGAAGACTGGCAAAGCAACTGCGCCGCCGAAGTAACCCGCCTCTTTTGGCTTGGTAATGAGCACGATGCAGGAGTAAACTGGGTTCTCTGCCGGGAAGTATCCGGCAAAACTCGCCTGGTAGCCACCGACTTTCGTTTTTTCATTCAGGCGCTGGTAGTTGAGCTGGGCAGTACCTGTTTTACCCGCAAAATTGTAAGCATCGGTGCGGAGGGCGTGGGCCGTTCCCCAAGTGCTGTCCACCACGGCTTCGAGCAGTTCTTGCGCTTGCCGGATGGCTTTTTTCGAGGCAATGCGCCCTTTTACTTCGGTCACCGGGAATTTCTTGATGGTCTCACCGTACTGCTGAATCTCCCGAACGAGGTATGGTTTTACGTACACCCCATCGTTTGCGACTGCATTGTAAAAAGCCAGCAACTGCAAGGGCGAAATGGTCATTTCGTAGCCAATTGCCATCCAAGGCAGTGTCGTGCCGCTCCATCCATCCTCGTTGTTGTAAGCCCGCTTGATAAAAGGGTCTGGTTCACCACCGATTTCGATTCCGGTGGGTTGGTCGAGGTAAAAATCATGTAACCGTTCGATGTATTTGTCTGCTTTGTTTTTGGTGCCGTAGGCATTGTCCACTAGCCTCGAAATACCGACATTGGAAGACATTGCGAAGGCCTGTTTCACGGCCACCCGGTTGTAGTGGTGCGGGTAGGCGTCCTTGAGTTCGGCATCATGGTACATGGTCACGCCCTGTTCAAGGTCAATGCTGTCTTCCAAGTCAATCATGCCGTCTTCGAGCATTGCCAACATGGAGGCCAATTTGAAGGTTGAACCAGGCTCTGTTGCCGAACCAATGCCGTGGTTATAGGTTTCCCAAAGCTGGCCGTCTTTGGTCCAGCCGAGGTTGGCTATTGCTTTGATAGCACCTGTTTTCACATCCATCAGAATGGCAACGCCGCTCTCCGCTTTGGTACGCACCATCGCATTGGACAGGGCATTTTCGGTGATGTCTTGCAGATTGACATCCAGCGTAGTCACCACATCCCGCCCAGTCCTAGGCTCGATTTTGGCGAGGTTTTCCAGTGGAATCCACATGCCGCCGCCGACCCGGTACATGAGCTGCGTTCCTTCTTCGCCTTGCAGTTGGTCGTTGTAAGCACCTTCGATTCCCACCATGATGGAATCGCCTTGCACGTAGCCAATCGTCCGGTTTGCCAACAAGCGGAAGGGGCGCTCCCGGTTGTATTTTTGCACCACAATCAATCCACCTTTGAACTGCCCAAGGTTGAACAGCGGGAAGCTGGTGATGCGTTCTTTTTCGGCCAGCGAAGCATCATTTTTAATGGGTACGAAGCGTTTCCCGGTCAATTTTTGTTGCCATAAATACTCTTTCATTGCTCCCGGCGTCATGCTCGGATTCACGTAAGTGGCCAAGTAATACGCTAGGCTATCGAAGGATTTTGAGGTCCAAAACACCGTATCAATGGCGTTGGAATTTGGGTCCCAAGAAATGTCAAAGAACGGCATTGAGGTGGCCAACATGCTGCCATCTTCGGTCAGGATATTGCCCCGCTCGGCTTCCATAGGCACCTCCTTGATGTAGAGGTCTTCGCCCTTGCTCCGCCATTTCTCACCCTCGATTACGCTGATTTTTACCGCTTGGGTAAAAATCGCCACCGCCACCAACACTACTGCGGCGAGCACTACGTAAACACGTATGAGGACTTCGTTTTTGACGTTGAAAGCCATACTCTCTAAAGGTTTCTGGTTTCACGTTTCTGGTTTCACGGCGGTGACTGCGTAAATGGCAGCCCTCCCCCTGAAACCAAAAACCTGAAACCCGAAACCGCTCTGCTGTTTGTTTAATCTTCCACAACAATCCGTTGCACGTTACCTGATGTTTTGCGAAGGCCGAGGGATTCAACATCCTCGCCAACTTCCGCCAAACGGCTCTTGTACATGATTTCGGATTTCAAAGAATTATACTGACGCTTTAGTTCTTTTACTTCGTTCTGCAAGGTTTGGATTTGCCGGACCTGCTTTTCCGCATAGTGTGCGTTGGCAATGTAGATGACGGTGAGAAAACTCAGGAACAGCACGAAAGGCAAGTTCTTCAATATCAGGGAAGCGCCCATGCTCCCTAATTCCAAATAGTTCCCGAGTGATTTTTTTTGTGTTGCCATCTTAACTTGCCAAGTTTCAAGTTGTGAGTTGTGAGCTGCGAGCAAGGAGTAGCATTGGACGACTCGAAACTCGTAACTTTTAACTCAAAACTTCTTAATTCCAATCCTCATTTTCGCACTCCTAGCTCTGCCGTTTTTAGCCATTTCGGCTTCCGTAGGAGTGATTACACTTTTATTTATCTGCTCAAAAGGTCTTTCAATTTTGCCGTAGAAGTCGCTTTTCACGTCGCCTTCCACGTTTCCAGTTTTCAGCAGGTTCTTCACCATTCGGTCTTCGAGGCTGTGGAAACTGATGACCACTAGCCTGCCGCCGGGCTTTAGCACTTCAAGGGTGGTTTCCAGAAATTCCTGCAAAGCCCCCATTTCGTCGTTCACTTCGATGCGGAGGGCCTGGAAAACCTGCGCCAAGTATCGGTTTTTCTGCCCCCGAACCAGCGGCTCGATGATGCCGAGCAAATCGGCGATGGTTCGGATGGGCCGGTGGCCTCGCTCCTGCACGATTTTTTGCGCCAGCGACTTTGCGTTCCGCACTTCGCCGTATTCGCTAAAAATTTCTTGCAGGGCATCTGCTGAATAAGTTTTCAAAATCGTTGCCGCCGTGGTTTCCTCGGAGCGGTTCATCCGCATGTCCAAGTCCGCCTCGAAACGGAACGAGAAGCCTCGTTCGGCTTCATCGAGTTGGTGGGAACTGACGCCCAAATCGGCCAAGATGCCATCCACTTGTTTCACGCCGTGCAGCCTCAAAAATTGCTTCACGTAGCGGAAGTTGTGGTGGTTGAAAACGAAGCGCTCATCGTCAATCAAATTGCGAAGCGAATCATCATCTTGGTCAAATGCGAACAGGCGTCCTTTTTCACCTAACTCATTCAAAATCAACCGACTGTGACCTCCACCGCCGAAGGTTGCATCAAGATAAACGCCGTCTTTTTTGATGTCCAGCGCTTCGATGCTTTCTTTGGCGAGAATGGGAATGTGGTAGGCCATACAGTCGAATTATACAGGCTTTGCAACCCCTTTGTCAACCATGACTTTTTGCGCAAGTTGCGCCATATCCACCTCTCCGTTAAGTTGGATATCGTACTCAATTTTTGACCAGATTTCGATTTTTTCGTTGACCGCTGCGAGCACTACTTCGCCATCGCCTTCCATGATTCCGGCCCATTCGAGGAGCTGGTTCGGGAAGTTGAGGCGGTCAGCGCTGTCCCGTTTCAGGGGCGTGGCACCACGGTAAAACTGCCGCTTGAAATTGCGGGCATCTGTGTCAAATTCATTGATTTGGTTAACTTGCGCAGATTTTTCATCCCAAACATTTTTGGGATAAAGTACAAGGCATTTTTCCATCCCCCGGTTAACCACGAAATTGTCCCTTTCATCGTTAGCTAATTGCTCAAGCAGCGAGCTTGGCAATCGCAAACGACCTTTTGGGTCAATTTTGCATGGATATTCTCCTAGAAGTTGGTTCATTAGCCTTGTAACTTAATTTGTTGGCCAAAAGTATTCACTTTTTTCCAAAACTTCCCACTTTTTCCCACCAGTAGTGCGAAAAAGTTTTCCACATTTCTTGTTTTTCAAAATCCCCAAGGATTTGACACTAATTTGATGTCAAATATCTAACCTATTTGGTTAAATATTTCCATAGTTATTATTTGAAATGAAGCAAGGAATTACATTATTTAGTTTGGAATTGGAAGTCGGTTCCCACTTTTTTACACTTCGGAGGAAAAAATGAACGCATTGACAGGTTGGATTTTACACAACAGGCGAGAAATCGAGGTTTCTTTTCTTAAAAAACCAAAATCAGGGAAGGGATAAGCCCCGGAAATGAGCTTTGTTATTGCGCAGCAACAAAAAGCTAAATTTTGCGCAAGCAGGAAGGAAAAAGGAATGGATTGACTATTGGAAAAAACGCTTCCACTTCATTTGGAGCACCCCCCAAATGGCTTCTTTGACGATGCCTTTTGTCATTTTGGAAGAACCTTCGATACGGTCGGTGAAGGTGATGGGGATTTCACGGATTTTGAACCCAAGCTTCCATGCGGTGAATTTCATTTCGATTTGGAAAGCATAGCCGATAAATTTGATTTTAGACAAATCCATGGTTTCCAAAACTATTCGGCGGTAGCCCACAAAGCCAGCGGTTGGATCTTTTACCCACATCCAGGTAACAAGGCGAACATAGAGCGAGGCACCGTAGGACAACACTTGGCGGTCGGCAGGCCAGTTTACGGTCTTGCCACCTTTTACATAACGGGACCCAACGACTACATCTGTCTCATCTTCCAGGACTTGCAGCATCCTTGGAAGGTCGGCAGGATCATGAGAGAAGTCGCAGTCCATCTCGAAAATGTAATCATACTCCTTTTCAATACCGTACTTAAATCCTTCGATGTAGGCGGTTCCCAGTCCAAGTTTACCGCTCCTTTGGAGCAAAAATATTTTCCCAGGGTACTCCGCAGATTTTTCCCGAACTACGGCAGCAGTGCCATCCGGTGAGCCATCATCCACCACGAGCACGTCGAACAGGATGGGGAGTTCCTGCACGGTATCGAGCATTTTACCAACGTTTTCCAGCTCGTTGTAAGTAGGTATGATGACTAGATTTTTAGACAATATGGACCAGATTTATTCAAAATAACAGAGGTGGCGCTCCTCTTGATGCGTCACCTCTATTGTCGGATGAAGGGCAAAATTATTAATTTTTGGCATTCACGCCCTACCCTCTCCTATACGATTCTCAAGTTCTTTTTGTTTTCAAAAATGATACCGCCCTTAAAAGCTGTCAAACAATTGACGGGCATGCCTTCCGATATTCGATTGCATTTGAGTGCCATCAATGAAATTATTGCCTTGCCTTTCATTGGGTGCGTCCCGGTAAAGCTCCACTTCCCATCGTGGATTGTTCGTTTCCCCACGGGCTGTTGAATGCAAAAGCATATGGCCGTTGGTGGTCAGTGAGGGGTTGTAAAAAATGAACTTTACGTTGTTTTGATTGGTCTTCGGAAACTGGTTGTAAAACCATATCTCATAAGGTGGCGCACTGGGGTCATTTTCTTCAAAAACCGTGTTGTTGGGCGCTCCATATTTTAGGAAAATATAGCCTCTGTCGGTCTCAAAGCCTTTGCCGAATCCATTTGCGAAACTCACATCTACCTGCCGGGCCACGTTCATGTATGCCTCATAAGCGGCTTGGGGGTTGTTGTGATTTTCTTTGATCCAATAACTGAATAAATAAAGCCGCATGGCATTCATATTCCGTTGCGAAGTTATCATTTTGATATGCTCGCCGTCCGATTTGTCCGCCTGCATAAAAATAGCTTTGAGGGCATAAACCAGTTCGTCCACCGTCATTTTACCAACGAACTCGTCCTCCAAAGCATATTTCCCGGTGGTAATGTCAGTTTCTGAAACCTTCAGGTAAGGGTTGCTACGCTGAAAAGGAATGGCCTTTTTTGCCAGTAATTGTCGGTCTTTGTCACGTATTTCAGCAACTAGGTTGTAATTGCCAGTAGGCAAATCCTTGATGTCAACCTGCTGCACAGCCGCTGCCACTGGCTCCGGTTTTTTGCGCTTATTCAATATAGAAATCTTTTCCTCCCTCTCCTTTGTGTCAGCGTTATCAATGAACATGGTCATCAAATAATCGTCGCCAATGGCCTTGTCCGTGTTGTAAACTTCAAAGTAGAACAACATCAGCTCATCGTTTTTCGCATAAAAATTGGCGGGCATCGGCTCAAAAATATAATTCCCCTTGACCATTGGGTTCGAGCTTGAAGCACCTGGCGCTACTTCCTTTGCGGAGGCTATGAGTTCAAAATCTGAAATAGCCAGTTTGTCGTTGGAATAATCCATCGAAAAAGTGGATTCGTATTTTTTGGTATTTCCAGTTTTAACCAAGTCTTCCACCGATACTTCGATTTTATATTCGCCATTCGGCAAAGCATAGCGCTTGACGTCCACGAAGTCAACTGGCGTTTTGGACACAGGGCCTTTCAGGCGGTATTTGTCAAATTTTATCACATCTTCACCCTGTTTGAAAAGGATGACCACATCAACTACCGCTTGGTTGGTACTGTCGGTGACGGGGGTTGTACCTGTAGAAGGCCCAAGAATATTCAGGTAAACTTCCACAAAACCATTCCCCTGACTCTGAAAAGTGGCGTAGGAAACATTGGCATCTATGGCGTCTTGAGCCTTTGCCATGCAAGCAATTGCAAAGCAAAAAAGAAAAGTCAATAAGTTTTTCATGCTTTAAAAATTATTAAATTAGGGCCTTGGAACGCTCTCATTGTGCTTACGGACGAACAGTATTTCATAAAACGCCGTAAGTTATGCAGATTTGCCCTACCGAAAAACGGCTACAAATTGCATCGGTTAATTATTACCAAAATTGCAACATGGATTTCAAAGAATTTCTAGAGCTACACATCAATATTGGCAAGTATCAACTGACGGTGGCACATTTGCTATTTGCGGTACTTATTTTCTTGGTTGCAAAGTTGCTGACCTGGGCCATCCGTAATTTCCTCCTTGAACGCTATTTTAAGTCAAAAAGCCTCGACAAAGGTCGGCAAATCGCCATCAAGCAATTCCTGAGTTACATCGTTTGGGTAGTGGCTGTTTTTGGCATTTTGGAACTTTTCGCCATTAGTTCCATGCTCTTGGCCAGTTCGGCAGCCCTGTTGGTGGGCATTGGCCTAGGCTTACAAGACAGTTTTCGGGACTTGATTTCTGGAATCATCATCCTCGTGGAAGGCACGGTGGAAGTGGGCGATGTACTCGAAGTGGACGGCATCGTGGCGAGGGTGAGTAAGATTGGGCTGCGTGTTTCCAAATTGGAAACCCGTGACCGGGTGAGCATCCTGATTCCGAACTCCAACCTCATTGTAAACAAGGTCACCAATTGGACGCACGATGACCAGCCGACCCGTTTTAACATCAAAGTAGGCGTGGCCTATGGTTCCGATTTGGCTTTGGTGACAAAACTGCTAATCCAATCCGCTGAAGCGCATGTACTTGTATTGAAAGAGCCTCCTGTGGCAGTTCAGTTCAAAGATTTTGGCGACTCGTCCTTGGATTTTGAACTGCTTTTTTTCACCCGGGAATTCCTCCGAATTGAGTTTCTGAAAAGCGATATCCGTTATGCTGTTGATAAAAATTTTAGGGAAAATGGCATACAAATCCCATTCCCCCAGCGGGATGTTTGGATGCGGAACTTGGAAAGCACAGACAAAAAAGCGTGAGTTTCACAATTTTTAAATAAAAAAATACAAACAGCAAGCCGCTGAAAATCAACAACTTAGACCTGCCCGCCAATAATATCTATTGGCGGGCATTTCTTTCTAAATCCTTTCCCCTTAAATTTGCCCGTGTTATTTCTCCTTCTCCACATCATTTTCCCTCATTACATTTCAGTTAAGGTCTCACCGGCATAGTGCCGACAAACTCACATTTACACACCTGTTCCCGTTCATGGGCAACAGCACATCTTACGATTTACAAATTTGGATTTTCACCGGGTTTGACACCGGCAAAATATTTTGAACAACAGCTACCATTCCCCCCTTGGCTGTGCGTTCTGACTTACAATTTTCTTTTTTAACCAAAACTTATTTGAGTATGTACAAGCACTACGTAATCAAAGCGGCATTTTCATGCCTGCTTGCTTCACTTTTCATTTTTGCGGGGAATTCGATTTCTGCCCAGACCACCTTCAGCGGTGCGGTGGGCAGCGATTATTTCAATGCAGCCAACTGGTCGGGCGGCGTACCAACAACGGCAAATGCTGGCACCATCCCAGGCGGCGCTACGGTGACCATCAACTCGGCGCTGACCATCAACGGCACACTGACCAGCTACGGAACCATCAATGCCAACGCTGCCGTGACTGTGAGCGGAACCTTGAACAACTACACGGGTTCCGCTTTCAACATCGGCGCAGCGGGCAAGTTGACCAACAACGGGACAATGGACCAGCGTGGCTCATTGGACATCGTTGCAGGTGGCCAATTCAGCAGCACGGGCAACTATTCCAGCACTGGAACGGCGGTCATCTCCAACGCTGGCACGGTGAACTTGACTGGTAATTTCAGCAATTTTGGAACGATAAATAATGGCGCTACACTGAACGTGACGGGCGGCACTATCGGCAATAACAAAGCCTTTAATAACAACGGTACTTGTAATTTGAATGGCGGCACGTTTACGAATTTCAACGGCGCCAATTTCGAGAACGCAACCGGAAAAACACTAAACCACACAAACACAACGCTCAACAACCAAGGAACACTCACCAACAACGGTACCTACAATTGCAACGGTGCACTCACCAACGGCGGCACTATCATCAACAACCAGCTTTTCAACAACAGCGCTGGCGGAAACATCACCAACAACTTCAGGGTGAACAACTTCGGTGCATTCAACAACAACAACCAAAGCAACTTCGTCAACGTGTTTGAATTGAACAACAGCGGCACTTTCAACAACAATTTTATACTCGAAAACAAGGGCCAGTTGAACACCCTTGCGGGTGGTACTTTCAATAATACTGCCACTGGCAAAATCAATAACAATTTTGGCGCATTGGTGAGCAATGCCAATATCTTCAACAATATCGGTGAAATCCAGAGCGTGGGGGGCATCAACAACACGGCCACTTTTTCCAACAATGGCTCTATTTACACGAGCACAGGTGGCAACATCGTTACCTCCGGTAATTTTGTGAACAACAACTTGTTGAACAACCTGGAGACCATCATTAACTCTGGTATTTTCACCAACAACGGCCAGCTCCAAAACAACAGCGGCGGTGTTTTCACCAACAACGGTGACCTCTACAATGCCCAGCCTGCCCGAATTTCCAATGATTACAATATCGTAAACAACAAAAACCTTTATAACAATGGCACCATCGAGAATGGCGTCCGTGTTTTCAACAACGATTATTTTGAAAACAACGGTTACTTGTTGAATATTGGTGACTTCGTCAATGAGGTGACGGGCATTTTCAAAAACACCCACAACTCTACCACGCAAGGCTCGAATGGTGGCGTTCTTGAAAACTCCAACGGCGGTGTTTTTAACAACAAAGGTACCCTCAACAACTACGACGAAATCTTCAATTTCGCCTGCTCTTCGTTCATCAACACGGGCATCATCAATAACTACTACTGGTGGACGAACCACAGCCTGTTCTTCAACTACGGCACGTTCAATGAACTGCCATATCACCAGATGAACATGGATGGCGGCGTGGAAATCACTGGCCCAACATCCACTGAAATCTGCGAAAACGCAACGGTTGCGATTGGCGACAATGGTTCTGTGACCATCACAGGCGCTGTCATCGCAACTACTGCCTACGACGATTGTACAACGCTTACCTTGAAAGTCAACGATAGTAATTCCATCACCTATACTTGCGCCGACCTCGGCACGAAGAGTGTTCAACTCAGCATTACCGACCGTGTAGGCTCCAAAGTGACTTGCAATGCAATAATCACAGTCGTTGACAACACTGCACCTGTTTTCCAAAACTGCCCGACCGACATCCTCGTCGTGGCAACTGGCACAACTACAAACGTAACTTGGACAGCACCAACCGCTACCGACAACTGCGGCCCCGTCAATGTAACCTCAACCCACACACCCGGAACCGGCTTCGCTGTTGGTTCAACCACCGTTACCTACAATGCCGTTGATGGCAAAGGCAACGGTGCAGCTCCATGTACTTTCACCGTCATCGTGGTGCCTCCCGGCGACTGCGGCGATGTGGCTTCCGTGCGCAAAGTAAACAGCACAGCCACCAATTGCGGAGCAGGAACAGCTTACTCCTTGTGGCTGAACAACCAGTACTATGCTGCTGGCAACGACCTGCTTTTTATCGAATACACCAATGGTACTGCCCAACTCGTAGGTTCCGTGACCAAAGGAAGTTCACGTGGCTACGTGGAGGTTTTCTTTTCGGGTAAAACGACGACGGCCCCATCCGGCAGCCCTAAGCTCGAACTCTGTGTGACCAGCGGTAACCCAGCTTGGACCTACTACCCATCTCTGAACGGCACCATCACACTCGACGATTGCCGCAGCTATAACATCAAGCGCTACGGACCTGCTCCGCAAATGGGACTGGGTGGCAACCTTCAGGACAAAAACCTCCAAGGCTTGAGCGCTTGGTTTTCTACAGACAACGGCGCTACCCACGGCGGCGACTTCAATTTCCGGCTCGGCGACCAAGTGCAGTGCCACAACAGCATCTACTTAGAAGCTGAGTGCGCAACGGTTGGCTCTAACTGGCAAATCCGCACGGATGCAGGCGCTTCCAACGGCAAGCTCCTCCTCCCACCAAACAGCTATGCCTACGACAATCCACCAACCAACACTGCCGACCTCGTCACTTTCAACGTGAACTTGAGCGTGGCTGGTAACTACCGCCTCTTTGCCCGCACCATCGTACCGAACAGCAGCGGCGATAGCTACTGGGTGCGTGCCAATAATGGCCCTTGGGTGAAATGGAACAGCATCAACTCCCCAGCCTACAATGGCTACCAGTGGGACCAAGTGGGTCATTGGGATGGTTGCAGCGAAGACGTCCCTGTTTCTTTTAACATGATCGCTGGCGCAAACACCATCCAGTTCTCTTGGCGGGAGCCAAACGCTTGCCTCGACAAATTGTACCTGACACTGACTGGCAAAGCACCGACTGGCTTGGGTGGAAATGCAAACAATTGCGGCAACGCTGGCGGCGGTACAGACCCTTTTGATGGTAAAGTGCTCTGCATCAAATCCCGCAACAGCGGCAAATCTGCCGACATCTACGGTGGCTCAACGGCAAATGGTGGCAAGCTCATTCAATGGGACGCTACGGGCGGCAACAACCAGAAATTCAAGTTTACGAAGGTAGCCGCTAACGCCTATACTATTACAGTGCAGCACAGCGGCAAATGCCTAGATGCTACTTCGAATTGCAGTGCAGGTTCCAAAATCGTGCAGAATACTTGCGATGGAACGAACAGTCAGAAATGGACGATTGAAGACGCAGGAAGCGGTTATTACTTCATTAAAAATGTGGGCAGTGGCCTGTACTTCGATGTTTCTGGTGCATCAACGGCGAACGGTGCTGAGATTATCATGTGGAGCAAGCACGGCGGCAACAACCAACAGTGGACTATCGAAGATTGCGGCAACGCTACACCACCACCGCCAACTTGTAACAAAAAAGCACTCTTCGTGGTCGGCAAAACTTCACTTTGCACCTCTGACGAAGCAGTAAAAGACCGTCTGGAAAGCCTTGGCTACACCGTGACCTTAAAAGAAGATGACAAGTGCGATAGCAACGACGGCACCGATAAAGGCTTGATTGTTATCAGTTCAACTTGCAATTCTAGCAAAGTAGGCAGTAAGTACCGTGATATAAATGTGCCCGTCATTGTTTGGGAAAGCTATCTTTACGACGACATGAAGATGACTGGCACATCCGTCAATACCCACTACGGGATTTCCGACAAAATCAGCAAACTTCAGGTAACCGACAGTGGACACCCAATCATGCAAGGTGCTTCTGGCGAATACTCAATATTTACTTCCAATAAAAATACAAACTGGGGCAACCCCGGAAATGCTGCCAGCAAAGTGGCAACCATACCCGGCAACCCAAACTGTGTCTTGATTTTCACCTACGATACCGGTGCTCCGATGGTAGGTATGAATGCACCTGCACGCCGCTGCGGTTTCTTCCTCGAAGACGACAACGCACATAAAATGACCACTACTGGCTGGCAGATTTTCGATCGGACTGTACAGTGGACCAGCGGCTGCGACCTCGGCATCAACGCTGAAAACGAGCGCACCGATCTGCTCGAACTGCAAGCTCAACGTGGCGACAACATGGTGAGCCTCTACTGGAAAAACAACACAGGCTTCAAGAATCAGACTTTCACCATCGAAAAATCCATCGATGGCATGAACTGGGAAGTGTTGGCGAAATTGGATGCTTTCAAAGACGAAGACCAATCCACCAACCTGTTCGAAGACCTTGACTTGGCACCAGTGGTGGGCGAAAACAGCTACCGCATCACCGTTACTTTCCTCGATGGAACGACGCAAACCTCTGAAATCCAGACGGTTACCATCGCCGACATCGAAGACTTCGGTATCTACCCGAACCCGGCAAGTACTTCTACCAACTTGAATCTGGAAACAATGGTTGGAGAGAAAAACGTGGTCGTTCGGTTGTTCGATTGGTCAGGCCGTCAGGTGGAGCAAATCCAAATCGACGAGGTTTACGAAACAGCCTATCGCCTTGATTTACAGAACTATCAGACAGGCCGTTACTCCGTCCAAATCTCGGCGGATGGCAAGCGCCCTGTTTCGAAGAAGCTCATAATTTCAAAGTAAGTTTTTTGGTAAAATGGTTTCGGGGGGGCAGCTGTAGCTGGCCCCCTTTTTTTATTTAGGGAAAAAATTACCTTTGGCTCAAACAAAACGAAAACGAAACAAACCATGTCTGAGAAAAACAAGTACCTGCTGCCCTTTGCGCTCGTCACCAGCCTTTTTTTCCTCTGGGGCATCGCCAATTCGCTGAACGGCGTCCTCATAAGCCACTTCCAGCTTGCGCTCGACCTAAAGCGATGGCAAGCGGGCCTTGTGGATTCAGCGTTTTACTTCGGCTATTTCGTTTTTGCTATTCCCGCAGGGCTTTTCATGAACAAGTTCGGTTTCAAAAAAGGCATCATCTTCGGCCTGCTGCTCTACGGGCTTGGCGCCATCCTCTTCTACCCTGCAGCCGAGGCACGGGTATATGGTTTTTTCCTTTTCGCCCTTTTCACCATCGCCAGTGGCTTGGCCTTCTTGGAAACAGCGGCCAACCCCTATGTCTCCATCCTCGGTGAGCCGGAAGGTGCAGCACAGCGCATCAATTTCTCGCAGTCGTTTAATGGTCTCAGCATCATCTTCGGGCCACTGCTCGGCAGCCTGCTCATTTTCACCAATAACAAATACACGGTCGCCGACCTCGGCGCCATGCCCGTTGACCAAGCCGAAGCAATACGAATCGCCGAAGCGAATACGGTTCAGATGCCCTACCTCGGCCTCGCTGCCGTGGTGCTGTTCGTGGCGCTGCTTTTTTGGCTCACGAAAATGCCCGAACCCGTCCAGTCCGGCAATGAGGGCAAGCGGGGATGGGACGGCATTTTCAAACACCGCCACCTCGTTTTGGCCATCGTGGCGCAGTTCTGTTACGTGGGAGCCCAGTCCGCCATTTTCGGCTACCTGATTGACATCAAAATGACGCTCTCCCCCGACCACCACTTCTTTTTGGTGGAAGCCCTCAAGCCATTTTTCGAGTGGATGGCAGGCAGCGGGGAGGAACTCACGCCACAGCGTTGGGCAGGTTTTCACCTCACTTTCAGCTTTATTTTGTTCATGGTTGGGCGATTCACTGGCACTTGGCTCATGTCGTTTGTTGCACCGCAGCGCCTACTCACCATGTTCTCCATCGGAGCCGTCGCCCTGTTCGTCATCGCCATGCTGACCTCCGGCCTTACGGCAGTGGTCGTGCTGCTATTCACCAGCTTTTTCATGTCGCTCATGTTCCCGACCATCTTCGCCCTCGGCACCCGTAGTTTGGGCGAACAGGTGAAGCTCGGCTCGTCGCTCATCATTATGTCCATTGTTGGTGGGGCCATTATCCCGCCGACGTTCGGGTGGCTTTCAACGGTGATGGGCAGCTACCAAAACGCCCTCATTTTGCCGCTGGTTTGCTTCGCAATCATTGGGCTTTACGGGTGGAAGGGGTATAAAATCAAGACGGTTTAGCACAGCATTAAATAAAGGTGACACCTTTCTAAAAAGGTATCACCTTTAAGGTCAAACCATTTTAATTTTTTTTATGAAACAGATTTTTTGTTTTTTCTGCTGCGCAATGGGCGCATTGCTCCTCCCGGCTTGCGGCGGAGATTTCGGCAAAACACCCCAGCACAGCACCGCTGCGCTCGACTCGCTTTTGGCTGACTCCCTCCTGATGGGCGAGGACGCCATTGCGCCTGCGAATACGGCAACCGACACGACGCACGCCAACGTGAAGCCCGCCAAAATCACCATGCAAAACGACCTCGACTACTCCGCCGATTTCTTGCAGAAACTGACCTATGCCAACGTCGCAGCGCAGATAGAACTGGCCGACAGCTTCATCATTTTGGAGCAGCGGGACACGCTCGTTTTCCCCATGCCATTGCCGAAGGGCAAATGGACGAATTTCGTGGCGAGCAAGGGCGGATACCTGTATTCACTGGATATTTCGAGGGCCAACTACACCACGGTTGACTTCAATTTTGAGCTGCGCAAGGGCCGCCAGACCATTGACCAGCTTCATGGAAAGGCCGACATCAATCCTGGCTTCGTACTCGCTGCCGAGACTGACGAAGACCCACAAACTGGCAGCGAATACGTCTCCACCGTGTATGAATTTGAAAGCCCAGATTGCGTTTTCAATATCCGTTTGGGCGATGATGAGGGGGTAAAAAAGGTGAAGCTCTATAAAGGTTGCAAGACGGAGAAATATAATATTGAACTTGAAAATTGCCCAATATTACTTGAAAAATAAGGGCCGCCGACACACCAATCGTAAATCCAAAATCGTAAATGAAATACCACTTCGCCCTCGACCTCAAAGACGACCCCGCCCTCATCGCCGAATATGAGCGCTTTCATGCCCCCGGTGGCGTCTGGCCGGAGATTTTGGAGAGTATCAAATCTCAAGGTATCACGGCCTTGGACATCTATCGGACGGGCAACCGCCTCTTCATGGTGATGGAGGTTAATGATGAATTTTCCTTCGAAAAAAAGGCTGCCGCCGATGCCTCCAACCCACGGGTGCAAGCTTGGGAGGAGCTGATGTGGAAATTCCAGCAGCCGCTACCCTGGGCCAAACCCGGTGAGAAATGGGTGCGGATGGATAAGATTTTTGAATTGTAAAATAGGATAGGACACTGATTGGACTGATTAAACTGATTTACACAGATTTCTTTTTATAAAATCAGTCCTAATCCGTTTAATCCATCCAATCAGTGTCCTATCAAGTCAAGTTTTATGAAACGACTCGAAAATAAAACAGCCATCGTGACGGGTGGCGCAAGCGGTATTGGATTGGCCACTTCACGACGCTTCGCAATGGAAGGCGCACACGTCCACCTACTCGATTTGAAACAAGAGGAGGCCGAAAATGCCGCCGCTGAAATTCGCTCCGAAGGCGGACTGGCGACTGCTCATACCTGCGATGTCAGCAACCAGCATCAGGTGACTGACATCATCCAAAACATTCACAATCAGCACGTTGTGAACATACTCGTCTGTAATGCGGGCATCGGGTTCGTCGGAAATTTGGAGAAAACGACCGAGGAGGACTTCGACCGGATGTACCGGGTGAACGTGAAAGGCGTGTACAATGCCATGCTCGCCACCGTGCCTTTTTTCAAGCAAAACGGCGGCGGTGTAATCTTGAATATGGCCAGCATCGTATCGTCTGTGGGCATCCCCGACCGCTTCGCCTACTCCATGACGAAGGGCGCTGTGCTTACCATGACGCTCTCCGTTGCGATGGATTATTTATCCGAAAAAATCCGCTGCAACTGCATTTCACCTGCCCGTATCCACACGCCGTTCGTGGATGGTTTTTTGGCCAAAAACTACCCCGGCCACGAGGCGGAGATGTTTGAAAAATTGGCGAAGACGCAACCCATCGGGCGCATGGGAACACCTGAAGAAGTAGCCAGTTTGGCGCTCTTCCTTTGCTCGGATGAGGCAGGATTCATCACTGGCTGCGATTTCCCATTGGACGGCGGATTTATTAAATTGCGTCCTTAAACGTAACTTTGTCAAATCGCCTCGTTAAGGGGTTGTTTTCACTAAAAAAAATTTACTAAATGAAGTTAGCACCAACCTTCTGCCACTATTTCGGCAGCCTCAGAACTGTCATCCTTTTGGCATTTGCGCTGATTTTTGCGCAGCAAATTCAAGCCCAAGATGTCAAGATTACCCCACGCAACGGCAATGCACTTTATATCGGCGTAGAGAACCCGGTTCAAGTCAGCGTGCCGGGTATTCCCAGCGAAAATATTTACGTGGCCAGCGATGGTATTGAAATTGAAAGACTGGACAATGGCTTATTCAATATTCGGGTTGACCAACCGGGTAAAGTGACCTTGACCGTGCATGGCGATGGGTTCCAGTACAAGAATTTCGACTTCGAGGTGAAGGAATTACCCGACCCGATGAAAAAACACCTCGCCCCAATGGCTGCCCTCAAAATGCAAAACGGTCTTCTAAAAATGGATGGCGACATGACTCCTGCAGAGTTCAAACAAGCCACAGGCTTAGGCGCTTTCTTGCCCAATCAAGTTGGCGATGCGCCTGTTGGAATTATGAGCTATAATTTTGTTTATGTACCGAAAGTGGGTGACCCAATTGAAGTAGCCATGCGGACTGCTGAATTTAACGATATGGCAAAAGGGCTGCTTGATAAGGCGGCTTCTGGCGACCGTTATTATTTTCAAATGGTGAATGCCAGCATCATTGGCGTGGCGGAAGGTAGGCCGGTGAATAGCTTGGTGTTTCATATTAAGTAGGCGCAAAGAAAACTCTAAGAAAGCCCTTGAATGTCGTTGATTTTCAAGGGCTTTTGTATTTTATAACCCATCCAGCAACTCATCCTCCACCAAGTTCGGCAGCGTCACCACCAGCCCCGGCGTCCGTTCCATTTCCCGTTTGATGGCAAAAATGGCCTCCTCGTTCCTCGCCCAGCTGCGGCGGGCAATGCCGTTGTTCACGTCCCAGAAAAGCATGGATTTTAGGCGATGCTCGGCTGCCTTGGAGCCATCGAGCAACATGCCAAAGCCGCCGTTGATGACCTCGCCCCAACCGACCCCGCCGCCGTTGTGCAAGCTGACCCAGGTAGCTCCACGGAAGGAGTCGCCGATGACATTCTGTACGGCCATGTCGGCGGTGAAACGGCTGCCATCGTAGATGTTCGAGGTTTCCCGGTAGGGCGAATCCGTGCCGCTCACATCGTGGTGGTCACGGCCCAGCACCACAGGGCCAGCCAGTTCGCCGCTGGCAATGGCGTCGTTGAAAGCTTGGGCGATTTTCACCCGACCCTCGGCGTCGGCGTAGAGGATGCGGGACTTCGAGCCGACAATGGGGAGGTCACGGTCGGCGTTTTTTATCCAAATGATATTGTCGTTGAGCTGGCCTTGGATTTCGGCAGGGGCGGTGAGCTTTATTTCCTCCAAAACCTGTGCGGCGATAGCGTCGGTCTTGTCCAAATCCGACTTTTCGCCAGAGCAACAAACCCAGCGGAACGGCCCGAAGCCGTAGTCAAAACACATCGGCCCCATGATGTCTTCCACGTAACTGGGGTACTTGTATTCGCCAGTTTTTTTATCCTTGAAAACATCGGCGCCAGCCTTCCCAGCTTCGAGCAGAAAGGCGTTTCCATAGTCCCAAAAATAGGTGCCCCGTTCAGCCAGCGTGTTCACAGCGTTGGCGTGACGAATGAGCGTTTTTCGGATTTCAACCATGAAACGCAGCTTGTCGTCGTCCAGTAAATGTTTGGCTTGCTCGAAGGTGTAGCCCGCTGGGCAATAGCCGAGGTCGTCAATATTGTGAAGGCTCGACTGGTCGCTGAGCAGTTCGATGTTCGTATTCGTTTCCACCAGTTTTTCCAGCAAATCCACGATGTTTCCAGCGTAAATAAGGGCAATGGCCGTGCCGTTTTGTCGGCAATCTTCCAAGCGGTTCAGCAGCAAATTGAGGTCAGCGAAAACGTTTTCCCGAAGGACATAACCATCCGTGATGCGCTGCTCGATGGTCTTTTCGTCCACCTCCGCCAGCACCCCAACTGCTCCAGTGATGACCGCCGCCTTCGCCTGTGCGCCCGACATGCCGCCGAGGCCGCTGGTCACGAAGATTTTGCCTCGCAAATCATCGTTGCCGAGCTTGCGCAAGCGACCAGCATTCAACAGCGTGATGGTCGTGCCATGCACGATTCCCTGCGGCCCAATGTACATGAACGAGCCCGCTGTCATCTGTCCGTACTGCGTCACGCCGAGGGCATTGTACTTGTTCCAATCCTCTTTTTTGGAGTAGTTGGGAATCATCATACCGTTCGTAATGACGACCCGTGGGGCATCCCGATGCGATGGAAAAACGCCCATCGGATGGCCGCTGTACATCGCAAGTGTCTGTTTCTCCGTCATTTGCGATAGGTACTGCATGGTGAGGAGGTACTGCGCCCAGTTCTGAAAAACGGCCCCATTTCCACCGTAAGTAATCAATTCATGTGGGTGCTTCGCAACGGTGGGGTCGAGGTTGTTCTGAATCATGAGCATGATGGCCGCCGCCTGCTGGCATTGGGCCGGGTACTCGGAAATGGGCCGGGCATGCATCGGGTAATCGGGCCGGAAGCGGTGCATGTAGATGCGCCCGTAGGTTTCAAGTTCATTGTAAAACTCAGGGGCGAGCACCGGATGGAATTTTTTGTCAAAATAGCGAAGGGCATTGCGCACCGCCAGCTTTTTTTCTTCTTGCGAAAGGACGCCCTCGATGACCCGCTTGGGTGCGTGGGAGATGTCCGGGTCGTAGGGTTTTGGGTTCGGCAGATAGTCGGGGATGCCTTGGCGGATGGATTGCTGGAAGTCGGTCAGGTTGCTCATAATTTGGCTTCAATTAAAAATTTCAGAGGCCAAAAGTAGGGAAAAAGGAGGGTTCAACGTCGGCAAGGTTTCGAGCCTTGCCGACGTTTTTTTCCTAAAAACTATAATCAACCCGCAGGGTGAAATTCCTTGTTGCCTCGATTTTGCCGGGCCGGGCGGTGTATTCTCGATTGGTCAAGTTCCCGCCGATAAGTGCGACCTTCAGTTTATCCGAAGGGAAAAAGGCGGCACGAGCGCCAAGGATTAGGTCGCCGTGGTCGTTTTCTGTGCGGTATTTGCGCAAGCCCGGCACTACGATTGACTCGAATATTTCATCAATGTTTTCCATGAAACTATTGTAAATAGCACTGACGCCGAAGGCGAATTTTCCAGCCCTGGTCTCAATGTCCACCTTCGCAGTATGCCTGTAGCGGTATTTCAGGATGTTTTCACATGACCTTTTGTTGGAACAGATAGAGGAATTGATGGCATTCAGGTAGGCATCCGTTTGACGAAAAGCTTCAGAGCCATTTTTCAAGGAATCAATAGAGGCCCACTCCTTGAATTTTGGGTCAATATAAGTGTAGCCCGCCAGCACCGTCGTCTCCATGCCGAAGAGTTTCCCCTTGCCAGTCACGCTGACTTCGTAGCCACGGATACGGGTATCTCCCACGTTTTGCGATTGAAAGGAAGGCGGAAAAACCCCTGGCAGCAAATTGAACTCCATCATGTTCTGGTACTCGCTGGTAAATGCGGCCAAATCCACGAAGCCGCTGAAACCACCCACCCTGAAGCCTTGGCGCAAGCCTAGCTCCGCAGACCATCCGGTTTCTGAAGTCAGGTCCACATTGGGCAGAATGGGTACGCTACCGAACAACGTGTATATGAATTTTTCAGCAATGCTGGGGAAACGATAGCCTTGTCCCCAAGAAGCCCTAACGAAAGTAGCCTGCCCCAGCTCGTAGCTCGCCCCAAAACGAAACACGGGCTTTGCTTCCTTGATTTCGCCATTCGGAACGGTATCCCGTTGAGCAACTTGACCATCTATTTTATACTCAATGATTTCAGGGGTTTTGATGACATTCTGCTCGTAGCGGAACCCGCCAGAGAGGTTCAACCGGTCAAATAATTTCTCATCCAACTGCAAGTAAGCCGCCATGTTTCGGCTGGTGAACGTGGTATCGCCATAAAGCGGTGCCCGAACGGCGGTGCCGATATAAACGCCACCCGCCGTCAAAATCAGGCCGACCCTATCCATTTTACGCTGAAACTGGTACTCGCCGTACTTCACCTCCGAGCGGTTCGACTGGTCGGCCTCGGAAGTGCCCGTCTTGTTTTTTACGCTGTAAAACCGCCCCATAAGCTTGTGGCGGTTATTGCTGGGGTCGTAGTAGGTCACATAGGGGTCAATATTGTAGCGAAGATTGTTGCCTTCGGAAACAGCAGCACCCGGCCTCAGCACCAAGCTGTCCGCCCCACCCCAAAAGAAGAAAGAAGCATTTTTGTTTTTGTTGAAATTGGTATTCAGCCCTACCGACAGTCGGTCGGTAATACGGTAGCGGGTGCCGATGTTGAAGCGGCCCCGACGCGACCAGGTACTGTCGTTGATGCTCTCCTGACGGATGTAGTAGCCGCCCGTCACGAGGTCCAGTTTGCCGAATTTCTGTTTGTGGGAAAAACTGCCACCCGCCGAATAACGGGGCGTGTCCCACCATTTTGCTGCCTCGTTTTTAGGGGCACCAAAAGAGGTGACGAATGGGGAAATTTTGGTCTCCGGCTTGGCCTTGGCGTAGGCAGTGCGCACGTTCACGATGCCGTTGAGTGCCGAAGAACCATACATGGCAGAGGCAGCGCCCTTCACTACTTCCACCTGTTCGATGTTTTCCAACGGAACGTCCTCCCATTGCGGGTAGCCAGCATCTGCTTGGAGGATGGGCATGTCGTCCACGAGCAGCAGCACTCGGCTGCCAGCGCCGTAACTGAACCCAGAGCCGCCCCGAATATTGGCTTGGTCGCCGACGAGGTTTACGCCAGGCACTTTATCCAGCAAGCCGCTGAGACTGGTCTGATTGGTGTTTTCCAACAGGTTCGGCCTGAGCACGTCAATGGAAACGGTGACTTCGCCCAACGCCCGTTCATGCTTGCCGCTGGTGACGGTGGCAGTGCTGAGGATATTGGTGTTTTCAGTCAACGAGAGGTTGATTTCCTTGGTCTCACCAGCTTTGAGGCTGACGGATTGAACCACAGGCTCCAAGCCCACGAAGCTGAAACTGACTTGGTAATCGCCGGGCGCCAGTTTGAGTTCGTAGTGACCATTGAAGTCCGTGATAGTGCCAGTTTCGCCAGCTTGGACAGTGGCATTGATGAGCGGGGAATTGGTGCTTTCTTCCAACAGGATACCACTGAGCGTGGCTGTTTGCGAAGATAAAATAGCAACTGCGTGCAGAAGCAAAGCAGCAAGGGTAAATTTAAGTTTGTTCATAAAATGGTGGTTGTGAATACTTACAGTTACTGGGTGATTGGGGTGCTGAGTAATTGTGCCTGATTAAAAAATTGAAACAAGTTTAGGAAATTCTTGCAAAATCGCCTCTTGGGAAAGTTCTCTGTGCGCTTGGAAAGCCAACGCCTGAAAACGACGCTGGGTTAGAGTGGGTAAAATGAACCATTCCATATCCTTCGGAACGGACTGTGTGGATTGGGCGCAAAAATAGAACTTGTTCTCAAAAAACAACCCAGCAAATTAAACTTGGTTAAACTGCAACGATTTCAGGGAAGTTTTCGGAGTTTTGTATTTTAGAAAACACGAATCCAAAATACATCTCGCAAGACTTCACATCGTTTTTTTAAATTTTTCAAACAAAAACAATTCCCGTATGACTCGATTATTACTTGCCCTTGTTTTCTGCGCTTGCGCAATTTTTTCAGACGCCCAAACCTGCACCCCGAACATGCAATACGCCGATTCAACGGCGGGCGTTTACCCAAAACCCTTCGACGCTGCAACTAACACGGGGGTCGGCATCACAGAATGTGCCGTGATTGGCCAGTCATTTTCGTACAACCTGACTGTGGTCATTAACGATTCACTCAAGCTTGGTAATACCTCCTATCCCTTGGATTCCATCATTATTTCCAGTGTGCTGGGGCTTCCCGCCGGGATAACCTACAAATGCGACCCCACAAACTGCCACTTTGTCCAAAACACGCTCAGTTGTGCCTTGATTTACGGCACACCGACGTCCACCAATGCACCCGGCGCCTACGACATGGTCATCAAGGGGTCTGCCTTTATCAACGGCTCTTCATTCCCGTTGCCCTTGGAATTCCCGAACCCACTGATTGCACCGGGCAAATACACCATCTATCTGAATGCCAATGCCTCCGACCCTTGCGCCGTGACTTCAACAAGGAATTTGGAGGGTCAAATCGGCCTCTCCGTGCAACCAAACCCGACTTCCGGGTTCACTCAAATTAAAATTAATTCCCAAATCAACGGGCAGTTCCAAATGCAAGTGGTAGATTTGCTCGGCAAGCAGATTGAGCAGCGGCAGGTCAATATTCTTACTGGTGAAAACTCGGTGGATTTCGATGCAAGCAAGCTCTCGAACGGCCTTTATCTTGTGCAGTTGCGAAGCGAAAAAGGATTTGTGACGCAAAAATTGGCTGTACAGCACTAAGTCGAATGTCTAGTTTTGAAACTGGGCAGATCGCACCCAATCAGAATTTTTTTTTTGTCTATACAAAACTATGTACAAACATTGGCGCCCCTTTCGAGGGGCGTTTTTTTTAGCAAAAATGTGAATCAACACACAATACCTTGTCCTTGTTGCCACTTTCCCTTTTCACAATTGTCATTTCAATGTTTTTTTAACACTTGGTGCGTTTTTCGATAAAATTTGAAGCTTGTGCCTTCGTTCTGAAATGTCGTTAACGTAACGTTTTGAAAAAACGAGTGTTTACTTGCAAGTTTCATCCATGCAGAATGATACTTTTGCAAAATTTTTTTAAATAAAATCAATCATAAAAAGAACATGAAGATTAAATCATTGATGCTGGCCGCTGCATTTGCTTTGCCTTTTGTTGGTTTGGCCCAGCTTTCCGCTCCACCTGAAAACTGGCAGCACCTTGACAAAATGAAGGATGGCTACTACGGTGTGAGCGCCAACAAGATGTACAGCGATGTGCTTTCTGGCAAAAAATCCGAGACCGTCATCGTGGCGGTAATTGATGGCGGCGTGGATTGGCAGCATGAAGACCTGAAAGATGTAATGTGGACCAACCCCGGTGAAATCCCCGGCAACAATATTGACGACGACAACAACGGCTACGTGGACGACGTGTACGGCTGGAACTTCATTGGGGGCAAAAACGGCAACGTTCACCAAGACCAGTTGGAGATTACCCGGATCGTGGCGGCTGACCAAAAGCGTTTCAAAAACGTGGACGCCTCCAAGCTTTCTGGCAAGGACAAAAAGGAATACAACCGCTACAAGGAATTGGAAGAAACGGTGGCAAAAAAGCAGACAGAAGCGGCTGCCAGCTTGGCACTTTATCGTGGCATTTTGGAGTCCGTCATTGCTTTGGAGAAGAAAATCGGCAAATCGGAAGTTACCGTGGAAGATATCGAAAACCTCAAAACCGACGACCCCAAACTTACCCGTGCTGCGCAGGTGATGAAAGGAATGTTGGCAGAAGGTGCCACTTCCCAAGAAATCAAGGACCAAATCCAGGGTGGTGTGGACTATTTCGCCAGCCAAGCTGAATACCAGTACGATGTCAATTTCGATGCTCGCAGCGTGGTGGGTGACAACTACGCCAACTCCAACGAGCGCTACTACGGCAACCCAGACGTGAAAGGTCCAGACGCCAGTCACGGGACGCACGTATCGGGCATTATCGCCGCCAGCCGAGGCAACAATGTGGGCATGGACGGCATCGCCAACAACGTGAAAATCATGGCCATCCGCTGTGTGCCTGATGGTGATGAGCGGGACAAGGACGTGGCCAATTCTATCCGCTACGCTGTGGACAATGGCGCAACGGTCATCAACATGAGCTTCGGAAAAGGCTATTCTTGGGACAAAAAAGTCGTGGATGATGCGGTAAAATACGCCATGAAGCACGACGTACTGCTCGTTCATGCAGCAGGCAACTCCCACCAGAACAACGACGACACCGACAATTTGCCAAACGACAAGTTTGAGAAGCACGGGTTGTTTGGTCCAAAACATGCAAAAAACTGGATTGAAGTAGGCGCATTGAGCTGGCAGAATGGCGAAGACATGGCCGCCGAATTCTCCAACTATGGCAAGGAAGGCGTTGACCTTTTTGCTCCGGGCGTTGATATTTACTCCACTATTCCCGAAGGAAAATATGCCCGTTTTGACGGCACAAGTATGGCTTCACCAGTGGTTGCAGGTGTTGCAGCGGCTATCCGCTCGTACTACCCTGAGCTTTCTGCTGTTCAGGTAAAGGACTTGCTGATGTCAACCACCACCATGACGACCAATGCAAAAGTGAAAGTGCCGGGCGATGACGAAAACCTCGTCCCATTCACTGACCTTTGCGTGACTGGCGGCGTGGTGAACGCTTACGAAGCAGCTAAGAAAGCCGAGAAGGTGAAAGGCAAGCGTAAAAAGAAATTCCGCCAGCAAGCAGCCGACGCTGCAAGTGGGAAATCGGTTGCGAAGCCACGTGCTTGATTTCAGGTAGTAAATACTTTAAATACAGAAGCCCTGCCGACGCTGAGTCGGTAGGGCTTCCTTGTTTTTAGCGAGCAGGATAGGACACAGATTCAACTGATAGAACAGATTTATATGGATTCTTAGCTGTGAAAATCTGTTGAATCTGTAAAAATCTGTTGAATCTGTGTCCTATCCTAATCTTCCAAGACACCAAATTTGCCAGCGTTCAAATCCTCAAAAGCCTGCATGATTTCCTGCTTGGTGTTCATCAAGAAGGGGCCGTAAGGAACGAGGTTTTCGTTGATAGGCTCGCCGCTGAGGAGTAAGAAAACGCCACCTTCAAAAGTTTCGACTTTCACCTCCGTGCCGTCATTTTTGAAAACGGCAAAATGGTCAGTTGCCACATCCTCTGTATTATTTATTTTGAAACTTCCTTCGACAACCAAAATGCCCGTGTTGAAATTTTCTGGCAAAGAAATGTCCAAAGCCGCACCAGCATTGAGCCTACCTACGTACGCATGGATTGGGGTAAATGTGGTCGCAGGGCCTTTCACGCCTTTGTATTCCCCAGCAATGACTTCCAAAACACCGCCTTCATTTGGCAATTCGTACTTGCCCATCTGTGCATGTTCGATGGCTTGATATTTGGGCGGCGTCATTTTGTCCTTGGCAGGCAAGTTGACCCAAAGCTGCACCATCTGGAAAGGGCCGCCTTTTTTGCTGTATTCCTCCTCGTGGTATTCCTTGTGTAGGAGTCCGCTGCCAGCCGTCATCCATTGCACGTCTCCTTCACCGATGACGCCGCTGTTGCCGGAGCTATCGTGGTGCGCTACCCGTCCTTTGAAGGCAATCGTCACCGTTTCAAAGCCCCGGTGCGGGTGAACGCCGACACCTCGTGGCTTTTCCGAAGGCGGAAATTCGATTTTGGAACCGTAGTCCATAAGGAAAAACGGGCTCATGCGTAGCGGTCCCATATGATAGCCGCTTGGGAAGAAATTGTGTACCCGAAACCCATCGCCGACCATGTGTGGGGCGGGCGGTGGGAGTACTTGTTGAACTGATTTTGTATTGCTCATTTTGTGATTTTGGGGAATAGAACAACACAGGATTGGAAAAGTTAAGCCAGCGTTGATTTCTTAAGTTTGGGCTCTCCATTCCTCTGTTTTGTTCAACTTCGATGTTTTATTTCACCAAAACCTTCTCCCAAAACACCCCATCCTCCGTTCGTGCCTCCAAGAAATACATGCCAGCAAACAAGCCATCCGTCGGTATTTTATGGTCAAAATTCCTAGCTGTCACGGCTACCGTTTGCTCGTAAACCGTCCGACCCTGACCATCAAAAAGCCTAACCTGAATGGGTGAAGAAGCATGTTGCGAAGCAATATGTACATTGACTACCCCAGCAGTTGGGTTTGGATAGACTTCAATGGACAAGGGCCTTGCAATATTAACCGACCTAAGCTCAGAATAGGTGAACCTGCCATCCAGTTCCAAGACTTTCAAGCGATAATAATTGACGCCAATATTCGGCGAATTGTCAAGGAATTTGAATTGTTCCGAATGACCACTCGTTTGGTCCAACTTAAGGGTCCCAATTTTTTCAAATCGCTGCCCATCCGTGCTTCGCTCAATATTCCAGCCACTTATATTCTCCCAAGCCGCTACTGACCACTGCAACAGCACTTGGTCATATTGGTATAAAGCAGCATTGAAACTGACCATTTCCACTGGCAAGGGCGAGTTTTCAGCGACAAATTTTGACAACAATTTCAAATAAGCTGCTTGCGTATAAATGGCCGGTTCTGTGAGTTCCCAGGAGTTTTCTGGCCAACTGGTGTTCCAGTCCTTGTAGGATTTCTGAATAGGCTGGTTTTGTGGGGGAGAAATGACGCAATTGCAAGCTGGGTCGGGAACAAAGTTTTTATTGAACCCGCCCGTCATATAACCCGGCGGTGGGCCAATGGGTGACGTCTGTGCATTGTCGTAATCTGTGCCATCGCCAAACCATGCATGGTATATTTCATCGCAAGAACCCTCTGCGCCATAATCGCCCATATTCGAAAGCATGGCCTTGTTTATCGGGTTGACACCATGCAGGAAATGAATATAGCTCTCCGCAGCATTGCTATATTCAGTGGCATTGGCTGGAGAGAGATTATGCACCAGCATATTATAGAAAATAGTCCCTACATTGGCTTTTACTTGATTGCTTCCCCATACATAATCGTCGTCTTTTAAATAGGCCCGATAGGCATCCGTGTTATTGTTCCAAGCTGGCAGCAAATCAGCATTATTGCCATTAACGGAGGTAATGCAATTGTTTTTTATATTGTTTGCCACCGTTCCAGTCGCATTGGGCAGGCTTGTATAATACAGCATCATATCCTGAATAATGGGCTGGAATGGATACCAATAGGTCCAGCTATACGGCCTTATGCTTGCATAATTATTATCGAAATAAGTGCGATAGGTAGTATTGCCAGTAGCCGCAAAAAGCATGGCCGCTGCGCCAGTCCTTGCTTCGTTCTGGGTGTCAACATCCCATTCAGGGTTGGCGCTGCAAAAACCGGAATTATTGTAACTGGAAGTGCTCGGATTTGCCACAATCCACGTCCAAGCCAGTTCTGCTTTTTGCAGCAAAGTAGCAGCGTAGGCATCCATCGCAGGGTCGCCCAAGGAACCATACACAATGGCGGCATGGGCAAACATGCTCGCCACTGCACGAGTGGCCGATGCTTGCGCCGGGCCGTACAATCGTTGCGTGAGGTCGGCGCTGGCCGGGCTGGCCGCCTCAAAGCAGGGTACGCCCACTTTCATCAACACCGAGCCGTCGGTGAGTTGCATTTTGAGCAGCCAATCCAACTCCCATTTCAGCTCGTCCAGCAGGTCGGGTAGGCCATTGCCGGATTCCGGGATGTTGTTGGCATCGCCAAAAACCATCGGGTTTTCTTGGTAAGCAAACAGCAAGCTGTGCACAGGTGCCCAAGTGAAATTGACATATTTGGTGAAATCGCCCGCATCGTGCCAGCCACCGGACAAGTTCTTCTCGGTTCCCGCATTATTGGGTTGGCTCACGCTGCGACATTTGAGGTCTTGCAAGGCGTGGTTATGGCAAACCACGTCTTGCCAAGCGCCCGCATGTGTGGCAGTTTTGGGCGTTCCGCAACGCTGTAGGTAGAACATGCGCAGCGCCTGTTTCATCGCCACATTATATACGTCGTCGCTAATGCTGAATTGGAAGGAGCCAACCGAGTTGGTCGGGTCGTAGATATAATAATCGCCGGGCGTGGTGACGCTCGAAAAATCGAACCACCACACCTTGTCGCCCGATTGCGCATGGGTGGCACCCCCGTTCCACGCTGTGATGGCCGCACTGAACACCGTCACATCGTCGCTCCAACGTTTGACCTCATAGGTACTACCCGGCGAAAAGCTTTCTGCCCCATTGAATCCCACTTGTGGGTCACTGATGATGCAGACTTTTTGCGCTGAAGGACGATAGCCGAATTGGTCGATGTGGATATGTGCACTGGTCGTGGATGGGCCTGCAAAACAGGCAATTGGAAGCAAAAAAATGAGCAGAAGGTAGTAGATTTTTTTCATGCTGATTGGTTGATACGTTTGAGTTTGGAACATGAACCTGCCGCCGATTGTTCAGTGCCAAAATCAATTGAGCAATCTCCGTGCTAATTAGGTTCTAAGCTAAAACTAAGCCTATTCTAAGTCTAAAAATCTGCTCTACATTCCTTTGGAAGATACTTTTGCATCGAAATTCAATTTACTAATTTTTTGATTTGAATCATTACCCATGCTTAATAGATTATTTTTACTCTCCGCTGTTCTTTTTTCATTCAATCTTAATGCGCAAATAGCGCAAGATTCCATCAAAAAAGTTTCCCTTTCACCAATCACCGTCACTGGTACTAGAAGCAATATCGAACGATTGCCTAGCACGAATTCCTCGTTCATTTTTGCCGGTAAAAAAACCGAGGTAATCAACCTCGTTGGGTCTGATGCGAACATTGCCGAAAAGACGCCCCGCCAAATCTTTGCGAAAGTGCCCGGCATTTTCGTCTATGACATGGACGGAACGGGCAACCAGATGAACATCTCCACCCGTGGCCTCGACCCGCACCGGGGCTGGGAATTTAATATCCGAAAGAACGGCATCGTCACCAACACCGACCTCTACGGCTATCCCGCCAGCCATTTTTCCTTGCCGATGGAAGCCATTGAACGCATAGAATTGGTGCGTGGAACTGGGGCCTTGCAATACGGACAACAGTTCGGCGGCATGTTGAACTATGTGATGAAACAGCCCGATACAAGCCGTGCCATTGGCTTGGAATCCATTAATTCCATGGCTTCTTTTGGCACCCTGAGCACCTACAATGCCATCAGCGGAAAAGTGGGGAAACTACAATACTATGCCTACGCCAACCGACGGGTAAGCGATGGCTACCGTGACAACAGCGAAACCAGCTTCAACGGGGAGTCCGTGGTGCTGAAATATGTGGCTTCCAAGCAGGTGCAGCTCACCGCTGAGTTTTCGCATTCCAAATACCTCATCCATTTGGCGGGGCAATTGACCGACAGCATGTTCCAGGAAAACCCACGCCAAGCCACCCGCTCCCGCAACTATTACAGCCCTGATATTTATGTCCCTTCCCTCTCGCTGGATTGGGCTTTGGGTGAAAATTCGTTGCTAAAACTCACGACGTCGGCCATTTTCGGCAGCCGCAATAGCGTCATGTTCGACAAGCCCGCCAACGTGGTGGATGCCATTGACCCAACGACCCTTCAATATGCGCCAAGGCAGGTGGACATTGACAATTACCACAGCTATACCACCGAACTGCGCTTTATGCAGCGTTATAATTTGGGCAATAAAACCTCCACTTTGGCAGCAGGCGTTCAATATATCAACAACGATTTGCACCGCCGCCAACAAGGCAAAGGAACCACTGGCATCGAATATGATTTAACGGTACCCGATGGCAAATTTGGCCGAGATATGCACTTCAAGACGCAGAATATCGCGCTGTTTGCTGAAAACCTTTTCCAAATCACCGACAAGTTCTCAGTAAGCCCCGGCGTGAGGGTGGAAATGGGAGAATCCAAGATGAGTGGCAATATCTCCTACCTGCCCACCGATGACGTTCCAAATAATATAGCGCATAAATTTCCGCTCTTCGGGCTTAATGCAGATTATCAAGTCAGCCCACTTCAATCTGTATATGCGGGCTTTTCACAGGCGTTCCGCCCGGTTATATTCAAGGATATAATTCCTGGCTCCATCTATGAAGTGACGGACCGGGATATAAAGGACGCCAAAGGGAATAATATGGAAGCAGGTTACCGCGGCACTGCTGGCAATTTCCGTTGGGATTTGAGCATCTTCCGCTTGCAATACAACAACCGCCTTGGCAACCAAGCCACCCAGCAGGACTCCGTTTTCTTAATTTACCGAACCAATATCGGCAATTCACGCACCCAAGGCGTGGAGGCTTTTGCTGAATATTATTTCAGCCTCACGGACAAGCTCCGCCTTGGCCTGTTCAGTTCTACCGCTTTTATGAAATCGGAATATGAGGACGCTGCGGTCCGGGTGGGCAATGACAATATAGATATTAGCGGCAATGAAGTGGAAAGCGTGCCGCAATGGATTTCCCGCAATGGCCTCAACCTACGTTACAAGAAAATGAGCTTCTCGTTCCTTTACAGCTATACCGCTGAAAGTTTTGCTGACCCATTAAATACGGTAAAACCGTCCGCAACGGGCGCTGTTGGCCTGGTGCCCTCCTACAGCTTGTTGGATTTCAACGCCACTTGGCGCATTTCAAGCAACCTGATGCTCCGCTTCAATGTGAACAACCTGACGGATAAGCAGTATTTCACCAAACGCCCGTCGTTCTATCCCGGCCCCGGCATCTGGTCATCCGATGGCCGTTCGGTGGGGGTTTCTGTTGGTGTGAAGATTTAATGCCCCAATATTTCTAAAAATAAAACAACAAAAGTAGTTATGGGCCTCGCAGATAATATGCTGTTTGGCCCTTTTTTATTGCTCAAGCGATGGGGTTGAATGGAGCACTCCTTTTGCTTCCGTATTTTATTTGGTGGGAAAACTAAAGACAAGGGCTTTAAATATTTTATTTGGAAAAACCCCCATTTGGTTTCTAATAATTTAAACATGTTCCTATCGCCCTTGTTTCCTATTCAATAAAACACACCTTCACCATGAAAATCAATATTCCAGCAACAAACCAAAAGCGAGTGGTCGTAGTAGGCGGCGGATTTGGTGGCCTCCTGCTCGTTAAGAAGCTCTGCCAATCCGATTTCCAAATCGTCCTGATTGACAAAAACAACTACCACCAGTTTCAGCCGCTGTTTTACCAAGTGGCAACGGCAGGTCTGGAGCCCAGTTCCATTGTTTATCCGCTCCGCAAAATGTTTCAGGAAAGCAAAAACGTCATTCTCCGGGTGACGGAAGTGACGGGGGTCCACCCCGAAGAGAACCTCCTTTCCACGGCACTCGGCGACCTGCATTATGACTATCTCGTGCTGGCCACAGGTGTGGACACCAATTATTTTGGCAATGCGGAATTGGCGGCGAACGTCATCCCCATGAAATCGGTGTCGGAGGCGCTGTACCTTCGGAATAAGCTTTTCTCCGATTTCGAATCGGCTATAACGACCGAAAACAAAGCGAAGCAATTATTGCTGGATATCGTAGTGGTGGGCGGTGGCCCCACGGGCGTGGAAGTGGCCGGCGCCTTAGCCGAGATGCGCAAACACATCCTGCCAAAGGATTATCCCGAACTTGATTGCAGTCAAATCGACATCCATTTGGTGCAAGGTGCGCCAAAGCTCCTGGACGGGATGTCGGATGAAGCCTCTGCCGCTTCGCTTAATTTTTTACAGGAAATGGATGTAGAAGTCAGACTTGGCGTGTTCGTCAAGGATTTTGATGGACGGACCCTCACCATGAGCGACGGAAGCAGCTTGGAAGCCCACAAAGTGATATGGGCGGCGGGCATCGTGGGGAAGGTATTGGAAGGCATTCCGGCGGAAGCTTATGGCCCCGGCAAGCGCCTAAAAATCAATGAATTCAACCAAGTAGCAGGATTCAACAATATTTTCGCCATCGGCGACAATGCCCTTTTAATTGAAGATAAATACCCCAAAGGCCACCCGCAAGTGGCGCAGGTGGCTATGCAAATGGCTTCCAACCTTGCCAAAAACCTAAAAGCCGCACAAAAAAACGCCGCCTGGAAATCCTTCCAATACACAGACCTCGGCTCCATGGCCACCATCGGCAGAAACAAGGCCGTGGCAGACCTCCCCTTCTGGAAATTCAGCGGCTTCTTCGCTTGGCTGACCTGGCTTTTCGTCCACCTGATGCAATTGATTGGCTTTAAAAACAAGTTTTTCGTCTTCCTGAATTGGGTCATTAATTATTTGACTTATGACCAGTCGCTGCGGTTGGTGATTAAGCCAAGGAAGGTATAAACACCAAAATTGCATGAGGCTTAGTCTAGGCAAAAATATATCTTGAGATAATCTGTGCATATTTTCATTTGGATAAACCATTTGCAAATTGGTGTTGTTTGAAGCTTTTTGTGATCTAAACGACGTCAATGAAAATCCTGCTACAATACCTCAAGCCCCACAAATGGCTCGTGCTCCTCACACTCGGATTGGCGGCCATCAACACTGGCTTCTCGCTCATGGACCCCATCATTCTCGGCAAACTCGTGACCCTCGCCAGCGACCACCAGAATGCCTCGCCACATTTCGATTGGTCGAACTTTTTCTGGAGCTACGGGAATATTGAGCGGAAAGGCGTCCAATATTTCCAGATGGGCGTGGTCTATCTACTGCTGGCTTCTGTCACCGTAGCGATGATTAGCCGGATTGCGAAGGCATTTCAGGATTACGGCCTCAATGTCATCATCCAGAAGTTCGGTGCCACGATTTTCACGGACGGCCTGCGTCATGCAATGAAACTCCCATACCAAGAATTCGAAGACCAACGAAGCGGTGAGACACTTTCCATTCTCACCAAAGTGCGCACCGATGTGGAGCGGTTTATGACCAGCTTTATTAATGTGCTTTTTGGGGTTTTGGTGGGCGTTGTTTTTGTTTTTATTTATGCGTCTGTATTTATCAATTGGCGCATACCGATTGCCTATTTGGTCGGTATATTTATATTGACTTGGGCAACCAATAAATTGAGCAAAAAAATCAAGTCCATACAAAAGAATATCGTGGGCGAAACCACTGCCCTTGCTGGTTCCACGACCGAATCGCTCCGCAATATAGAATTGGTAAAAAGCCTCGGATTGACCAACCAAGAAGTGGAACGTTTAAATAAAAACACCTATAAAATATTGGGTTTGGAGCTTACGAAAGTGAAGCGCATACGCAGTATAAGTTTCGTGCAGGGTACGATGGTAAATACCCTCCGCCAAATCATATTGTTCATCATTATGTGGCTCATATTTGGCGGTGAAATGGAGGCCGGGCAGTTGGTCACCATGCAGGTTTTCTCATTCTTTATCTTCGGACCATTGCAGGAAATTGGGAATATTCTCCTCTCCTATCGGGAGGCAGAAGCTTCGCTCAATAATTTCCAAACCCTGATGAGCAAGCAACCAGAAACGGAACCTGCGCAACCCAAACACCTAGGCGACATTGAGGCTTTGTCTTTTAAGGACGTTATTTTTCAACATAAATCCGCCAGTCACCGTGCCATTGACGGCATCAGTTTCGATGTAAAAAAAGGCGAAACGATTGCCTTCGTCGGCCCAAGCGGTAGCGGCAAGTCCACCTTGATGAAGCTGATGGTCGGGCTGTACCGCCCACAGGAAGGCAAGATTTTCTACAATACCCTCGACGAAACGGAAATCCGATTCGATGACCTCCGCAACCAGATTGGCTTCGTGACACAGGACACCAACCTTTTCAGCGGCACCATCCGGGAAAACCTGATGTTCGTGAACCCCGCTGCCAGTGAAACCGAGCTTCGGGAAGCACTCACCAAAGCGTCCTGCAACGGACTGCTGGACCGTGCCGAAAAAGGTTTGGACACTGTGCTCGGCGAGGGCGGCCTCAAACTTTCCGGTGGCGAAAAGCAGCGTATTTCCATCGCCCGTGCTTTGTTGCGCCAGCCAAAACTGCTCATATTCGACGAAGCAACCTCTGCCCTCGACTCGCTAACGGAGGAAGAAATCACGGACACCATCAAGGATGTTTCCATGTCCAAAGCACAGATAACCATCCTCATCGCCCACCGCCTCAGCACCATCATGCACGCTGACCGGATATATGTTTTGGAAAAAGGCGTCATGGCCGAAACTGGCACCCACGAAGAATTATTGGAAGATAAAGGCTTGTATTATGCCATGTGGCGCCAGCAAATAGGCGAGCGGAAAAGCTTGGGGACGAGGGCGGCGGTGCTGAATTGATATAGCTATATCGTTGTCAATAATCAAACTTCATTTTAGAAACATCCCTACTGGAATGGAAGATGGATATAAAGATAAGTTTGCTCGTTTCAACCTTATATATCAGATTCCATTTCTTTTTGAAAATGGCTTTTCGATATATCTTGTTTGGAGTGCGCATTTTATTAAACTCGGGGTAAAGGAATGGTTGCTGCGGTATCTTTTTAGAAATCATAATCAGCAAATCATCCATAAATTTATCTTTTGCATATAGGCTATGCTCACTGATATAATGTAACGTTCCAGTTAACTCTCTCACAAATCTGGGTTTGAAAACGATTTGGATAAGTGATTTATTTGGCCGTCAAGAACCAATCACCATTGGCTCCGGGGTAGTTTTAAGGTATTTAATTATTACTTTCATTTCTTCCATACTAATATCCGGTTCAGCTTCTGCAGATTTGACATATTCAATCCATTGTTCGTCGGTCAACGGTGGCCCGGGCACTCCCAAAGAATTTCGATCGGTTTCAAGCCGAATGATATTATTGTCAGCAAACGCCTTCAATACCGACATTACCATCTGGTAATCTTTTTCGTTCAAAACTTGCAGTGATATATTTCCCATGACAAAGTAGTTTAATTAATACAAAACTAAGGCTTTTCAAGAAACTTGGTTATTCAAAATCAGCTCCGCCAAATCATACACCATCACCCGATCCTGCTGCTCCTTTGCCTTCACGCCATCGCTCATCATCGTCATACAGAACGGGCAGTTCACCGCCACGATTTCAGCGCCAGTGGCCAGTGCCTCCTCCGTCCGCTCCATATTGATGCGTTTGTTGCCGGGCTCGTCCTCCTTCCACATCTGCGCACCGCCAGCACCGCAGCAAAGGCCGTTTGTGCGGCAGCGTTTCATCTCCACCAAGTCGGCGTCGAGGGATTCCAGTACGGAACGGGGGGCTTCGTAAATCCCGTTTGCCCGACCGAGGTAGCACGAATCATGATAGGTAATTTTCTTCCCTTTGAACTGTCCGCCTTCTATTTTCAGGCGGCCATCGGCCAATAATTGCTGCAAAAACTGCGTGTGGTGCATCACTTCGTAATTTCCGCCCAGCGCTGGATATTCGTTTTTCAAAGTATTAAAACAATGCGGGCAAGCCGTCACGATGCGCTTCACCTCGTACATATTTAACGTGGCCACGTTCTGTTGCGCCAGCATTTGGAACAAAAACTCGTTGCCAGCACGGCGTGCGGGGTCGCCGGTGCAGGCTTCCTCCTGACCAAGTATGCCGAACTCCACGCCAGCTTGTTGTAGCAGCTTCGCAAATGCTACTGTCACCCTTTGCGCACGGTCGTCGAAGCTGCCTGCACAGCCCACCCAAAAAAGCACCTCTGGGTTGCGGCCTTCTGCGGCCAGCTCGGCCATTGTTTTGATGTCGCTCATTTATTTCTTGATTGATGAATTGTTAAATTGTTATTTTCCATTGAAAATCAGGAGTTTTTGGGTGAAAAAACTACCCTTGTCCCCACTGATTTTTGCCACATACATTCCCATCGGCAAATCGCCATTTATCTCGATAACCGATTGGTTTTCAATATTTTGCGAGCAAATCATTTTCCCCGAAAAATCAAAAACCTCTAACCGTTTTGCGCCAGCAGCAACCATTGCGGAGCAATCAATCGGCTGCCCAATTCGATAGGGATTCGGCAGTTGAAAAAACGCCAGCGTCGGCTCATTTGTCGCCAAAACTTCATGGTGAAAACGGGGGTAAAAATCGCAGCTTGACAGCAGTTTCCAATGGTCGAGTTGCCACTGGAATACCTCAAAACGGGTCAGGTTCTGCGCTGTATCGTAAACATTGTTCACCTGAAAAGTATTGACCCACTGGGTGCTGTTCCAGACCAGTTCCGTCCGCAGCGTTACGTCGTTTTCAGTATTGAAATTCTGCAAAATGCGAAACGAATTCACCCAACCAGTGTCCACTGTGTTCCAAAGCTGGGTGGTTTCCTCGGCCAGGTTGCCTTGGCTGTCGTAAGTTTTCAGCGACTGGCTGCTTTTACCCCAATTCATCGTGGCTTGGTCATATACTTCCGTCACTTTTTTAACTTCCAATTCCGGGTTTTGGCTGTCGTAAAAATAGCTTTGGCGGTTCACATCGTAAAACGAACTGGTCGTCGTATTCCAAAGCTGGAACTTGGTCTGCACAAACTTCCCAAGGGCATTCGAGGCATAAATTATCCGCAATTGATTCCGCCAGTTTCCATTCTCCCAGAGCTGTTGCGTCAGCGTTTCGATAAAGCCATTCGCCCCAAAAACCGAGTTAATACGGTCCACGAATTGCCAGTTTTGCCCATCCCAAAACTTGTGGACGGTCTGCGTGAAATCGCCATTTTGGTTCGGCGTATTCTCCATTGCCGTAGCGTTCACCCAAGCCAGCGCCAGCGTGTCCCAGCTTTGTTCCACCTGCTGCACGAGGTTGTCCTGGTTATCGTAAACATAGGTCGTGTAAATCAAATTCCGCCACTGACCAAGCGAAGGCAGGTACTGTTCCCGGCGGCTTTCCAGTGACGCACCCGTCGCAGAAAAACTAAGGTTGTATTGCCGTTCGGTCGGTGTTTCCACCGCACCATTGTGCAAATGGCAGTACAGCGAGTCCACGACATAAAAATCCGTTTGTGCTTCCGCAAAAAAGGTGGTTGTCAATAATAATATGAAAAGGAGCAGGTTCTTCATGCTACTTAATTTTTCGGAGGGTGGTTTTTAAGTTGGCAGTTAAACAGTTTGCAATTTGCAGTCAGTTTGCAGTTGATTAGTCTGTGCCAGCTTGTAGGCTCAAGACTGCCAACTGCCGAACTGCCAACTAAAAGCGTTTCCACGCATCCCGCTCCGTGCTCACCGCCCAGGCCGCTTGGCTGTTTTCGAGGCTGTTGAAAAGCGGCAGCCAATCGCTCGGCCCGGCGCTTTCCATCAGGATTTCGTGGCGGCGTAGTTGCAGGATGATATCGAGTGGGTCAATCAGCACTGGGCAGGCTTCCACACAGGCATTGCAGGTCGTGCAGGCGTGAATTTCTTCCCGGCTGATGTAGTCGAAAAGTGTTTTTCCATCGTCGGTCGGGGTGTTGGATTTGGCGGCGTCCATGTTCTGCCCAACCTCCTCCAGCCTATCCCGCACGTCCATCATGATTTTGCGGGGGCTGAGTTTTTTACCCGTGATATTCGCCGGACAAACGCTCGTGCAGCGGCCACATTCCGTGCAGGTATAGGCGTCGAGCAGGTTTTTCCAACTGAGTTTCGTCACGTCATTTGCACCAAAAGAAATCTCCGCATCAGGGTCGGCAACAGGAACGGCGGCCGCTTCGGGGTTCATCATGGAGGCCACTTCCCGCTGTATTTCCGGCATGTTTGTGAACTCGCCTTTGGATCTTAGCTTCGCAAAATAGGTGTTCGGAAAAGCCAGCATGATATGCAAATGCTTGGAAATGCTGAGGTAAATCAAGAAACCGTACACGACGAGGATGTGCAGCCACCAGCCAAAGCGCTCAATTATGTGGAGCACACCTTCGCTCATTCCACCGAAAATTGCTGGCCCCAAACTGCTGCTCACGAGGAAATGCCCCGTCTGCGGATAATGCTCGGCGCCCATGCTTTGCAGCACTTGGTCGGCACCGTTCATGCTGAAAATACCAATCAGCAGCAGTATTTCAAGCAATAAAATCAAGTTGGCGTCCTTCGTCGGCCAGCCTTTCATCTCTGGTTTGTGGAAACGGGCGAGGCGGAGCACATTGCGGCGCACCAAGAAAGCCACCGTGGCCACGAAGGCCAGCACGCTCAGTATTTCGATGAAACTGATGATGAACGTGTAGAACCCGCCGAGCGAAGCGCCAAGCATTCGATGGTTGCCAGTCACCCCGTCCAGCAGGATTTCAATCAACTCGATTTGCGTGAGCAAAAAGGCAGCGTAAATGAAAAAGTGGAGAATGGCCGGGATGGGCCGGACGAACATTTTTTGTTGGCCGAAAGCGATGAGCAGCACATTTCGCCAGCGCTCGCTGGAATTCCCACGGCCTCCAGCGCCGAGCGGGTCGCCGTCGGGCGTCTCTTTTCCGAGAAGGATGTTCCGCCGGATTTTCAGGAAGTTCTTTCCGGCAAGCCAGAAGGCGGCGGCAGTGATGGCAATGAAAATAATTGGTTGCAGCATGTATTTGGCTGGTTTTGCGAACACAAAGAACTGAACTTAAGCGGGATTTGAAGGTATTTTTAGGGAAAAAGTTTCTTTGAATCAAACGTCGGCCAGGTTCAAAACCTCGCCGACGTTGTTGCTAGCCTTCAATTTTTCACCGCTTTTTTCACTGAAATCCTATCTCCATTTTTCACCCAAAGAAAATAAGTGCCTGCGGGTAAGTCTGCTGTATTAATTGTGTTTTTGCCGCTTCGCAATTTGCCACTTCGCAAGGTCCGGCTAGCATCCCTAAGCAATGAAAATTGCGCCTCCCCCACTCCAACTTCCTGATAATCAATGCTTAAAAAGTCAGAAAAAGGATTGGGGAAAAGTGTGAATTGCACTTGCTCAGTCATGTCAGCAGCTGCGCTCGGATTATCCAGCCATTGCCGGATATTGAACCGCAACAACTTCGGAGGCAGCACCGCAATCTTCTCCGAGCAAATATATCCCTCCGTGGCCGTCCGAAATGCCAGCCCCTCGGCTTGGCTCATGTTTAAGGCGTTGCCCAAAGAGATTTTGCGCTTGTTGCCGCCAAAAATGTTCGTGCCGGGGTAGTCCCAGAGCAGCAGCATCGAGGTTTCGGAAGTGCTGCCGTCATAGCCAAGCAATGCAATCGTCCCATCTTCCGAAATATCCGCAGCGGTGGCCAAGAATCCGAGGTCAAAGCTATCCCGCAACTGTGCGACATGCGCACCAGCCGTGGTGGGCAGCACGTAGTGGTGAGTCGTTTTGTCCAGCCAGCGTTTGCTGAAAAGCTGGATGGAATCGCCCAGCACGATGAACGCCTCGCAGTCAAAATTCGTGGCATCAGAGGCGGGGGTGAAGTCGGTCTGGTCGCTGAATGAAAAGGCAATGACCTCTGCAGTAACCGTTCCAGCCACTTGTAGCGCCGTTTTGTTAACCTTGTAAATTCGGAGGTCGGTTCGGTTGCCGAAATTGTTGCCAAAGTCACCGACGTAGAGGTTTTCTGCGTCCTCGGCGAGGTCTTCCCAGTCCGTGTTTTCGAGAAAAGGCAGTTGATTGGTCACCTGCACGGCGCCCGTCAGGGTGTCAATGGTAAAAAGTACGGGGCCAGCACCACCGTCCTGTTCCAGCCAAAGCTGTTGGTCAAAGAATTCGAGGCCAGAGGCTTCAGACAGTTCGGCAGGCAAAATTGCGATTTGTTCGGGTAGATACGTGGTGGGCGGGTAGCTGCAACTGCCATCATTTTGTATTGCCGATGACTGAAAATTGAGCGCCTGCGGGTCGGTACAGCCGGGCTGGGCATTTGCGCAAGCGATTGAAAGACAAATGGTTAGAAGCAAGAAAAAACCCTTGCCCATTTTTTTCAAATTCTGGATTTCCATGTTTCTGGATGGTGTTTTTGGTGAAAAACAGCGTAGATTAAAACCTCATTTTCACGAAGTTCAAAAAAGACTGTAAAGGGAAATTTCGGGATATTTGCTTTGTGTACTTTGTCAAAATCAATGGGAAAGGACTGCGGGTTCGCCGAAATTGCTTGAAGCGTTTTCAGGTAAGCGAGGAAGAATCTTCGACCTTGACCCTTCCGCTCGTTTTCATACCAATCAACAGCGTCGGCAAGTTCAACTTTAGCGGAGGAGTGAAGCAGGAATGTCAAAGCTATGTTTTTCGATGATTTCTTGGTTGGCTTGCTGGGCAGTGAATGTGGTAACTTTGCCTGATTTCATGTCTGCAGCTCGTTTGAAAATCTCGGTTTTCAGCCAATCCGGGGCCTGAAAATCCTCCTGTGCTTCTTTTTTGTCCAATGCTTGCAGCAAAAATTGTACGAAATCAAACAATTCCGTGCGCTGCAATTTGAGTACTTCTGACTTTAAAACATCTAAACTCATGGTTATTCGATTACGATGTACTATTGAAAAATTTCAATCGGCCATGCAAGTTAATTATTTTTCTAAAACCGCATTTCCTTAAAATCTTCCAGCCTGCTTTGCCCAGATTTATATCTTTGCCCAACTACCAAACTTGAATTTTTATGAAAAAACTCATTTTCGCCGCCCTGTTCCTCGCATACCTCATACCTCATACCTCATACCTAATTGCCCAAGAGACCTTCCCCCGAAACGGCGTCGCCGACAACCGGGAAAGGGCCTTCGCCTTCACCAACGCCACCATTTTCAAAGCTTGGAACGAGAAGCTGGAAAATGCCACGCTCGTCATCCGAAAAGGCAAAATTGAGGCCATCGGAGTGGGAATTGCCGTGCCGAAAGATGCCGTGGTGGTGGATGCAGCTAGCAAGACGATTTACCCAGCTTTCATTGAAATTTACAGCGACTACGGCATGCCCGAAAAGCAAGCTCAAAGCCCAAGTGGCGGTGGTCGGAGGGGGTCGCAATACCTGTCCAACAAGCCAGGCGCTTACAGTTGGAACCAAGCCTTAAAGCCTGAATATCAAGCATTTGAGAATTTCAGTGTGAATGAAAAAGCCGCAGGTGAGCTTCGCAAATTGGGCTTCGGGGCGGTGCTTTCGCAAAACCTGGACGGCATTGACCGAGGCAGTTCCGTGCTGGTGACTTTGAGCGATGAAAATGAGCACGAGGTCATCGTGAAAGAGCGGGTTGGGCATCATCTTTCTTTTCGGAAAGGCACATCTTCGCAAAGTTTTCCCAGCTCCTTGATGGGTGCAATCGCCCTCTTACGCCAGACTTATTTGGATGGCCAATGGTACAAAAACGGGGGTCGGGAAGAGGAGGTAAACCTGTCCTTGGAGGCTTGGAACAATTCCCTCGGCCTGCAGCAATTCTTCGATGTGGCCGATAAACTGGAGGTGCTTCGGGCCGCCACCATCGGCAAGGAATTTGGCGTAAACTACATCATCAAAGGCAACGGCGACGAGTACCAGCGCCTCGATGAAATCAAAAAAACGGGTTCATCGCTCATCATCCCCGTCAACTTTCCGGCGGCTTACGATGTCGAAGACCCATTCGATGCAATGTCGGTTTCGCTGGCGCAAATGAAGCATTGGGAACTGGCACCAACTAACCCTGCCCGACTGGCCACAGCCGAGATTTCCTTTGCCCTCACAACCAACGGTTTGCAGAAAAAAGAGGAATTCATGGGCAGTTTGCGCAAGGCCATCGAGCACGGCTTGAGCGAAGCCGATGCCCTCAAGGCGCTGACCTACACACCAGCCGGGCTGGCCAATTCGCTCAATGAACTGGGCACGCTGGATAAAGGCAAAATCGCCAATTTCATCATCGCCTCCGGCAATATTTTCGAAGAAAAAACTAAAATCCTTCACAATTGGGTACACGGTAAACCATTCGTTTTCAAGGACTTAACGACGCCGGAGCTTGCTGGCAGTTACTCGTTTGCCGTAGGCGATATGATGCAAAAAATGGAGGTAAAAGAGGCTGGCGAGGGCTTCGAGATGAACCTCATCACCGACGACACGGTGAAAACTAAGGTCACCAACAAAATCAACGGCGACCGCATCACACTGGCCTTCAAACCGAAAGGCTCGGAGCAAATGACCCGCCTGAACGGTACTATCGAAGAGGGAAAAATGGGCGGCACTGGGCAAGAGGGCAGCGGCAATTGGACTACTTGGAGCGCCACCCGCACAGGAGATGTTGAAGCGGATTCTTCCAAGGTGAAAAAGGACGATAAAAAGCCTGCCCCCGCAGGGGAATTGGGAAAAGTGACCTACCCCTTCACCGCTTTCGGCTGGACGGAGCGGCCTAAAATTGGCACTTATTTGCTCAAAAATGCCACCGTTTGGACTTGCGAAAAGGACGGCATTTTGCAAAACAGCGACGTTCTCATTTCCAACGGAAAAATCATGAAAATCGGAAAAAACCTTAGTGACGCTGGGGCAACTGTCGTAGATGCCACTGGCAAGCACATCACCCCAGGCATCATTGACGAGCACTCGCACATCGCCATCAGCCGGGGGGTGAACGAGGGCACACAGGCCAGCAGCGCCGAGGTAAGCATCGGCGACGTCGTGGATTCGGAGGACATTGACATTTACCGCCAACTCAGCGGCGGTGTCACCTGTTCGCAATTGCTGCACGGCTCGGCCAATCCCATTGGCGGACAGAGCGCCATTATCAAGTTGCGTTGGGGTTTTGCGCCAGAGGAACTGAAAAACGAGGACGCCAAGCCGTTCATCAAATTCGCCCTCGGCGAAAACGTGAAGCAGAGCAATTGGGGCGAAAGTGAGCGTTCCCGTTTCCCGCAGACCCGCATGGGCGTGGAGCAGGTATACGAAGACTATTTTACCGAAGCAAAAAAATACGCTGCGCTGAAAAAATCGGGCAAGCCGTACCGTCGGGACTTGGAACTGGACGCCTTGCAAGAGATTTTGGAAAACAAGCGCTTCATCACCTGCCACAGTTACCGTCAGAGCGAAATTAATATGCTGATGGCACTCGGCGACAAGATGGGCTTCAAGGTGAATACGTTCACGCACATCCTCGAAGGCTACAAAGTGGCCGACAAAATGGCGGCCCGTGGCATTGGCGGCAGCACCTTCAGTGATTGGTGGGCTTACAAGTTCGAGGTGTGGGAGGCGATTCCGCACAACGGTGCCATCATGCACGAGCTGGGCGTCACCGTTGCCTTCAATTCCGACGATGCCGAAATGGCCCGCCGCCTGAACCAGGAAGCTGGCAAAGCCGTGCATTTTGGTGGGGTAAAAGAAGAAGAAGCCCTCAAGTTTGTGACACTAAACCCCGCTAAATTACTGCATATTGATGACCAAACCGGCAGCCTCAAAGTCGGCAAAGACGCCGATGTGGTAGTCTGGAGCGACAACCCGTTGTCCGTTTACGCCAAGGCCGAAATGACCTTCGTGGATGGCATTAAATTTTTCGATAGAAAAGTGGACGAAACGCTGCAAGCTGAAGTAGATACGGAGCGTAACCGTTTGATTCAGAAGCTATTAGCGGTGAAGAAGGACGGTGGTGGAATGCAAAAACCGGGAGGTAAGGGCAAGGGGCACTATCATTGCGACAGCGATGAGGATGAGGGAAACTGAAAAAATGGAGAATTGAAAATGGAGAATTGAGACAATGCCCAATTCTCCATTTTCAATTCTCAATTATCCATTTTTTACGCTCTTCGCAATTGGATAATCCCCGTCCAATGCATCAGCTTCAAAATTGGGTAAACTGGGTCAATTTCCCACCATTTCTGTGCAAAATTGGGGCTGTTCGGATGCTTGTGGTGGTTGTTTTGGAACAACTCGCCGAGCATGAAAAAGTCGAAGGGCGTCGTGTTTTTTGAATGGTCGTCGTTGTCGAAATTCTGGTAGCCATATTTATGGCCGCACCAGTTGACGATGGCACCATGGACTGGGCCCATCATAAAATGGACTGGCAGCAACAGGTACATCCACCATTGTGTGGCGAAAAAAGCATAAAAAATGGTGTAGCCGACCATCCAGAAAATGCGGGAAGGCCAACCGTAGCCGAACCTATCGAGCCAATCCCAAGTAGGGTAATTGCCCAAGAATTTTGGAGAAACTTCAAGGGTTTTGTTCGCCAAACCGTGAAAAATGCGTTTGGTATGCATCATCATCCCGAATACATCCTTGAAGAAATTCGGTGAATGCGGGTCTTTCTCCGTGTCGGAAAAAGCATGGTGCATCCGGTGCATGATGGCGTAGGCGCTGGGCGTCAAGTACGACGAACCTTGTGCGACATAGGTAGTCAGGTGGAAAAACCGCTCCCAAAATTTGTTCATTGTGAACATTTTGTGGGAAGCGTAACGATGATGGAAAAAGGTCTGGAAGAAGAGGCAGATGAACCAGTGAGCTAGAAAAAAAACCAGAATAGCCATATTTATCTCATAATGTTTTTAGGAAGGCCCGCTTTTTCTGAAACGATTTTTGATTCCAGAACGACCGAGATTCCTTGTTCGGAGAAGCTTCCGATTCCTTAGCGAATTCGCAAAGGTGACCAGAACTTCCTAAAATGGAGTGCTTTGAACAAGAAATAATTGTAAAGGTTTTCGATTTGCTTCGCCTGAATTTTTCCCATGGCTCACTTTTCCAGCAACCATAAGTTTACTTCCTGTTCAAAATTGATCCAGCCGGGCGTGGTTACATAACTTTTTACGAAGGAAAAACCGAGCTTAGGCAGAATCCGGTTTGGCGCAAGATTGAGGGCGTAAGGCTCGCAGAACAGCCGTTTCAGTTGCAGGTTTTCAAAGAAAAGTGGAATGGCCATTTCCAAAAATGCCCGCCCGTGCCCACCTTTCCGATATTCGGGATACCAGATGTGCAGGTGCATGTAGGCTTCTTCTCCGAAAACGATTTTGTTGACATTTGAATGACCGATTGCCCTCCCGCCCAACACCCAGATGAGGGCGTAGGATTGTTTTTCGGAGTAATCTTGGGTGATTTGTGCTGAAAGCATCGCCTGCCATTGCTCTTGGCTGGGCATTTTGGCGAGGTCAACGCCAAGGCTTTGCATGTAGTCGGGGTCGGACTTGAGCCAGTAGTTGGTGAGGGGTTCGATGTCGGAAAGCTGTAATTCACGAACCGTTCGAGTAGGTTGAACTTCCATTTTCAGCAGGTTTTATCGGTGAAACAAATCCAAAAACCCTATCCGCCAAGGCTTCCAAATCCAAGGCACAAGGGTGAAATGCTCTTTCACTTGGTTTTCCTTCCGAAAAAAAACCACGCCGAAAAAGAACAAATCCACCGTGACCTTCACTTTTGGGTGCTGCTGGATGGTTTCCCAAGCCACCTCCATTTCCTCTGACCAGTGGATGTCGTCGAAAATGAACACGCTGCCCTCGTGCGCATGGGCCAGGCATTCCTCGAAATATTTCAAAGTTGGGGCTTTTCGATGGTTGCCGTCCACAAACAGGTAGTCGAGTTTGTCCAGTGATTGCAGGGCTTCTGGCAGCTTTTCATCGAACTGGCCAAGCAACTGCTCCACGTTTTTTACTTTCAATAATTCGAGGTTTTTCTTGGCGTACATGGCCACGTTCGGGCAGCCTTCGATGGTGATGAAACGGGCGCCCAGCGACCCGGCAGCCTGATAGGCCGTGCTGATGGCCAGCGAAGTGCCGAGTTCGAGCATCGTTTTCGGCTTGTATTTGTCCACGATTTTGAAAAGGTACTGACAAGCGAGCGGTGGCTTTGCGGAGAATTTGGCTAGGTCAGCGAGACTTCGCTCCTTGCCCGGTGTCACCTGTGAACCAGCACCAAAGTCGGTTACAGTGATGTTGGTTTTATCGCTGCGCAAAAAATTGCGCAGCGCCTCCACTTCCGAGAAGGCGTAGTACCAGCGGTCGTCCTCCAGCACGGCCTCCGTGAACTCGAAGACGAAGGGTGAGTGAACGTTGTACCGAGTTTTTGCCCGTAGGTAAAATTTCAGGAACCGAAAAAGAAGTTGAAGTCTTTGCAAATCTGGCCGTTTTAAGAATGGCGGCAAATTAGGGCAAATGTTTGAATTCCCAGTTTTAGGAACCTGAACAAACCATTATCCCTTCTATTTTTGCTCCGCAAAACATCCGAGACCGTGATTCCGTTTTAGCTCCCATCTACCTCATTTTTCATCCAACAGCACAACATGAAGTACCGCATTTTGCCCATTCTTTTCGCATTCACAACCACCCTACTCTCCGCCCAGTCCTACATCACCGCAGGCGGCATCCGCCTCGGCACCGAATGGGGCCTCACTTTCAAGCAGCGGGTACTCGAACACACGACCATTGAAGGCATTTTGCAACAAAGTTTTCAGCGGAAGGAGTTTACGGTGACGGGGCTGGCGGCACAGCACTACCCTGTCCTCTTCAAAGGATTGAATTTCTATTTTGGCGGTGGTCTCCACAAAGGTTGGAACAATCAGCCTGCTACTTTGGAGAATCCTGATGGTTTCAAAAACCCGTTTGGCATAACGGGTATCGGAGGGCTGGAGCTGACACTGGGGCGATTGAATATCAGCTACGACTACAAGCCGGCCCTGAATTTGGTTGGCGGAGAAAAGACTTTTTACATGCAAACCGGCCTCTCGGCGAGGTATGTTTTTTACAGCAACCGTGATTTGAAAAAGAAGCAACGGGCGAAGAAAAAAGCTACCAGAAAAGAAAAGGTGCGTGACTTTTTCAAATTCGGAAAGAAGAATTAAGGTGAATCAATATAAAAAATGGCGTCATGGCAACAATGCCATGACGCCATTTTCATTGATGATATTTCAAATCAAAACACTTCTTCACCTGTTTTACTGAAGGTCATGATTGTTTTGTAGCCAAAATCGTTGTTTTCCATTTCCTCACCTGTGAAGCCTTTTTTCACCACGTAGTTTCCAGCTTCTTCGATAATATAAAGGTAGTCACCAGCGCCAGCCCACCAGCCGCCCACCGCTGCAATCGCTTTTGGGGGAATTTGGTTCTGCTCGTAGGAATCCTTGCCCAAGGTTTCGCAATTGAGAATATCTGCAACTTTCACTTTGCTGTTGCCCATTTGCAAGAAAACTTCGTGGTGTGGTGCATCGCCTTGGTCATTCGGCACTTCCGCCGTTTCGCAGATGAACTTGATGGTGGCCGGATCAATTGCAGCGGCTGTTGTCTCAGTGGTGGTGCCACTTTGGTTATCTTTTGGGTCGTTTTTACACCCTAAAACCAAAGCCGTGAGCAGCAAGCTGGTGAGCAATAATTTTTTCATGATTGTTTTTTTATAGTTTTAGAAATTGCCCAATTCATTGGTCAACTAGCTGATTTTATTCCCTCACCAATTCAAAGTCAGTCCGACGGTTTTTTGCCTTCCCGGCTTCGTCGGTGTTCGGTGCAACAGGGCTGTCAGGTCCATTGCCGATGACGATGAAACGGTTGCGGGGCATCCCATGTTCGCTCACGAGGTAGTCCCGAACGGCCTCGGCCCTTTTTTGCGAAAGCGCAACATTGGTCGCTTTTGCACCTGTGTCATCGGTATTCCCTTCGATGCGGATACGGGCATTGGAAAAGGCTTTTGCTATCTCAACGAATTCCTTGTCAATGATATATTTGGCATTTTCATCCAGCTTGAATTCCCCAGAACGGAAGTTGATGCTGACCCGTTTGGTGGCAATGGTTTCCTTTTCCGCACCTTCTTTTTTGGTGACTTCGGTAAAAGTTTTTTGCCCCTCCGCTGCATTTTCAGCGCCGGTGAGGTTGGTGCCACGCACGGCAGTGGAGTTCGAAATCTCCCGCCAAGTCGGCGTCCGTCCTTTGATATAGCCAAGGTCGGTGTACACCTGCGACATCCGGCCATAGAGTTTGTCGCCGCTAACGCCCTTGTATTCTGGGTCTTGACCAAAGAAATTCAGGTTGTCGCCGTGGGTGCAGAGGCGCACGTTTTCAATGGCTTTTACCGCCCATTCTTGGCTGATTCCCTCAAAATTTTCAGATAAAATCTTGGCCGCTTTCTGCTTGGCGGCTGGGTCGCTGTTGATTTCGGCAGCGCCTTTCATCCAGCCTTCGTAAAGCTGTTGGAGCCGTTTTGGGTTCGCATCAATCCAAGCTTTTTTTGCGATGAAAACATCGGCGATGATGTTGGAAGCGGACTTTGTGCTTTCCAAAATCCTAGAACCTGCCACGGAGGAGAGGCAAGCCTCATCGTCTGGACTCCAAACCACGGCAGCATCCACCTGCTGCGCCTTGAACGCCTCGGCGGCATCAATGGCACTGGCCTGTTTGATGAGCTGCACGTCCTTCTCGGTCATACCGCCCGCTTCGAGCAGCCAGAGGAGGAAGGAGTGCGAGGGGGTAAGCTCCGCCACGGCGATTTTTTTGCCTTTCAAATCGGCAACTGAACCGATGCCTCGGCGTGCCACGATGGCATCCCCGCCCCGTGACCAGTCAGCCTGGAACACCACTTGTGGCTGGATGTCGGCCATTTCACCTGCCTCCGTTGGAAAGGCATCAATGGTCGCCCAGAGCAGGTCAATATCGCCCCGCTTGAAGGCATCCCGGCTGGCCACAAAGTCGTCGAGGACTTTGAAATCCACTTTGAAACCATAATCCTTGTAAAAACGTGATTCCGTATTTGCCTTGAAACCTTCGTTGAAATATTGGCCACCAGCGTACCCGCCCCAAGTCACCACGCCAATTCGGATGGCATCGGATGGTGCTGCACCGTTGTCAGCATCGCTGTTTGATGAATCCGTTTGACCAGCTTCGGCCTTGTCTTTCAAGCCTTTACCGAAGTCGGTATTGTTCAAAAGCCAGCGCCCACCGAGTACCACGACGGCGACGATGAGGAGTGTAATCAAGAGTTTTGAAAATGGTGTGAGTCTGCTACCCATGGTTGGTGATTGGTGAATGGAGACTTGTGATTGGAGGGTTGTACTGGTACTGCCCAGTCACAAATCACCAATCACCAGTCACCAAACTGTTATTCAAAAAAGTTATCGTATTGGTTGCGATGCCCTACCCTTTCCGGCATCTTGATGGGTTCGTTGAGGTCGAGCACATCAGCGTCATTGTGCGCCTTGCTGATGAGCGTTTGCTTTTCATCGCCCAGCAGTTTTGAGAAAGACTCCTTCTCCCACTTCTCCAGCATCTCCAATCCTTCTTCTTCAAAAACACCGTTTTGGAGGTCAATGCTGTCCATGAAACTGGACGAAACCTCCATGAAGCGCTCCATTTCCCCCACTTTTTGGCTCACGTCGTCGGCCACGGCTTCCAGCGCTTCATCGAACATAGCCCGTTTGTCCTTGTCGCCTTGGATGACGCTCATGGCGGAACGCATCGCAGAATTGGAGGCGTGGATGGCCTTCCTTTCTTGCTCCTTCAACTCTACTTGGTCTTTGATATCCTCCATCATGACCTCGGAGTTTTCGTACATGCGCTTCAGCACCCGGTACATCACCTCCATTTTATTGTAAAGCGTGTCCAGCCGAACATTGGACTCTTGAAGACGGCCCGCTTTACGGGATTTGAGCACCATCTGCGCTTGGTTGTTGGAGTCTTTGGCTTGGCTCGCCAGTTGAAGATTGCTCTGAATTTCCTTTTTATTGTTGACAATGACCTCGTTCAATTGGTGCATCTGACCCCGCAGCTTGTTCATCTGCTTGTTCATGTTGCGGAGGTTGTCCTGCAAATGCTCGACATAGCCTTTCAGGATGCCAATTGGGTCAATTTGGACAAAAAGCCCAGTAATCCAGCGCATCACGCTTTTGTAGCCGAAGCCAACGAGTGCCCGCATTTTGGGGTTGAGGACTACGTAAATCAGGGCTGCCAATATCATCAGGGCAACGACCATGCTGGCAGTGCTTGCAATGATTGCTGACAAGCCATTTATCAAGGCAGCACCGACGCCAATAAGAATTGCCGAAAGGAAAATCATTCCAGTGACGCCCTCCGGGCGTTGCCAAAAAGTCTTCGGTTTGAAATCGTTTGAATCCATGTTTGAATGGTAATTTGTTGTGGCCGATGGTTGATCGGCAAAACGAAGGAGCAAGGTTAGCGCAAATTTGCGGCAATCGGCAAATCGCAACGACCAATTTTACACAAAGGACGATAAAACAGCAGAATTGTGCAAAGGAAGTATGTGCCGAAGGCAAAAAAGATGAGAAAGCAGAATTTGTGCAAAATCAGGTTTTATGTAAAAATAGCCGTTTCAAAAAAGCAATCTTTTTTCAAAAAATAAACCGGGTGAAACGAAAGTTACACCCGGTTTTATTCAGCTCGAAACAACTCTCTTTTTACCTAACTAGGCTAACATCACCCTCCAACAGCACTTCCGTGCCATCAATAAACTCAACCACGGCAAACCATACGAAAACCGCAGGGTTCATGGTCTCGCCCCGGTGCGTACCGTTCCAGCCGTAAGCCGGATTGTTTGGTTCGAATTTATAGTATTCCCAAACAGTCTCGCCCCAGCGGTCAAACACCAGGAATTCCTTGATTTGCTGCACTTCTTTGCCAGCATAAATCATGAATACATCGTTGGTGCCATCGCCGTTTGGCGAAAAGCTGTTCGGCACATAAACTGGATTGTTCTTTTTCACAAAAATCGAAAGCAAATCCTCCGCTCGGCAGCCATTTTGGTCAATGACCGTTACCGTTACCACCGTCTGTTGGGTTGGCAGGAATTCCTGTTGGTCGCAAGGCATTTCTGGGCAAGGTAGCAAGGTCGCTGGCGTCCAAAGCAGGGTGTCCAATTGTGAAGCAGGCACTGTAACCTGCGCTGTGATGGTCGCTGTTTCACCGAGGTTCACCACCAAGTCGGCACCGAGGTCCACAAGCAGTTGCTCTGGGGTATTCAAAGTAACCTGCGTCGTCCAAATACAACCTTGGCCATCCGTCACCTGTATCTCATATGTACCGGGTGCGAGCGGCGCAAAGTAGTTTTGCGAACCATAATCCTGCCCATTTAGCTCAAAGGAATAAGGCCCATTGGCAGGGTCGGTGTTCAAGGTGATGCTTCCGTTTTCATCGCCAAAACAGTCAGGGTCTTCCGGCAATACCTCGGCTTGCGGCACATTTTCGTATTGGAAAACCTCCACATCGTCACTGTCCGTGCAATGGTTGCCTAGGTTGGTGACAGTCAGCGAGTAAATCCCTGAAGCATTTACGGTGATGACCGGATTGGTTGGTTCGCTGATGGTCACGCCCGGGATTCCTGTTGACCAGTAAAAGCTGACGCCAGCGGAACCACTACCGTTCAAATCAAGTGGTGTTTGGTAACAGTCTAAGGTTTCATTAGGCCCAGCATTCGCAGTTGGCTGCGAATAATCCCCATTTACTTGCAAAGCAATTCCATTGTCGCACCCGTTTGGAGCAACACCGATGAGGTAATAGGTACCGGGAGAAGTAACCTGAGCACTACTACCTTGGCCAACCACCGTCGTATCAGTTCCATTGATAGTCACCCAACTGAACATAACGCCATTCACCGAAGAGGCACCACTAACGGTGACTACCGTATCCAAGCAGTTCATCAAGGGCGCAGGATTTACACTCAACTGCGGGTAATCCGAATTGTCATTGATGATAAGGGAAGCCGTACCAGTGCAACCACTCGCTTGGTCAGTCACCACCACGATGTACATGCCGCTATCCTGCAACACAAAGTTTTGACCAGTGCCAACTTGTTGCCCATTGAGGAACCAAGCATAGCTTGGGTTGCCAGTACCTTGTGCTGTGGCACTTAAGGATATTTGTGAAACAACGCAATCCAAGATTTCACCTGGTGAGGAAACGACACTCGCTGTCACATTGGTTGACAAATTGACGACCTGTACCGATGAAGTAGAAGAACAGCCGTTTCGAGTCACCGTCAAAGTGTAGATACCAGCGGCATTTACGTTGACATTGGCATTCGTAGAACTTCCAACAATGTTGCCACCTTGCGAAGCAACCCAAGCATAAGTGGAATTGGCCAAACTGGAAGTTCCCTGCAAAGTCGTTTGTTGCACCAAACAAGTGAGTGGTGCTGGCTGAGCGATACTTGCAACAGGCACTGCATAAAATATAATTGGCGTTCCAGCTGAAATTCTTGTGCAGGCATCTGTCAAAATCACGTTGCTGTTTGCGTCGCTGTCACCAGCCACTGCTGACACATAATAGGTGACGCCGTAGCTCATCGTTGCGGCATCAAAGCAGAAGGTTGGTGTACTGCTGCGCAATAATTCCCCCACAATCTGATTACCGTTGCCGGTGTGGAGTACATATTGCAGCACGTCGTTGGTGTCCAGATATTCCCCAAAATTGGAGTAGATGGCGGTGATACAACCCACCCCGCAGTTTGTCAACAGGCTGTTCGACATGCTGCCAACGGAGGTAACACAATCGTCCGTTGAAATATTGAAGGCACAATTGGTCGTGCAGCCATTTGCATCTGTCACCACCACAGAATAGGGGCCTTCGGCAAGGTTACTGATGACAAATGGGCCAGCAGCAACGCTGTTTTGGAGTCCGCCTGGGTTCCAATCCACCGAGTAAGGTGCAACTCCACCATTGATGGTCACTGTTGCCTCGCCGTCTGACATTCCGGGCAAGCTCACGTTGCCGGATTGGTTGCAAATCAATTGGGTGGAAGAGCTTGGTTGCGTGATATTAAAGCTTGCTGTGTTAGCGCAACCAGCTGCATCCGTCACCGTCACTGCGTAGCTGTCCGCCGCAAGCCCGGTTGGGTCTTGTGGGCTACCGGGAATGGCTGGTGACCAGTCGTAAACAAATGGTCCGACGCCGCCAGTGACATTTAGGTTAATGGCTCCCGTGCTTTCTCCGAAGCAAAGCACATTGGTTGGTGTACCAGTAAGGCTCGGAGCAGGTGAATTGTTTCCGACGGTGAAAATTTCAGAGGCCGTGCAAGTACCGCTATCGCTGATGGTCACTTCGTAAATGCCGGGAGCCAGCCCACTGATGTCTTCCGTCGTCTGGCCACTTGACCAATTGAAAGTATAGGTGCCTGCTGGTATGACATTAATGTTCACAGCGCCATTGCTGCCAGAGCACAAAGTATTGGCCGATGGCGTTCCTGAAAAGCTAAAGGTATTGCTGGTGTTCGGCACAGTGTAGCTGCCCGTTGAAGTACAGCCATCGCTACCTGTCACTGTCACGCTGTATGGCCCTTGTTCAACGTTTAAGAGGTCTTCTGTTGTGGCCAAATTTGACCATGAAAAAGTGTAGGGTGTGCTATTTCCGATTACTGTCAGGTTAATTCCACCTACACCGCCGTCGCAAATATCAGGGGTTACGGATTGGGTAAGCACTGGGGCGGTCGTATTGTTTCCTACGGTAAAATCGGCCGTTGCGGAGCAAGTTAAACCTTGCGTTACAGTTACCGAGTAGATACCTTGAGCCAATCCAGCAATATCTTCACTGGTCTCTAAATTTGACCAATTATAAACGTAAGTTCCTGCAGGTGAAACGGTTATGTTAACCAAGCCATTTGCGACATCACAGGCCGTATTTGCCGAAGGCGTACCAGAGATATTGATGGCAACCGGATTGTCAAGCACGGTAAAATTTGCATTGGAAACGCAGCCATTCGCACCTTCTACTTGTACGGAATAAGCGCCCGGTGGCACGTTTGTCAAATCCTCAGACGTTGGGCCAGAGGCCCAAACAAAAGTAAATGGCGAAACCCCACCGCTGATGGTCAGGTCAATTCCGCCGTTGCTTACCCCGCAAATAGCAGGGGTCAGGCTGGATGAAATTACTGGGTCCACGGTGGTACTGGTTACGGTGTAACTTGAAGTAGCAGTGCAGCTGCCACTGGCACTCACAGTGACCGTGTAGGTGCCACCAGATAGGCCGCTGATATCTGATGTGGTGGCCAAGTTAGACCAAGCGTAAGTGTAAGTACCTGCTGGTGAGACGGTTAGGTCAATAGCACCAGTCTCTACTGCACACGATGTATTCGGTGTCGTCACGCCATTTATGCTGAATGCAATCGTGTTGCTTGGTACGTTCGCACTGGTTGTTGCGGAGCAACCATTCGCACCTGTCACCGTCACGGTGTAGGTGCCTCCGGCAATATTTGCAAGGTCTTCCGAACTGGCCATGTTTGACCAAGCGAAAGTGTAGGGGGTGGTGCTGCCAGTCACGCTCAAGTTCACAGCGCCATCCAGCAAATTGCAAACCTCTGGCGTGATACTCTGGGACAGCGTTGGCGATTCTGTAATATCACCCACCACATAACTGGCCGTAGCACTGCATGTGCCAGCATCCGAAACAGTGACCGTGTAGGTGCCTGGATTTAGATTCGAAATATCCTCCGTAGTGGCCATATTTGACCAGCTAATCGTGTAAGTGCCAACGGGTGTAATGGTCAAATTGACGCTACCGTTCGTAGTTGCGCAACTACTCAAAGGCTGCGCCACCCCACTTAATGTGAAGTTAGAGCTGTTGTTTGCCACATTGTAAGTGGCGGTCGAGGAACAGCCATTTACCCCTGAAACCGTTACGGAATAATTGCCGGAAGGGATGTTTGAGAGGTCTTCCGTGGTTGCCATATTTGACCATATAAAGGTATATGGTGGTGTGGCGCCAGTTACCGTCAAGTTAATTGCACCCGTGCTCTGTGAGCAAATATCGGCAGTGATATTGTCCACAATACTTGGGTTGGAGACGTTGTTCGTCACCGTGAAACTGGCCGTGGAAGAGCAACTTCCCCCTGCGCTCACAGTCACTGTGTAGGTGCCTGCGGCAATATTGGTGAGGTCTTCCGTGGCCGCCATATTTGACCAAGTGTAGGTATAAGAACCTGCTGGGGTCGCTGTGATATTTATCCCGCCATTGTTGGAAGTGCAGGAGGTATTTGCCGTAGGTGTGCCAGTCACGTTGGGTGAAGTATTCGTATTACCAACATTAGCACTTGCTGTTGCGGAGCAACCATTTGCGCCTGTCACAGTAACCGTGTAGGTGCCTCCGGCAATATTCGTCAAATCCTCCGTAGATGCCATATTCGACCAAGCAATCGTGTAAGGTGTCGTGCCTCCTGTTATCGTCAAATTAACGCCACCGTTGGACAGGTCGCACGTGGCAGATGAAGGAATTGTGCTGAGCGTTGGAGGTGCGGCGGTTGAGGTTACTTGGTAAGTTCCAACAGCAGTACAGGTTCCACCTGCGCTGACCGTAACGGTGTAAGTGCCTGCCGGAATATTCGTGAGGTCTTCTGTGGCCACCATGTTAGACCAAGTGTAGGTGTAGTTTCCAGCTGGTGTGACCGTGAGGTTGATGCCGCCATTTGGTGCGCTGCAAGATGTGTTTGCCGCAGGTACACCCGTCAAACTGAGTGTGGAGTTGGTATTCGTGACATTCGCGGAAGCAGTGGCCGAGCATCCTGAAAAAGAAGTCACAGTGACAGTGTACAACCCGGCAGGAATATTATCCAGGTCTTCGAGTGGGCTGTTATTTGACCATAAAATGAAAAATGGTGCCTCCCCACTATTGATGTCCATATTGATGCTACCATTCGATTGGCCGCAGGTCGTGTTCACCACATCGGTAGTGAGGTTGGGTATATTGCTCCCATTTAGTACCGTGAAAGATGTACCTGTTGAGCAGGACGCCCCGTAAGTCGCAGTCACGGTATATGTGCCTGGGGCTAGGTTGAAAATGTCGGTAGATGTTGAACCATTCGACCATTGAACTCCGGCCAACGGTGGATTTACGCTGATACTTATTGAGCCATTTGGCGCCAAACAAGAAGTGTTGTCATTTACGAAACCACTGATGCTGATTGGGACTTGTACGTCATTGACATTAGCTGTAGTGGAAACCGTACAACCAGCCGCATCCGTCACTGTCACCCCGTAATTGCCAGTAGGCACTGGAGAAATCAAAGAATTTGTGCTACCGTTTGACCATAGATAAGTATAGCCTGGGGTACCGTTATTTGCCTGCACCATAGCCTCACCAGAAGGGATACCACATTCAGTTGATGTTACCGTGGTTACAGCGGTAGGCAGATTTGGTTGGGTAGGTACGGTAAAGTTTCCGGTTTGCATACAGGTCCCTCCGGCACTCGCGGTAACGCTGTACGAACCCGGTTCTAGTGGACCAATGTCATTGCTTGTTTGTCCAGTACTCCAGTTTACAATCAATCCCGGTGGTTGGGTGGTGATTGAAATGGCGCCATTCCCTGGCCCTACGCAAATTGTATTCGGAGTGATGGTTGGGGTGATGGTAATGTTCACGGTATTGTTTGGAACATTGATTGGTATGGATGCGGTACAACCATTAGCCCCGGTTACGGTGACCGAGTAACTTCCGGCGACAATTCCAGTGATGCCCGTCCCAGTTGATCCATCTGACCATAGATAAGTATATGGCATGACGCTGCCTGTGACCAAAACACTTGCTGCTCCATCACTTTGGTTGCAAAAAGTGGGTGTTACAAGGGGTGTCAATACTGGGTTGTCCGGCACATTTGAAATCGTAAAACTAGCAGTCTGCGTGCAAGCGCCACCACCATTTACAGTGACAGAGTAAGTGCCTGGGGAAAGTCCAACCAAGCTTGTACCCGTGTCCCCGTTTGACCAGTTGATTGTATAACTGCTAGCAACGGGAGGTACAGCAGGAGAAATACTGATTAATATGGTGCCATTTCCACCACTGCAAGAAGTATTTGGTGAGATGGTGCCGTTTATGGTAATCGGTGGGTTGTCGTTGGTAAGTGCAATCGTGGTGGATGCGGTACACCCGTTTGCACCAGTTACTGTAACAGTGTAGCTACCTGCCAAAAAATCGTTCAGGTCCTCCGATGTCTCACCATTTGACCACGCAAAAGTGTAGGGTGTTACGCCTCCCGAAACACTGACGTTAATGTCGCCATTCGGTTCTTCGCAAACAGATGGTGTGGTCGTGAAAGTCACGGTCGGGTTGTTCGGTTGGTTGGGTATATTGAAACTGGCCGTTGCCGTGCAAGCTCCGCCACCTGTAACAGTAACGGTGTAGTTGCCTTCCATTACATTGCTAATGTCTTCCGTAGTTTCTCCATTCGACCAATTATAAGTATAGGAACCACCACCCGGAGGTACAGCAGGTGTGACCGTAATATTTATCCCCCCATTGCCTCCGTTGCAAGTAGTATTCGCCGCAATGACACCGGTGATATTGATTGGTGGATTGGTATTGCTGAGGTTTATCGTGGAAGTAGCAGTACACCCATTTGCTCCAGTGACTGTTACGGAATAGCTACCTGCTAGCACCCCGTTCAAATCTTCGGTGGTGGCGCCATTTGACCAAGAAAAGGTGTAGGGTGATACGCCGCCTGAAACACTTACGTTTATGTCCCCGTTCGCCAACTCGCATATTGTTGGCGTAGTCGTGGAGGTAATGGTTGGCGTATTTGGTTGATTGGCAATTGTGAAAGAAGCTGTTGCAGAACATGTAGTGCCAAAACTTACTGTGACCGTGTATGTTCCGGCGGCCACATCTGTAAGGTCTTGCGATGTTGCGCCATTAGACCAAGCGTAAATGTAAGTGTTTGGTGGGTTTACACTAATGTCAATATCCCCTTCTGCGCCGTTGCAGGTGGTGTTTGGTGTGGTGGTTCCAGATATTGTAGGAGTAACGGAGTTATTGGGCACAGTATAGGTGGCTGTTTTTGTGCAGCCAGCTGAATTGGTAATGGTCACTGTGTAGGAGCCAGCTGCAAGGTTGGCGATATCCTGCGTGGTTGCGGTGTTTGACCATAAATAAGTGTATGTACCAGTTGGGGCTACGGACAAGTCAATGGCTCCAATTCCTTGGCCACAAATATCAGCAGTCGTTACCGCACTTGGCGTTATGGCTGCAATGGCAATATTCGAGCTCCCAGATACAGTTCCTGGGCAGTTCGGGCTAGGATAGTTGACGCTTACCAAGGTATAGTTGCCAGGTGTCGTTGCGTTTATGGTGTAAGGATTATCCGTTGTGGTAATTGCTGGTTGAGATACGCCATTTATGGCATAAACAAATGTCCACGGCCCACCGCCCACGGGGGTAAAGTTGACGGTCAAAGGCACCGTGCCAGAAGGCCCTTCGCACAGCACACCCGTACCTGATAACATAGCCGTAGGTTTTGGCACCACAGTAATGGGGATGCAGGATTGGACTGGGTTAGAGAAACAGACATTTGAAGAGGTGACACAAAGCTGTGTTGTTCCGGGAGTAGTCCACGTAACGTTCACCGTGTTGGTGGTTGAGGTGAAAGTACCAAGCGAAGGCACCATCGTCCATTGGTAAGCAGTGGCACCTTGGATGGCCGGCACCGTATAAGTGCTGGAGGTCATCACACAAACGGGGCTTGGGCCTGTCACAGCCCCTGGGTCGCTGGGTGGGCTACCAATGGTAGAGCCTTGTGTCACTTGAACAGAGTAGTCACAAACATTTCCGCCACATCCGTCAATAACGATATAATAAATTTGGCCAATTACAAAGTTACTGTTGTTCAAAGTAAACGGATTGGTGGTGCAAGGGCATTGCAAATCCATCGCAACCCAAGGTGGGCCGCATGCTTGGTAGATAGCACCTTGCAAACCTTGCTGGCCACCAGTTTGGCAGTTGCTTGGTGTGATTTGAATGGCTATGTTCGTGGTGCCAGCATAAAAGGCGAACCACTCATCGTTGTTCAAAACGTTGTTGGGGCAACCGGGAAAGGGTTGCTGCTGGTTGTTGTTGTTGATAGTGCCACAATAACCGTTCAGGTTCAGGCAGTTGGCCACAGCCTCTCCGCAAGTATTGGTGGATGTTGGAGTACCGGGCGGCGGGCATTGCGCTAGCAAAAACTGGGTACCTGCTAAAACTAGAACTAAAATAACGTAAATTCTTCTCATACCTTAAAATAGGATAGGTTGGTGTGATAATCGTTTTTTCCAGTTTGATATGAACCGTGATACTACTTTAGCCACCCAAAGGATTTGTCTCGGGCAAAAAAATAGTAATTTCATTTCAATGGAAAATTCCTTGTTCTAACGCTTTATTCTCTTCGCCTTTATTGCTTTCCTTGGCTGAGGTATCATGTAGATGGTGAGCAGTTCAAAAATCATTCTTGTGAAAAAAGCGTGAAATTAAGGGAGATTGGGACATATAAACCCTTTTGTGTTGGAGGTTAACTTGAATGACCTCACAATATCTTGCAATTGTCCCACAAATTGGCTATTCCTACTTCATTTTTATCTCAAAAGGTGCGAAAATGCCCCAAATCAGACAAAATCTACTTTAAAAACTTCTTCATGCTCTCCACATCCGCAGTGATTTGCGAAACCAGAACTTGATAACTTGCCACAAAATCCCCTTGAGTAGCAGACACTTTGGAAGTTGCATCTTTGATTTCGGCTTCCAATTTTTCCATCTCCGCACGATGCTGCTCCATTTCTTGGGTAAGCTTTTTTATCTGGTCGGCCTTCTGCTTCAATGTAGCGTCAAGATTGTTCATCATCGCCTGCCGATTTCCAATTCGTTCAGCAGTCTGGTTCCGCAGCGCCGCATCAAATTTCGCTTGCTCGGCCTTCAAAACATCCACATAATGGGCAGCAGATTCCATCAGTTTTTGCGGGGTAGCACCCATCGCCTGCGCCATCGCAAAGGCAGATTGATAGCGCACCTGCTCATCCATCGGCATCTTCTCCAACGATTTCAAGGATTGTCGGTATTCCAAGTAATCAACCCCCGGCAAATTGGCCTTTTCCATGGCCGCCAACAGCACTTCCAAAAATTTGGGATTAGCCTCGCCGGGACGGCTTGGCGGCAGTTCAAAATCCACCGGAGCAGCAGGCTTGCTGCTCTGAACCGTTGTTTTTGCCTCAACAGTTTTAGTACGAGCGTTTGGGTCTTCGACAACAAACAGCGACTTAATACTTTTCAAATCAAAGGGCATGGATTGCAGATTTTCTTCCGTGAAAAATCAAAAATCACGCAAATAAAGTCATTGCCAGCATTTCCACAAAGTGTTTTGGATTTCTGGTGTGGAATTCACTTTTGAACCACGAACCCAAACCATTCTTCTTTCGGTGTGCAATACCTCCAAAAGGTTGCATTTGCTTTCTTTGCGGTGAATTTGGGTTGTTTGTTTTGAAACTAAATTCCATTTTCCAATGCCATCAATAAAAGGAGAACCTAAAATCCATGCTTAAATGACTTTTGACGTCACCATTCCCGTACTCAACGAAGCTGCCACACTGGAGCAACAAGTGCTCATTTTGCATGGTTTTCTTCGCAAAAACTACCCCCAGCCCGGCCAATGGCGCATCGTCATCGCCGACAACGGCAGCACCGACGACACCTTCGCTATCGCTGAGCGCCTCCATGCGCAACACGCTGATATTGTGCCGATTAGAGTGCCAAGAAAAGGGGTCGGCTTGGCGCTGAAAACCAGTTGGGGGCAATCCAAGGCGGACATGGTCGGCTACATGGACCTTGATTTGGCCACCGACCTGACGCATTTCCGAGCGGCTTTTGATGCTATCGCAACGGGCGGCTACGATATCGTTTACGGCACTCGTTTGCATCGAAAATCAAGAGTAATCGGGCGCACCGTGAAGCGGGAAATTACCAGCCGAGTTTTCAATTTTATACTAAAAACCTACTTGGGAGTTAAGTTTTCCGATGGCATGTGCGGCTTCAAATGGCTGCGTCGGGAAGTCTATCCCCCAATCCACGAAGCTGGAGCCGTGAGCGACGGCTGGTTTTTTTCCACCGAACTCCTAACCATCGCCGAATGGAAACACCTTAAAATACTGGAACTCCCCGTTAAATGGACCGATGACGTTACCAGCAGTCGGGTAAAAATCGGGCCATTGGCCAAGCAGTATTTGGCGGCGATGCGAGTGCTTCGCACAAAGAAAATAGAGCTTGATGGGACACAGATTTAACGGATTGAAATGATTTACACAGATTATATCTGTCTACAAATCTAAACCATAATTTACTTTGACAAACTACTTACACCAAGGACTAACGGAGCAAATTATCTGTGCCTTCTACACGGTTTACAACAAACTTGGGTATGGGTTTCAAGAAAAAGTTTAAGAGAATTCAATGATGATTGAGATGGACAAATCTGATTTGCTTTGTGCTCAACAACTCCCTATCACCGCTTTTTACGATAAAATTGTCGTCGGAAATTTTTTTGCAGACATTGCAGTGGAAGAAACGGTAATTGTTGAAATAAGAGCGGTTGAAGAATTGACGAAAGCCCACGAAGCTCAACTATTGAACTACCTCAAAGCAACAAATTACGAAGTCGGGCTATTGATTAATTTTGGCCCAACACCAAAAGTAATCCACAAGATTTTCGAAAACCATCTAAAGTAAAAAACAGTTAAAATCAGTTCCATCTGTTAAATCTGTGTCCTATCAAGCCCCATTAGATCTGTTAAATCCGTTAAATCTGCGTCCTATCCAATCATACGACCACCTCGTCATTGGCGGCGGCATCTTCGGGAGCTACGCGGCGCTGTACCTTGCTGGCAAAGGCGCTCGGGTTTTGCTCGTTGAAAAAGAGCGGGAAATGTTCAAAAAAGCCAGCATCGTCAACCAGGCGAGGCTGCACAGTGGCTACCATTACCCCCGCAGCGTGGCCACGGCGCTGATGAGCGATGACAACAAGGCCCGTTTCACCGAAGAGCACCGCCCGTTTATCCTCTTTGATTTTGAGAAATACTACGCCATTGACCGCTACGGCAGCTTGACCGATGCTGCGCAATTCGAGCGGTTTTGTGAGTTCATCAATATCCGCTGCGACCGAGTGGAAGGGCATCCACTCTTCAACTACGACCGCCTCGAAGCACTCTACCAAACCACCGAATACACTTTCGACCCAGTGCTGATTGGACAGTTTTACGAAGCAAAAATTGCGGAGCAAAAAGCCATCGAACTACGCCGTTTTACGAAGATAAACAATGCGGAAATGGTGGGCGAAACATGGCAAGTAGAGTTACAAAATCTTGATAATCAAACCATTGAAATAATTGAAGCTAAATCGGTCATCAATGCAACCTACGCCCAAAGCAACTCGTTAAACCGCTTGTTCGGAATGCCGGACATTGACCTGATGCACGAGATTTCGGAGATGGCTTTCGTCACTTCACCGCAACTGAAAAACATCGGCCTCACGGTGATGGACGGCCAGTTTGGATCGCTGATGCCCTACGGGTTGTCGGGGCTGCTGTCACTAAGTTCGGTGGCGTACACCCACCACAAAGTGAGCTACGACAACCTCCCAACCTTTGATTGTCAGCAGCGGAATCCGCATTGTAAACCCAATTTCACGGAAGATTGCAACGGCTGCCCAGCCCAGCCACCGAGCAATTACCGAAAGATGATAGGACAAATGAAACAGTATTTTTCGGAGAAAGTGGAGTTGGAATACCAGCACTCACTTTTTACCATAAAATCGAAGCTGAAGGCCAATTTTATTGACGACGGCAGGCCCACAGAAATCTCTTGCCTCCACCGAAGTCCAGACTATTTTTGCATCTTTGCCGGAAAGATTAACTCGATTTACGAGGTTGAAAAAATTGTTTAAACAATGATGTACAGTAAATGGTGAACGGTGTGTGAACCAATCACCAATCACCAGTCACGAATCACCAAATTATGCCCGCCATCCAAGTATCAACCGAAATCGGCCCATTGCGCCGAGTAATTGTGCATCGCCCCGACGAGGGCATTGCCCGTGTTTCACCCAAGCGTGCCAGCGAACTGCTCTTCGATGACATCGTCCACTTGCCGCAGATGCAAGAGGAACACGATGTTTTCACGGGCATCCTCCGGGCCTTCCTCGGCGATGATAACGTGCTGGAAACCAAGGACTTGCTCACTGGTGCCATCGGTGCCGACGCCGCCACGAAGGAGTGGGTCATCAATGAAATCGTGGACTACGAGGAGTTGCCGAAAAACTGCAAGCAACTGCTGATGGACCTCCCCGACGAGCGGCTCGCAGATGTTCTCATCACCGGCTACCTGGCTGAGGAAGATTACATCATGTTCGACCCGATTCCCAATTTCATCTTCACCCGGGACATCGCCGTGACGGTGAATGACCATGTCATCATCACAAAACCAGGCAAGGAAGCCCGCTTTCGGGAGAACTACCTGTCGAGGTTTATCTTCTGGTCGAACCCGATTTTCTCACACCTGAAATCGGAAGGTCGCCTCATCAACATGAACCATTACGAGGATTTTCCGCCGAGCCGACGTGGCGAAGTGGTGAGTCTTGAAGGCGGCGATATGATGGTGATGAACAAGGATTACCTCCTCATCGGCTGCAGCGAGCGCACCAGCGCCCACGGGATTATTTCGCTTCGCAACATGCTTTTTGAAAAAAAGGTGGTGAAAAACGTCGTGCAAATCAACATCCCACAAGACCGCAGCTACATGCACATTGACACGATTTTCACGCAAGTGGACAACAATGTTATCGTCGCATTCAAGCCAATCGTGCTCGATGGTTTGGGCAGCAATGTGGAGGTGCACAAAAGCAATGGGACGAGTGTTTTCTACAATTCCGTCCGTGATTTCATCGTCAACGAAATCAACCCGAACATGCAGTTCATCCTCTCCGGCAATGGCTTGACGCCCTACCAAGAGCGGGAGCAGTGGACGGACGGCTGCAACCTCGTGGCACTGAAACCCGGCGTGGCGCTCACTTACGACCGCAACCCGGAAACGGAAAAAGCTTTCCACAAAGCAGGCTACAATACCGTGCATGCCCGCCAGCTTTTACATGACCTGCAAACCGGAAAGGTAAAGCCGGAGGACATCGAAAAGACCATCATCAACCTGCCATCCAACGAACTTTCACGTGCCCGTGGCGGTTCGCACTGTATGACTTGCCCTATAGAAAGGGACTAATAGCGGGTGAGAGGGCGAGAGCGTGAGAGATATGAGCGATTTTCAGGCTCTTCCATCTCTCACGCTCTCACGCTCTCACTCTCTCATCCTCTAAAAATGCATCTCGAAAATCAGCACAAACTCAAGGATGTCCTCAACGACCTCGTGGGTGAAATGAAGTGGAAGGAACCACTGAACGAAACCAAAATCAGGGAGGTTTGGAAGACGAAAATGGGGACCACCATTAATTCATACACCAAGAATTTAAACTTCCGAAAGGGGATGCTTTTCATCTACATCACCTCTGCGCCGCTCAAGCAGGAACTCAGCTACGAAAAGGAAAAAATCAGGGACATGCTGAATGCGGAACTGGGCGGGAAGTATGTAGAGGAGGTGTTGATACGTTGAAGCCCGTCAGAAAAATGAAAAGCGTGCCTACCTGAAATTGCTTCACACTCGAAGTCTTTTTTAGAATAAAATGCTGCTATTTTAAGCAGATTGGATGCTGACAGCCACATCGATAAGGTTGAAGCACTTGAGTGAATTTTTTATTGCCCGCAAAATTGAAGCCCGCCTAAATCTTCTTTACAAAACACAATAATACTGGCTCTTCTGAACATAATGCCTACTTTCACCACAGGTTTTTAATCGCATGGAGAATGATTAAAAAACCGTTATTTGCAGAAAACCAGTGAAAAAATGGCAAAAATCCCTTTAAAAGCTATTATCTTCTCCCTTTCAATATTTTGGATGCACCTGCAGGCACAGCCCGCCTCACAGCATTTCCAAGCTTCTCATTACGGGGTCGAACAGGGGCTTTCCCAAGGCAGCAATTATTTCAATCTCAGGGACAGCAGGGGGTTTCTTTGGTTCAGTTCCTACGAGGGCCTAAACCGTTTTGACGGTAGGCAATTCCAACGTTTTTATCCGAATATCAACGACAGCACGGCCATGCAGGGCGCAGAGGTGCTGGGCATGGTGGAAGATGCTTGGGGCAATATTTGGTTCGGAACTGAAATGTGCTTGAACAAATATGACCGAATGAGCGGCAAGTTTTCATCGTTTGGCGCAATAGGAAACAGCAGCGCAAACAGCTACTCGCAAACCCACCCGTTTTACGCAGACAGCACGGAGGTCTGGTTCGCCAACGACCGGGACGGCATCATGAGCTATGATTTTTCAACCAATAAAATGCAGCTAGTAGACAGCACCTTGCGGTACAAGATTGATTATTATTTCAATTACAGGGTGGTAAGCAAGGGCAAAGGCAACTTCTGGATGTCGCAGGAAAAAGGGCTGGTGCATGTCAATTTGAATGAAAACTGTCAGAATTGGTACTTCAGCGGGCATGCTCAGAATATCGTAGGCGAACCATCGGAAGTTTTCACCTACTTTGTTGATAATCAAACGGTTTGGTTGGGCTTGAACACAGGCTTGGTAAAATTGGATTTGGAAAATGGCAAGTTCCAGCACGTTCCTTCTCCCTATGATTTTTCCAAAAACATCATTTACAGCATACAAGTGGATACCGCCGACAGGGTGTGGATAGCCACCGCAGATGAGGGGGTTTTGCTCCACAACCCTAAGACTGGGCAGTTTGCAAAGCTGGCCAACCTGCTGGGTGAACCACGGCGCTACCACCAAACACAAGCGGCAGCGATGAATTTTGAGCCGATGGAGAACGTGCTTTGGGTGAACACCGAACCTGATGGGCTTGACAAAGTTTCGCTCGATGTGGAACGCATCCAAAGCCGCCGCAATGACCCCGCCGACCAAACCGACCTTAACGCCTCCGTTGTCCGTTGTTTCACAGAAGACAAGTATGGGCGCATCTGGCTTGGTGTCTGGGATGGCGGAGTAAATGTGTTCGACCCCAAGACGGGCAAATTTCAATACCACCTTTCCCAAAAAGACGATCCGACCACACTGCCGGACAAGACCGTGCTAGGCATCTGCACCGACAGCTATGGCCGCATTTGGGCTGCTACCGAAAACGGGGTTGGGTGTTATGAAGAAACCAGCCAAGGGAAGGGACGTTGGAGGCGTTTTTTCAATAAATCCAATCAGCAGCTGACCGTTAACGCAAATCTGTGCGCATCGGTCTGCCCGCTGACCGGCAACCAAATCGCCGTTGGAACAGCGGCAGGGCTATTCTTGCTGAATGTTGACTCAGGCGTTTTCACTCCCGTTAACGCTCTTTCAAAGGTGCCTCGGTTGGTGAGGAACCTCTTCTACGACTCTAAGCGGGAACGCCTGTTCGCATCCATGCACCTTAATGGTATTGGGGTGCTCGAACGGAAAGGCGACGTTTGGCATTTGTTGACCAGCGGGCTTTCGGGCATGGACACGAACGGCTTTTACATCGAAGAAAACAATAGCGACACCGCATGGATAGGCACTATAAATGGCTTGGCCTGCTATGACCTGAATACCCAGAAATACCGCATGTACACTGTCGCCGACGGCCTTCCTTCCAACTGCATTTATGGCATATTGCCAGATGACCTGGATAGGCTTTGGGTAAGCACCAACCGGGGGCTGTCCTGTTTTGACCCTAAAAAAAACAGCTTCGAGAACTACGGCCCCAACGATGGCTGCCAAGGCTTTGAATACAACATCAATGCATTTTACCGGGCCTCTTGGGGCGAAATGTACTTCGGCGGCGTACATGGGTTCGACCATTTCAATCCCGATAAAGTGATGCTTCGGCACAGGGACTTCCCACTTTACCTGACCGATTTCACAGTGAACAACAAGCCTTTCCCCTTGGATACCGTTGTTGGGGAGGCATTTAAAATCAAGCTGAAACATTTTGAAAACAACTTCTCCATCAGCTTCACGGCACTTGATTGGCAAAACGAAGGCTTGGTCACCTACCGCTACCACCTTGCCCCTTTTCATAATGATTGGGTGGTGGTTTCGGACGGTTCAGCGGTTGCAAGATTTGTGAATGTACCACCAGGGGACTACAGGTTCACCGTCGAAGCAGCAGGAAGGACGGGGGTTTGGAGCCAACAAAACGCCAGCATCCGCTTGGCCATCGTGCCGGCATTTTGGCAAACGGGTTGGTTCAAAGCGCTCGTAACATTGGCGGTAGCCGCACTGCTTTATTTTTTGTTCAATTTTTTTGTAAAAACACGGTACCGCCTCCGTTTGGCCGCCTTGGAGCAGGCACAAGAAAAAGAACGCCTACGCACCCTCATCGCACAGGACATACACGACGAGGTAGGCAGCTCGCTCACCAAAATTTCCCTTGCGGCGCAAGTAGCTTCCCGCCTGCCCAACCTCAGCGAGGCAGAACTGAAAGCCCGCATGGAGGCACTTGGCGCCGACGCCCGCCATGCCGCCGGGCACCTGCGGGAAATCGTGTTCGCCATCAACCCGGACTACGACAATTTTGAGGAAATGCAGGCCTACTTCCGGGAGGTCTCACGGGAATTTTGGGCCGATGGGACGGTAACGTTGCATCTTGACTTTGAAAAAAGCAAAACAAACCCCACTGTTCCGCCCGATGTGAAAAGGCAGTTGCTGCTCATCTTCAAGGAAGCTCAAAATAATATTGCGAAGCACGCAAAGGCCAGCCAAACATGGCTCACTTTCAAATTGGTGAATGAAAAAAGCTACCTGCTCCAAGTGCGGGACGATGGGACTGGCTTCGACACTGCTGACGGGAACGGCTTCACGCATGGACTGTCTGGCATGGAAAAACGAGCAGAGAGCATTCAAGCTAAATTATCCATTGAATCATCGCCGTTGAACGGCACGACCATCAAATTGGAAGGGTATATCTGAACATCCAAAATCATACTTTCGTGGTATTGCCCAAGCCGATGGTTTGTGCCACCTTAGCCCAATTAATCAACCATCCTAATATGCCCATCCGAGTAGCCATCGTGGAAGACGACGAAGATATCCGCAAACTGACCACCAGTTTACTGAACTTCTACCCCGACATCGAGTGCATCGGTGCCTTCGGCAATGCAGAAGATTTTGCCAAAAACCTGCCCTCGCTTCTACCCGACGTCGTGCTGATGGACATCGGGCTACCCGTCCAAAACGGCATCGAATGCGTCCGGGCCAATCACGAAACCTTTGCCAATATTGAGTTTCTCATGTTCACCGACCATACCGACACCAAGGAGGTCTTTGAGGCATTGGCTGCTGGCGCAACGGGTTACGTGCTCAAAGGCGGCACACCGGAGCAACTCGCAAATGCCATCCGTGACGTACATGCAGGCGGCTCGCCCATGAGCCGCCAAATCAGCCGGATGGTGGCCACTGCCTTTCGGCAATCGGAGCAAAAGCACCCCAGCCTCGACAAGCTCACCCCGCAGGAATGGGAGGTACTCCAGTGCCTCGACAAGGGCTGGGCCTACAAGGAAATCGCCGCCCACCGTTTCGTGTCGGAGCATACCGTACGGACGCAGGTGCGCACCATTTACCAAAAATTGCAGGTGCACTCTCGGACTGATGCGCTAAACATGCTGCACGGGCGGTGAGGAATTTCATACGAATGTGGTATTGCCATCCCACTAACGTAATTCTACCTTTGAGCATCTTTAAAGAGAATAACCCTAAAAAACAATCCGCTATTATCAATCCTTCTTCTTTAATCACTATAAATCATTGCGGTATGAAAACAGTTTTACCCATCTTAGCACTGCTGTGCCTTCACCTGAACACTATCGTTGCCCAAACAATCTTCTTTGAGGACTTTGAATCCGACTTTGAGCCAAACAGTTGGATAACAAACCCAATCTGGAAAATCGGCACGGCAGCAACGCTTTCCAGCTCGGATTTCTCCATACCTGTCCACACGCAATTTGCTGGTGTCAACGATGACGGGCTAGGGGCGGGGGTTCCATCATTTGGGAGCCTCGTCACCAAGGCGATTGACCTAAACGGCGTGCCGGCTGCCCTGCTCCATTTCGATGCCTACTTCATCAATGGCGACTTTGATGCGGACGAGACTTTCAAGGTGCTAATCAGCACCGATGGGATGCAGAGTTGGAGCACCTTGTATGAGGTGCAGGGCAACAACTCATGGCAGCCCATCATCATTAACCTGGGTGACGCATTTGCTGACCAAATCATCCACCTTGCTTTCGAGTACAATGACAACAATGGGTGGAACTATGGCTGTGCGATTGACAACGTTAAGCTGGAGTTCACCCCTGAATATGCTGGCGTGGTTGATTTTTCAACAAGTTTGGAATATACTATTTCCACACCCCGCCAACTGAATGGCCAGCCACTTCATCTTGTCCACAATATCCAAAACTACGGCACACAAGCATTGGACGATATTTCCTTCTCGCTCAAGACAATCATAATTGGGCAGGGTACGGTGGGGCTTGATTCGCATTTGGTCAATGTCCCAGTAGGAACTACTGTGCTGGATACGTTTTCCTTTTTGCCAACCATGCTTGGCAAACATTCCCTGATTTTCAATGCTTCCCATGGCCAGCTTGGCACCGATTTTTACCAAAAAACACTGCCCAATGCCTTTGAATTATCAGACAGCGTCATGGCCAAAGACGATGGCGGGCGGGATGTTTCCATCGGCATGTCATTCGGGAACCCAATTTGGTACGGCTACTACGGTAGTGAGTTTGACCTGAGCGCCAGCGACACCCTCACTGGCATATCCGTTTGGATGACCGCTGCCACCGCTGGTTCTTTCAACCTGAAAGTAAATAAAAAGGACTTGACAGGCTCACCAAACATCCAGCTTTTCCATTCCAATCCCATCGAAATAAGTGCTGGCTTCAGCAACTGGGTCTATTTCCCAATGCCGTCGGAAATGCCAATGGCCGCTGGCAATTATGTCTTCTGCGTTGGGCAGGATACCATCCAGGGGGTCATGGGGCATGGCTTCGACAATGACCGCACCAATCCCGGCTATTGGATAGTTTCGCCTGTGGCAGGTGGCGGGTATCCTTGGTATAACTGGCCAGCGGGGCCGACGCTCATGATTCGCCCGCATTTCAAAGCCCAACCTTTCGTGAGTGGTGTTGAAGAACCTGCTTTCACTGACTTGAAAATATACCCGAACCCCACTTCCAGCTACCTCTATTTTGACTTCGAGCGCACCTCCACCGAACCAGTGCAACTCACACTGACTGATGCCGCCGGACGGGTGGTTTTTTCACAAAAAACAATGACCAACGAACTGAATATCAGCCATTTATCCCCGGGTCTGTATTTTTTGAAAATACTAAACGGGAAGCGGGTGGCCGTGGCCAAAGTGATGAAACAATAACTTTAAGAATTACAAAAATCAAATCTTATGAAAAATGCTTTACCCATTATCACATTGCTTTGCATGTGCGTTAACTCGCTGTATGCCCAAACATGGTCACTTGATAGCCTTCCCAGCGGCAAAACCATTTTCACTGCGGGCATGACCGTCGTCGGAGATAAGCTGGTCATCGGTGGCGGGATAGATGAGACCTTAATCAGTTCTGACAGAGCTTTCGTGTATGACGTATCTGAAAATACTTGGACAGAAGGCATATTGTCCGCTCCAAGGGAAATCCTGGCCGCCGTTACCGTTGACGACAAAGCAATATTCGTGGGCGGTGGCGAATGGCAAAACGGGTATGTACCCAGCCGTATGATTGACATTTACGACGACGCCACAGGCCAATGGAGCACGGACACGCTACCGAACGCCCAATTGGGGCTTGCGCTCGCCGCTGTGGGGGACAAGGTTTATATTGCAGGAGGGCTTGACTCAAATTCAAATGAAACAGACCTCATGCTGATTTATGACCCGGCTACTGGCATATTTGAGCAAGATTCCCTACCGATACCTACCAGCTATGCGACCCTAGTGACCATTGGCAGTAAGCTGTTCTTAATCACCAATGAAAAGTATTTGATTTTCGACCCTTCGACCCACAATTGGGAAGTGGCCGACTTACCAGTACCACATACGACTTTTGGTGGCGCAGTACTTACACCTACGGAGCTATGGATAATAGGAGGTGTGCCGAACCGAATAGACATCTACAATATTGCGGATGGTACCTGGAAAGTTGAAAATACAGCCCTTGAACACTCCTATTGCTTGGCCACTTATCTGAACGGTAAAGTGCTCATTGCAGGTGGAAATGACGGCAGCAGTTTTGCCACATCTTTAGTAGAAACTTACAATACAACCACCAACGAATGGGAAGAACTGAAAGAACTCTCAGCGGCACGCCAATTTTTCCAATGGGGTCCCAACTCCGCTCCCATCATCGGTGAAAAAGCCTACTTCCCGGGCGGTGTTGGCAACGATAATTGGACCATTTTCTCAGGGAATGTGGATGTGTATGACGGCATGGTATCCAGCTTGTTTACCCCAAAACTGCAAAACCTGCACATCCAGACATTCCCCTCACCCTTCTCCACAACACTCAATGTTCAGGTTGATTTTAAAAAACCGACCAGCGGCTCGCTCGAAGTATATGACATAAATGGGGGGCAGATTTACTTACAAGAAATTGACAATCAGTTAGTTTGGGGCGAAACCATCGCTGCGAAAACCTGGGCGTCGGGCACTTACCTGCTGAAAGTGCGCACGGCGGATGGGGTGGCCATTCGGAAAATATTAAAACAATAAAGTTATCGGTAAAGCCATGTCCCCCTTCAAAAGGAAGTGAAAACAAACGCAAGCAAAAAATTAACTTCATACTGGGATGGGCACTGGGCATAGCTGCCTTTTGCCCAACTTTTAAAATACAAAATAGGATGAAACAGCTTTCAATTTTATGCCTGATGCTCCATTTTCAGGCCCTAAGCGCCGCCACCATCGAAAGCGCAACCAGCGGCAACTGGAATCTCGGAACCACTTGGGTCAACGGAATTGTGCCTATGACAGGTGACGATGTGGTGGTGGTAGCTGGGCACACCGTCTCCTTCAGTGATGCCCGGTCATGCGCTTCACTCACCGTGAACGGCACATTGAATGCCAACACGGGTGGCATCCTCACCCAATCGGGGAGCACAACCATCGCTGGCATATTGAACCTAAATGGCGGTGCACTTGATTTTTCTCAGGTTTTTAACCTAGGTGGCAGTTGCAATATCACTAGCAGCACCTATAACTTTGGCAGTGGAGGAGGCTTCACGGGCTCGGGCACCGTCACGGCCAGCGGCGGCACTACCAACTTCAACGCTGGAAGCAGCCTGTCCACCAACCTCACCCTCTCCGGCGGCATCCTCAACGACAATATCGGCCTTTCGCCCAATGCCGTCACCTTGTCCAATGGCACTTACGGCGGCACTGGAAACCCCAGCTTCACTAGCCTGAACTGGTCGGGGACAACCATCACGGGCAGCGGAACAGTCACCGTTTCTGGCAGCTTGACTTCTGTTGGAAACTTTAGACGGGCATTATCCGGCAGCAAGGAACTCCACATCGGCGGGGCCGCCAGCTTCACGGGCAGCGCTGGCATCCAGATGTCCGGCACGGCAAAGGTCACCGTGCTTTCGGGCGGCAGCTTCGGTTCGGCCTTCGGCACCATTTCCGGTACGGCAAGCAATTCGTTTGAAGTGCTGGCGGGCGGTGAGGTCAGCTTTGTCAGCGGCACGGGGAGCATCGCA
>JBGSWN010000126.1:0-5561 GCA_041752395.1 Saprospiraceae bacterium | reverse complement strand
ATTCCCCACTCCAACAAGACCATATTTTGCACATGCCTTGTTGTCACAGTATTGATGTAATTTTAGCGTCTCAAATTCTACCTTTGTAAGTGGCATTGGAAAAAATTTGACGCTAAGTTACTCCATGCCTTAATCGTTCAGTACCATTTTTTGAAGTCGAAAAAAACTCCATTAGAACTGCTGAGGATTTGCCTCGTTCATCATTTTGTAAATTGCCTCATAAATATCCTCGGCATTTGGCTTAGAAAAATAATCACCATCCGAACCGAAAGGTGGGCGATGCGCTTTTGATGTCAAAGTGATTGGGGAGCTGTCAAGAAACTGATACCCACCTTGCACTTCCAGTACTTCCCGCATCATGAACCCGGTTGCTCCGCCCGGCAGGTCTTCATCCATGAAAACGATGCGGTTTGTTTTTTTCAAAGACTCAACGATGGAATGCTCCAAATCAAAAGGCAGCAGCGTTTGCACGTCAATTAACTCAACGGAAATCCCAACGGACTCAAGCAATTTTATACCGTCCAAAGCCACACGAATATTAGACCCATAAGTAACCAAGGTAACATCTGTTCCAGGCTTGATAACTTCTGGCACACCGAGAGGTACCGTGTATTCGCCAATATTATCAGGCATTTTTTCTTTCAAACGATAGCCATTGAGGCATTCGATGATGAGCGCTGGGTCGTCGGAGTGGAGCATGGTATTGTACATGCCAGCAGCTTGGACGAAGTTCCTTGGAGTAAGGATATAGATTCCTCGCAATGAATTGATTATCAATCCAATAGGAGAGCCTGAATGCCAAATTCCTTCTAACCGATGCCCCCTTGTGCGAATAATGGCTGGGGCTTGTTGCATACCATTGCTGCGATAACGAAGTGTGGCAAGGTCATCAGAAAGTGGTGCAAGACCGTAGAGTAGGTAATCGAGGTATTGTATTTCGGCGATTGGTCGAAGCCCACGCATGGCCATGCCAATTGCTTGCCCCATAATGGTCCATTCCCGGATGCCCGTGTCGGAAACCCTGACCTCACCATACTTATCCTGCATGCCCATGAAGCCTTGATTTACGCCACCAATTTTACCCACATCTTCGCCGAAGGCGAACAAGTCCTGGTGCTTTTCAAGTGATAGGTCGAAAAAATGGTTGAGAATTTCGAAGCCATTTTTTACCTGCGAATCCTCACTATAAACTGCGGGAATCACTGGCACATTCAGAGCGGAATACTTGCTGGAGCTATATAGATGTGTATGATAACGTAGGTGGGCTATGTTTCTTGACTTTTCCAGCCAGCTGTTCAAGGTGTCAGCACTTTTACGCTGCAGCTTATTTAAATGAAAAGAAAGTTGCCTTCCAATTTTCACCAATTCCGAATAATGCGGATTAAAAAGACCTTCGAGTTCTTTTTGTAAGCCAATGACAATTTCATCATTCGGATTTTCAGTTTGCACCGATTTGAAAATGTTGGCTAGTGCTGTTCTTTCGATTTTGATGGGCTCATTGTAAGCCTTCCAAGCCCGGTCTTTACATTCTTTTACATAGGTTTTTGCTTTGGCTTCCAAATTCTCCACTTCTTGTTCCGTCGCAAATCCCGACTCTAAGATCCATCTGGCCATCACTTTGTTGCAATCTTGTTCCCGTTCCCAAGCAAGTCGTTCAGGGGTTTTATAGCGCTCATGGGAGCCAGATGTAGAGTGACCGAGCTGTTGAGTACAATCTTCGATATGCAAAATGGCAGGGATATGGCTTGTGCGCATTTTCTCAGCTGCCATTTCGTAGAGCTCGCAAAGCGCAGGGTAGTTCCAGCACTTTTCAACATAGATTTCAAATCCTTCTCCGTTTTCATTTATCCGGAATCCTTCCAAAACACTGGAAATATTGCCTTTCGTTGTCTGGTATTCCTTCGGAACGGAGATGCCGTAGCCGTCGTCCCAGACGGAAACCATCATTGGGATTTTGAGAACACCCGCAGCATTGATGGCCTCCCAGAACACCCCTTCCGAAGTGGAAGCGTCCCCAATCGTGCAGAAGCAGATTTCGTTGCCATTATCCGAAAAGCGAGTTGAATTGGAAAGATGTGACAGTTGGCGGTATCTTTTTGAAGCGAGAGCCAATCCAACCGCCCTGGCCATTTGACCGCCAGTGCTTGAAATATCTGAGGAAATATTGAAGGTGGAACGATGGTCAACCCATTCTCCATTTTCATTAACTGACCTAGAAGCAAAATGACTGTTCATTTGACGACCGCCAGACCAAGGGTCGTTTTCGGCATCAGCATATAATTGGGAGAAAAAGTCTTCGACCGTAGCAATTCCAAGTGCAAACATCAATGTTTGGTCACGGTAATAGCCAGAGCGCCAGTCCCCTTTTTTGAAGGCCCTCGCCATGGCGACTTGTGGCACCTCCTTCCCATCTCCCATGATGCCAAATTTGGCCTTCCCTCCTAAGACCTCTTTTCTTCCTAAAATACTGGCTTCCCTGCTGACGCAACAAATCCAAAAATCATGCAGGACCTCAGTTTTGTAGTTGTCTTCCACTGAATTGTTGTTCTTGATTTCGATGATTTCTGAAAATGGAGATTCAATCATAAAGGAAAAATTTGGTTGTCAAGCTATTTTTGTGAAAAGGGCTGGGTGAAATTTGGGCTAAAATGAACAATGATTAACAAAACAAAATTTTAATAGGAGTCTGATACTTGCCGCAAAAATATAGAAAAGTTGGGGATTTTACTGATGCTATTTAGAAGATTTTCTTTCCAATCCTGTTAATAACAATACGAACACGCTTAACATGTCGTTAACCGCCAAATCAAGGCCCTCCTATTTCGCCTTAAAGAAATTGAACCTACTTTTGTATCGTCATTAAAGACATCAACTAACATTAAATCTAATATTCAATGAAAAATTTTCTTTCAATTTTCGCATTCCTTGCCATGTTCGCCACTGTTTCTCAAGCCCAAGATGCTCCGGCAACTGGTGGCCCAGAAATGAAATTCGACGTACTCGAAATCAATTACGGTGACATCCTTCAAGGTAAGCAGAGTGACGCAGAGGCAGTTCGTGTTTTCAAATTCACGAATACAGGCAACGAGCCACTCATCATTAGCAATGCAAAAGGTAGCTGCGGTTGCACCGTTCCTAGCTATCCAAAAGAGGCCATTCTTCCTGGCAAAAGTGCCAACATCGAAGTGCGCTACGACATCGCACGCCTTGGCCCATTCCAAAAAACAGTTACGTTGACTACCAACGAAACTAACCCAACGCACACACTTACCATCAAAGGTAAAGTAAATCCAAAGCCATCTGAAGAAAGCGTTCCTGCTAGCACAGGTGGATTTGGTGGATAATTTTTCCTAGAAAAATACTTGCAAGAGCCCGTGAATTGAGAAGTTCACGGGCTTTTCTATTTTCACGGTTTCAAAAAACAAACTAGATGTTCCTACAAATCGCCCGGGAGGGCCAAAGCCAATGGTGGCGATATTTGATTAGTCTCCTTGTGATTACGCTCGGTGTTTTGGCGGGGCAAATGCCCATTTACCTTTACTTGATGGCAAATGGTTTCCAAGAATCTGAAATTCAGGAAATGGCCGAGACCCTCAATTTCGAACCAGCCGGAATTGGACAAAACGCCACGCTCTTTTTTATGCTCCTTGCTTTCGTTGGAGGTTTGGTGGGACTTTGGTTCAGCGTGGTTTTTATCCACAAAAAGAAATTCCGTTGGCTGATAACCCCGTTTGAACGCATCAATTGGCGTAAGATTTTGTTCAGTTTTGGCCTTTGGATGTTGCTGACAGCCTGCGCCGAATTGGTCATGTACGGCTTGCACCCTGATAACTACCAATTGCATTTTCAGCCCGACAAATTCCCTGGCCTATTGTTGATTTCCCTGCTCATTTTTCCACTCCAAACATCCTGGGAAGAATTGATGTTCAGGGGCTATCTGATGCAAGGAATCAGCTTGGTGATTCCTGTTCGTTGGGTGCCACTTTTTTTCACCAGCGCCCTATTTGGGCTGTTGCACATGATGAACGAGGAAGTGAGTGCATTTGGCGTTGCTCCAACAATGGTTTACTACATCGGAACTGGCTTGTTTCTTGGAATCATCACATTGGTGGACGATAGTTTGGAATTAGCACTCGGAGTTCATGCTGCAACCAATATTTACAGCGCTTTATTCGTTACATTTGAAGCATCATCGTTGAAAACGGCAGCCATTTTTGAAATGAAATCCGTGGATATGACGGAAATGCTACTGGCCTTTTTTGCAATTGCCGTCGCATATATTTGGATTGTGGCCGGTAAATACAAATGGTCAAACTGGGCAAAGCGATGCTTTGGGTCAGTACAAACACAGCAAATCGAACAAGTTTGACGTTTGTTCTGGGAATATGGCTGGATTTCAGCCATTTTTGGAATAACTTTGAACTTCTCAACATTCACCCAACTTCTTTACCATGAAAAATCTGATTTTTTTGTTTGGAGTAATTTCAATTCTTGTGCTCAACCAAAGCTGCAAGAAAAACAAAAACGAGTTCAGCGATTGTTGGACAGCACCCAATAAGACGCAGCTCAAACTTACGTTGCTGGAGGGCCCCACCATCAGCCTACCTTCCAAAGTTTCCATTTTCTTCAAGGTAAACGACTTGAACAACAACCCTGTCGGTAACTTGAAAGAAGACAATTTCGTGATTTACGAAAGAGGCATCAACGACAGTTGCCCCCGTATCATCTCTGCTTTTGAGGCAAAACGCAAGATTTCTGGCAGGGAACAGGTCTTTAATCAAACCACAGTGCTTGTACTCGACTTGAGCGGTAGCGTTTTACAACAGTCACTTTCACAAGTGAAAAGTGCAGCGACTGCCTTTGTGCAACAAATCGTTCCACCGCTTCCAGACCCTTCCGTTTCGATGGGAATCTATTGGTTCGATGGCGAGGATGTGCTGCATGAATTGCAGCCAGTAACGAATAGTCTGGTGGATTTGAAGGATGCCATTGAAGGTATTACACAGAACATCAGCAATGACAACTCGACAGATTTGTATGGTGCTGTCATAAAGTCAAATACGGTTGTCCAAGGAATTTTGGCGAGCTACCAAGCTGCGAACATTACGGCTGCTGCTTCCGTCGTCGTATTCACAGACGGTGAAGATAGGGCAAACCGTTACCCAAAACAGACCGCCTATGACGCTGTGGCCAATTCTCCAAAAGAAATTTCTTGGTTTACGCTTGGTGTGGGCAATGAAATCAACGTGCCAGATTTGCAAAAACTGGGTCGGAACGGATTTTTTCAAGCAGCTTCTGTGGACCAGTTGACAAGCGTATTCCAACAAATCGCAGCTAGGGTCAATAACGAAGCCAATAGCTATTACTTCTTCGAGTATTGTAGCCCGATTCGGAACGGCGCCAACAACGGCCTCATCATTGAAGCCTACGAAGGAAACGACGTTGGCTTCTTGCAGGAAACTTTCGACGCTACTGGGTTTACTGGCGGGTGCCAATTGTAAACGAAGCAGTTTAAGTTTCAAAAACGGGAGGTTGTGCAAACAGCCTCCCGTTTTTGTTTT
>JBGSWN010000125.1:0-1747 GCA_041752395.1 Saprospiraceae bacterium | reverse complement strand
CTGCGATGTGCTTGTGCGGGCGGGAGTTACGAAGTTGGTCATTTTCAACGGTCACGGTGGCAATGATTTCAAGACGATGGTTCGGGAGCTGTCTTTCCACTTTCCGCAGCTTTTTACTTGTGCCATCAATTGGTTCAAGGTGGAGAACAAAACCGGCTATTTCACCCACCTCGATGGCGACCATGCCGACGAGATGGAGACCAGCGTGATGCTCGAAATTCAGCCAAATCTCGTGCTGCCATTGGAGGAAGCTGGCGATGGTTTTGATAAAAAATGGAAATTCAAGGCGATGCGAGAAGGCTGGGTAAGCGCCCAGCGGGAATGGACGCAGGTCTCAAAAGATACGGGTGTCGGCAATCCGTTTGAGTCAACTGCCGAAAATGGGAAGCGCTATCTGGATGCCGTCGTGGCCAAGGTCAGCGACTTTTTTGTGGAATTGGCGGAGACGCCAAAGGGTGAGTTTTACGAATAAAAATGGGGGCAAGACCTAAGAGCTTGCCCCCATTTTTCATTTCCTGACCGGGTTCGCATAGTAGCTCGGCAGTTCATTCCTTTCTTTCAGCAAAAGACAAAAAGGGTTGCAGCCGTCTGTGTTCACGAGGTCTTGTAAATTGGAAGGTGCAGGTTCGTTGCCGAAGGCAATATTGTTTTTCCCTATTTCATTGTTGATGAAAAACATGCCAGCAATCAGGACGAACATGGCGGCAATGGCCATCAGCCAGCGCATGGAAACTACCTTGCCCGATTGCTTCGGCTGGCCTTCCAAGCGGCTTTCCAGCTTTTGCCAAGCTTGGGAGGAAGGCTGAATCGTTAATCCTATGCTGCCTTCTTGAAACAATTCTGAGATTTTCTTACCGGATTTCATTGTGTAATTTATTTAAAAATTCGTTATTCTAAACGATATTTAACAGGCATGTCAATTCTGACTTTAACAGGTTTTTCATTCCAAATGAAAGGCTCAAAGCCAGCTGCTAAAGGAGTTTGAATGGCTCGCATTGATTCCTCATCACAGCCGCCACCAATGCCTTCCTTCAGTTCTGAGCTTAAAACTTTTCCCGTTTCATCTACGATGATGGAAATGACTACTGCTCCTTGAACCCCATTTTCACGAGCCAGGGGAGGATACTTGACGGTGTAGTAGAGACTCTTCAGGAAACCCATTTCGCCCAACTTTGAAACGGGTGGATTTTCTGGCTTTATCTCCACGAACGCATCGTTTTCCCAAACAAAATAGGCCAATTTTTTATCAACAAATGGCCTAGTATAGTTACCGTAGTTACTGCCATTGTTGTATATTCTTGGTGAACATCCAGCGGCAAAAAACATTATTAACCCTATGGCTAATGTTTTCATCATCAGTGCTTTATCAAGCTTCATATTTTCTCAACCTTTTTTTTACTAATTCTTCCATCCGATTTTTTGCCAGAATCAACTGCGACTTGGAAGTATTGATGCTAATCCCCAGTTCATCGGCGATTTCCCGGTGCTTGTAACCTTCCACCACGTAGAGGTTGAAGACTGTTCGGTAACCCGGTGGCAATTCATCGAGCAAGCCGAGAATGTCCTCCGATTCCAACCGTTCCACCACGTTCGATTCTTCGCCGAGGTCAATATTTGGGTTGATTTCCTCGGCGTACTTGAACGGGTTGGCCTTGCGCAGGTGCATCAGGCTTTCGTTAATCATAATTCTGCGCACCCAGCCCTCGAAGCTGCCTTCGAAATTGTACATGTCAATCTTCGTCAGCAC
>JBGSWN010000124.1:0-26204 GCA_041752395.1 Saprospiraceae bacterium | reverse complement strand
GGTGAACGTTTCTGTGATGGGATCGAAATGACAGAGGTCGCGGTTATCACAAACAAGCCAAAGCTCATCGTCCGCTCCAATGTGGATGTGCCAAACAAGAGCGCTGGGCAGGGTATTGGGGCTGGCATCGGTGTGGGTCCAGACGCGGAAGGTTTCGGAGCGAGGGTCGTAGCGATTGAGGCCGTTGGCGGTGGCGATCCAGATAAATCCGCGGCTATCCTGCTTGATGTCGTGGATGACCTCATTGCTGACGGTCTGCGTGGGCCGTTTGGCATCGGGCAGATAAGTGCGGAACGTGTGGCCGTCGAACCGATTCAGCCCTTTATCGGTACCCACCCAGAGGAACCCTTGCCGGTCGTGGAGGATGGCGCGGACGTTGTTGCTACTCATGCCGTCGCGCTCCGTCCAGTGGGCGAAGTGGCGCAGGGGCTGGGCATGGGAAACCAGCCAACCGACTAGGAGTAAAACGATAAGTGGTACACGCATCATCGTGATTTGGGTATGACAATCACAAAGTTGACAAAAAATAACGGATTGGGTGTGGTCGGCTTTTTGTTTGGGCGTATCTGGTTTTTGACTGGCCGTGGCGGGCTTGGGGGCAAAAAAGATTGATTTTGTCCAAATTATTCCGAAATGTCCAAGCGGTTCAATGTCACGGGTATATGCCGTCTGGCCAAGCACTACATGGCGGATGTGTCGGCCAGTTGGCTTACGCACTCAACTTGGTTCATGCGGACGTGTACTTTACCATCAACCGCCCTAAGAAACACGACAACGCTGTGCGCCTCCATTTTTTATAACTGATTGATTTACAAGTTAAAAATTTATTGGCGGGCCGACCACTTCCATGTCATGTTCCTTGAAAGGGTCGAGGCCAGCGGCCAGCGTTTTGTTTCCTCCGATGGTGCGGAAAAAGTCCTCCATCTTTCCGGCGGGCTGGAAGAAGAAGAGCAGCTTGCCCACGTCCTCCAACTGCGCCCAGGTATGCGGCACGGCCCTCGGCAGGAAAATCATGTCGCCCTCACCGAGGGTAAATTTCTCGTCGCCACATTGGAACAGAAACCTGCCTTCGGAAATGTAAAAAACCTCATCCTGATGTGGGTGGATATGCATCGGCGGGCCACCTTTTTCATTGCCGTGGTACTCGAAAACGGACAGTTCGCCGCCCGTGTCCTTGCCAGAAACCTTGATATCATTGGGGTTTTTTCCATTTATGACGGTGCGCTCCGCAAAACGGCCTTGGCCTGCCCGTATCACAAAACCATTGCTCAGTTGCGCAGCAAAAACATGCTTCTCCGTGGCGGAAATTGCTGGGCCGTGGTTGGCGATGCCGCTCATTTTACCCAGCTCCTCGTACTGCTCACGGGTGCCTTTGCCATCCAGTTCGGTCAGTTTCAAGAAGAACTCCTCCATTTTTCCAGCGGGCTGAAGGAAGTAGAACAACTTGCCCCGGTCACTAATTTGCACCCATGTATGCGGCACGGTGCGGGGCAGGAAAATCAGGTCGCCCGCTTGCAGTAACTGCCGTTCTTCGCCCACTTGGAAGACATATTCGCCCTCCAACACAAAGAACATTTCGTCCTGAAACTGGTGCGAATGCAGCCCCGGCCCGACTTTTTCCACGCCTTGGTAATAGAAAGTGGACAACTTGCCCGCCGTATCTTTACTCGAAACCTTCAAGTCATTGGGGTTCACACCATTAAATGGCGTCGGCTGGTGGAAACGGCTGTCGCCCGATTTTACAACAAATGCCTTGGCTGATTGCCCATTCGTACGGCGTGATGTTGAACAGGCAAAAGCTGGAAAAGACAGCAAGGATGTGAGGATGAAATCTCTGCGTTGCATATTTTAAGTTGATAAAGGTTGATAAAAAGTAGATAAGGGTTGATGACCAGCGTTTTATCAACTTGAAAAACCCTCATCAAGCCGCTAAAATCATTCCTTTTGATATTCATAAGTTGCCCAGTTTTCGGCGTAAGGATATGCCTCATACTTCTTGGTGCCAAGGAGGAAAATGGGCTTTGAACCGTCATTCAGGTTTGAAATATCTTCAATGCTATATTTTATGGAACCGTCTGCATCCACGACAAACTCACCTGCCATTGATTGAGTGGACGGTGTGGTAATGGACAAGGTGCCATTGTCGAAGTCACCATTTTGGAGGGCGTTGACTTCGAGCTTCCAAGTGCCGCCTTCTGGGGGAAAGCCGCCCGTCAGGTCGTGGCTAGTGAACGTTCCGTCGGCAAAAAACTCGTAGGCAACAACGCCCGGGTTTACAGTGGCTGTGGTGATAGTGGTTCCATCCGCTTTTTTGGCATAAGTAGCGCCGCTCTTTAGTTTCCAATATCCCAAAAGGAAGGTGTATTCCGGCTGATTGGTGACGTTGTCGTCGTCCTTGTTGCACATGGATGCGGTGGAGAGCAGCGCTATTGTCAAGAAGGATGTTAATCTTAAAAATGAATTAAGCATGGTACCGAAATTTTGATGAATTAAAATGATTTATTGAATTACCATTAAAGGTCTGAACCCTTCGCCAATGCTGGTTTTTATGCTCAAATAATAAATGCCAGAAGGCAAGCCATTTATGGCCATATTTGAACCATTCACTTGTTTTATTGCACGCCCATTTTTATCATATAGCGTCAATAAAACCTCGCCCATATCCGCCATTTCCACCCGGATTTCATGGCTGGCCGGATTGGGGTAAAGCGTCACGTCCATTTCACCCAATAAATCGTGTGCTGCCGTCAAAGCCGCATCCACGCCTGTGCCGATGGTACCGTTTGGCGGAGGCACTTGCAGCGTGTTTCCGTTGCCAAACTCATCTGCACCAATATCAGGATTGCCGCTGCGGGGCTGTGCATCGTAGTCACGGGCAGCGGGTGAAGCCTGTCCGGCATCAATGGCAGGGCTGTTGGATTTTAGGTGCAAATTATTGTCAATCAATGGATTAGTCTCTTGACTGTTTGCATCGAAACTTAGTTGCGATTTCCACTGGGCAAAAGTTAGGGCGGGCCAGCTTACCCCATCATCGAACTTGGCGGAGCCGCTGGTTTTATGGTAAATATTGCGGTCAATCAGGTTAGTACCAGACATGCCACCCTCCCGAATTTGAACCGTGTAATCCTCGTCGCCCGTACCGCTTTGATCAAAGAAAATATTGTTGTAGGCTTGGACATTGAAATTTGGAGGGGTAAGCGTCGTATTGTCGTCAATCCAAATTTCGCCGGGCGAAAAATAAAGCGGCGCATGGAACTGGCCGGAACCCGTGACCACCGTGTTGTTGTACGCCGAGCAATTGCGGGCCGCAAAAAAGCCGATGCCTGCGCCGCCCGTGTTATAGACGATATTGTTGCGGGCGAGGCTGTACTGGCACTCGTAGAAGGCAGGGTTCGTGCCGTCCTGGTCGAAGAACTCGGCATCGGTGTAGAAACCCATCAAAATGCCGCCTTCTTGCACACCGTAAATCAGGTTTTCCTCGATGATGCAATCCTTGACGCCGCCTTTCACATAGACGCCGGAGGTGCTGATATTGTGGATATAGCAGTTGCGCACCACCATGCCATCGCCGTTCACGTTGTCAATGCCCTCGGCGTTGGGGCCGCCATTGGCAGTAGAATTTGAGATACCTACGCCGCTGTTGTACAGTTCGCAAGCGATGATTTGGATGCCATTGCAGGCGGGTTTGATTTTGATGCAGTCCCGGCCCGTGTCGTGGATTTTGCAATTGCGGATGGTGATATTGCTCACGCCCTTGCGGGTCGGCTCACCCCAGTCCCAGTTGGTCTCGAAGCTGACGCCGTAGTAGTAGCCACCCACGATTTCGAGGCGCTCCAGCGTGCCGCCTGTCACCGCCGGTTCATTGTACCAGATGCAGGAGGCAATATCCTCCACGTTGGTCGGGGCAGTGATGACCGCCCACTCGCCCGCATAGCTGCGGATGGTCAGGTTGCTTTTCGTCACCCGGATTTCATTCGACGTGTAGCTGCCGTTGCGCAGCTCAATTACATCTCCCGGCGAAGCCGCCTCGATGGCCGCCGGAATGGTCTTGAACGGCGAACTGAGGCTACCGGGATTGTTATCGTTTCCGTTTGGTGCGACGTACCAAGTGGCCGCCGAGAGGTTACTCAGGATGCTGATGAATGCGATAAAAAATGTGATTTTCTTCATGCTGCAATTAATTTTGATTCAAAGATGCAGCGGCTTCCATCGTTGGAACAAGGGTGGGTTTGTGGATGGTCGGTTTGGGTTTGTATTTGGGAATCTTTGGCCCTTTCCTATTGTTCATTGGCAGAAAACCAATCAAATTATTTGCTTTTTAAGCCTAATATTGCAACGTTTTCTTCATCAATTAAAACTTCGTTATGGCCTCCCCTACCCTTCAAGTCTGGAACAACCTAGCCGAAAGCTACCAAGAAAAGTTCATGGATATGGATTTGTACGATGACACCTACGATGCATTTATCCAGCTGATTGAAAAGCCTAACGCCAGTATCTTTGAAATCGGCTGCGGGCCGGGGAATATAACCCGATACCTGTTGCAAAAACGGCCCGACTTTCTAATCTTGGGGACTGATATGGCACCGAACATGATTGAACTGGCCAAGAAAAATAATCCAATGGCTAGTTTTGAAGTGATGGATAGCCAGGATATTGACCAATTAACCAATAAATTTGATGGGATTGTTTGCGGCTTTTGTTTGCCCTATTTATCAAAAGAGGAAACTGCTAAACTGGTAAAAGATTGCGCAGAATTACTCAATGATGGTGGGCTATTATATTGTAGCGCTATTGAAGATGATTATGAAAAATCGGGCTACGAAACCAGCAGTGACGGGCGTTTTAAGATGTACATATATTGCCACCAAGCTGAATTTCTGGAAGAAAATTTTATTAAAAACGGCTTTGAAATAATGGATATAAAACGCAAGGTATATCCTAAATCTGGTGGTGAAAGTGCCACCCACCTTATTTATATTGCGAAGAAAAAAAATTAAACTGGTTGAAAGTTGGGCGGCGACTTGATACCGATAGCTATCGGTAAATGTCGTCAACTTTAGGACTGAGCGAGATTTTAATAGGACACAGATTTAACAGATTTAATAGGTTAAACGCACGAAAACATTGTTAGAAAAGAAGGCGAGCGCAAGAGCTTACCTTTAGGGATGAAATTGGTAGAAATATTTGAGGACATACCTGATTTTAGAAGGAAAAGCCAGGTATCACATTACTTGAGTTCAATTTTGGTGACAGCCTTTTGCGCCGTACTCAGCTTAGCGGATGATTTCGAGGAAATGGCTGAATACGGTGTCGAAAAAGAGGACTTTTTACGGCAATTTGTCCCGCTTCCCAACGGCATCCCTTCACATGACACGTTCCGCCGGGTCTTTCAGAACCTGAATGCCGGGCCATTTGAAAAATGTCTGCGTGAACGGTCCGCAGAAGTGGTAAAAGCACTGTCTGTGCATCAGGTCAACATTGACGGCAAAGCACTCAGGGCAACGGGCGAGCGTGGCAAAAAGACCGCAACCATCTGTATAGTAAGTGCCTGGGCATCCGAGCACCTTGTTTCCCTGGGGCAAATAAAAACGGATAAAAAGAGCAACGAAAAGACGGCCATCCCAGAGCTGGTAGGGGCGATTGATGTCAGGGGTGCCCTGGTCAGCATAGATGCTATGGGCTGTGATAAAAAGGTGGCTGCCCTCATACGCTCGAACGGAGGCGATTACCTGCTGGCCTTAAAGAAAAACCAAAAAGGGCTGTACGAAGAGGCCCGGGACTGGATGGGAAAACGTAAATGCCACATGGATGTCCATTCAGAAGTGGACTATAGCGGTGGAAGGATTGAAAACGGACAACCTATGTATGCGATGACCTGACCTGCATCGATGAATCCCTAAATTGGGAGGACAGCAAAAGGGTAGTCATGGTGGAAGCCGAACGGAGTTTTAAGAACGGTAAGGAAAAGGCCACTTTCCAGACCCGTTTTTATATTAGTAGCAGGGCGAGAAACGCCGAATATTTTGCAAGGTGCGCCCGCAAACATTGGAGCATTGAAAACCAGCTGCATTGGCAACTCGATGTCGTTTTCAACGAGGACCGGCAAAGGTTAAGGGAAGGAAATGCACCAGAAAATATGGCAATAATGAGGAAATTGGCCCTATAGGCGTTGTTGAAAAGCAAAGGGAAAAACTCCCTGAAGACCATGAGAAAATAAGTAGCCTGGAATGATTCCCTGCTTCTTGAAGTACTCAAAAATATCTAACAACGTGTTCGTGCGTTTAAACTTCAGATTTAACTGATGCACGCAGATTTTATCTGTGGAAAGGGTCGAAAAACCTAACACGATGCCCTGGCCAGTGGAAGGCTCCAGCCAGATTCTTCCACCGTGGTTTTGCACCACTTTTCGGCAGATGGTGAGGCCGATGCCGGAGCCGTCGTATTTAGCCCTGTTATGTAGGCGTTAGAATAGGACGAAAACTTTTTCCTGATATTCTTTAGGTATGCCAATGCCGTTGACCTTGACAAAAAACTGATGTTCAGTGTCCAATTCTTGATATTCAATATGAACCAAAGGCGCTTGCTCCCGACTGAATTTCAAGCTGTTGGAAATCAAGTTTTGAAAAAGCTGGGAAAACTGCTGACCATTCAAGTGAATTGTAGGAAGTTTTGTTGAGACAATTTGGTCACCCGTAACCTCCACTTGGTGTTTGAGGGTATGTTTTACCAGCGATATCAGTTCGTTCAAGTCGGTTTCTTGGGTATCAAACTGACGGTTCAAACGGGAGAACTCCAACAGGTCATCCAACAGTCGAGACATGCGGGAAACGCCGTCCACAACAAATTGGAAGTATTCATTGGAGGTGTCATCAAATTGTTCTTTGTGCCTTCGTTGAATGAGTTGGGTAAAGCTCGCTATGGTCCGCAGCGGTTCTTATAAATCGTGGGAGGCTACATAGGCGTAATGTTTGAGCTCTTCGTTGGAAGTAATCAACTGCAACTGAGCGACCTCTTTCTCCTGTACTTCTTTTTTCAACACTTGATTTGAAAACTGCAATTCTTGCGCCTGCTTTTCAATCTGGTCTTTCTGTATTTCCAAAGTAGCCGAATGGGCTGCTACGGACTCCATCAGGAGGGCTATTTTGCTTTCGTAGCGGAGGTTATGCCGTTGGAACTCCATAATCAGCGCACTCAATGACAACAGGAAAATACTTGAATTTGCCCAACCAAGTTCAATGGAATCGTTCTCTGGTATCAAAGGTGGATGGTAAGTGATGTAGCTTGCTACCCCTACAAAAAGGCCGACATGGTAGGTGACCAGTAAAAATTGCACTTTGGTTGCCAGCATTCCGATGATGCAGAAATGGGGATTCCCGGCTATCCCAAACAGCACTGAGGTAATTACAGACCCAAGCATTGGGATTCACCAGACCGCTATTTTTTCGAGAAAATTATAGCCCAAACGCTGAAGTGGGTAAGCCACATTTAACAGGAGTGCAACCAGCACTGGAATTAAAGCGCCGAAATAAAACCCAAAGCTCAGGTAAGCAATAGTGACCAAAATAGAGGCAACTGTAAGTGCAAAAGCTGCCATATTGGTAAAAAGAATATCCCGTTTATCAGTAAAGGATTGATTTGGCGAAATCCCAGTCTTGAGGAGTATGTTAAGTTTTTCCTGAAAGGGCATGGATGAATCAGTGTTCAGTTTTTTTGCATAAATGCTTGACGGAAGGTATTAGATTGGCAAGTTTTCAAAAATTGCAAAACCCATGCTAGGCAATGAGAAAAGGGGTTAGTCCCAAGAATTGAAAGGAATGAAAGCCCTCCAATTACATTGGCATCAGTCTTTCTTGGAGGTTTTGTGAGGTGATTGTAAAATATCAGGATTTGCGTAATTTTGCCGCATTAAAAATTTGCGAAAGCAAGCAATTCACTAATTGTTTCAAAAAAAATCAACCACCCGGTCAAATCCAAATCAGAAATGGCCAGGCTCAACTCTCCAAAAGATGTCTTCCAATTTTGCCTTCACCGCCCTTTTAGCAACCAGTTTTTTATTGTCCTGTCAACCTGATGGGCCAAAAAAAGTGGAACTGAACAAAGCTGACCTCATTGGCCGTTGGGAAATCGCCAAGGGCTTCCGAAATGGAAAGGAAACCGAGACCCTGACCGGCACATACTACGAATTTCAGGAGGCTGGGACCATGAAAACGAACCTTACTCCGACCACCATGGAGCAGGAATACCAGTACAGTTTTTCGGATAACCAAATCAATCAGAAGGGCGATACACCAATTACCTATTCCGTTGATTCCCTTACATCAAACTTCATGGGACTCAGCATGGTCATCAACAATTTTCAGTTCAAACTCGAATTGAACAAGGCAAACCCGCCTGCCCAATTGGAGGCCAACGACACTTCATTATCGGACACGTTAAAAGAGCTTTGAACCATTGGACGAACATCCGTTCAAGTCAAATGCTCGAAAAAAGTTGCCAGTTGCTTGGACTCCATCTGCCAGTTCAAGGTTTTAGCTGCTATTTTGCAATTTGCGGTCATCGTTTCATAAGCCTTTTTGTCGCTTCGCAAATGGGTCACTGCGGCAGCAATGGCTGCAGGGTCTAGTTTTTCAATTAAATGGAAAACTTCAAATTCCTGGTTGAGGCGAATATATTCAGGAAAGGCCATGTTCAAGGAAGGCAAACCTGCCTGCACGTAATCAAAGGCTTTGTTGGCAAGCGAATAGTAGTAGTTTAAGCCCTTGTTTTTCAGCACGTTAAGTCCCAAATCGGCTTTGGCGGTGAGTTTTGCAAGTTCGTCCGGCGGCACTTGACCGAGGAATTTCACCGAATTTGACAAGTCGTTTTTATGTACCATATCCCGCAAGTGAGTTGACAAATCACCTTCTCCGCAAATCCAAAGTTCTGCGTCGGCCAATTTTTTCATGGCCAAAATGCTTTCCTCCAAGCCTCGCCCATCGTTCAGTGCACCTTGGTAAATCAGGATGAACGGAGTTTTTGAATTTGGACTTCGTTCAGGAATAGCCCTTGGCATTGGCACATTCCGAATTACTTCAAAATGGACGCCATAACGCTCCTCAAAAATTTCGGCCAAACTTGCACAAACCGTGATGGCGTTGCACAGACCAGGAATTGCAAGCCTTGCAGCTAACTCCCAAACGCCTTTGGTTACTGGCCTTTCCATCAGTTCTGGCAATTCGGTAAAGTATTCATGGGCATCGAAGACTATTTTTTTGCTGCGCAAAGCTGCCACAAGCCTACCGGGCAGTAGCGTGTCCAAATCCACCGCATAGATGATGTCGAATTTTGAAAACAGCAGGGAAAACAGCAGCCGGAAGTTCAATTCGAGGTAGAAAAACTTGCCATTTTTGAACCACAGTTTTAGCCGTTTTTGTTCAAATGGTTGGGCTGAAATTGGGCGGCTTGTCGGAAGTTCTCGCCCTACCAAAAGCACCTCGTAACCTGCCCCAGCCAAGCTGCTGCAAATGCGAATCATCCGCTGGTCGAAGGTCAAGTCATTGCTGACAGTGCAAATGATTCGCTTCATTTTTCGGGTTTCCATTTTAAAAATCCATCCGCTACCGTGAGCTCACCTTCATCCATCAGGAAGGCAAGTGCTTGTAAAATATTGGCTTGCCGATTGGATGAAAACGCTTCCAAAAGTTGCCGCTCGGTGATTCGCTCCGCAGTTACCAACTGTTTTATTTTCAATTTATAACGCTCAAAATCGTCAGCAGAAAGCCCAGCTTTTGCCCGTGCGAGACAGACATCGCAGATACCGCAAGTCGGGCCTTCTTCCCCAAAATATTCCAACAATTGTTGGCTCCGGCAACGGGCCGTGGTAGCATAGGCAATGGCCTTTTCGATACGTTTTTTGTGTCGTTCTTTCCGCAGGTCATAAGCCGCTTGGTCAATGGTCAGGTTGTTGGCATCCACCCGCTCTTTTATGAAAGTAAGTTGAGGCTTGTCCTTCATCGGGCGGTAGTCAATGATTCCCTCCTTGTGCAGATGAAAGATGGCGGGCATTACCTTGTCGGGGGTCGTTTTCAGCAGTCGCCCTACCGCCGCCTCCTGAAACGGCGTGAAATGTTGAAATGCTCCTTCCGTCAGCCGCAACAAGGATTTGATGACGCCATCCAAAACTGGGTTTTTCAACTGAAAATCATAGAGCTGTTCCCTGGTCACCAACACCATGAAACTCGATGGCATCCAAACAGATTCCGTCAATGAAATCCAGGCTTCCTGCTCCAAAATCTTGATGCAGGAATAGGTTTTCATCACTTCCAACTTGAAGTTTTTGCAAAAATCAGCGATATCAAAATCGAAACTTTGAAATTCCCCACCACCTACCGCTAATTGAAAATAACTGCCCAGCGCCCGATAGGTCTGCCGAATGTCTTGGAGTGGGGGGAACGCATTGGTGAGGTTCCGCTCCAAATTTCGCCTATCTTCCTCAGCGTACAACAAAACTGCATAAGATTTTTTGCCATCCCGCCCTCCCCTGCCCGCTTCCTGAAAATAGGCTTCGAGACTGTCGGGCAAGTCCAAGTGAACCACTGTCCGTACATCCGGTTTGTCAATGCCCATTCCGAATGCGTTGGTGCACGCCATGATGGCAGTTTTGCCAGCAATCCAATCCTCCTGCCTTTTGGAGCGCTCGTCAGGCGGTAGGCCAGCGTGGTAAAAATCGGCGGAAATCTTGTTCTCCACTAAAAATTTGGCGACATCCTTCGTCATTTTGCGGTTGCGAGCATAGACGACGCCAGAGCCCTTGACCTTGCGTAAAATATCAAGCAGGCGGGCATTTTTGTTTTCTTCTGGTAAAACAACGTAAGACAAATTGGCCCTAGAAAAGCTTTTTTGAAAGACATTTTTCTTCTTAAAAAGCAGTTTCTCTTGAATATCCTCAACAACCGCAGGAGTAGCCGTAGCAGTGAGCGCCAGCACTGGCACCTCTGGAATCAGCTCCCGTATTTCCGCAATTTGTAGGTAAGGCGGTCGGAAATCGTAGCCCCATTGCGAAATACAGTGCGCTTCATCTACCGCCAACAGGCTTACATTCATTTTTTTGATTCGCTCCCTCACCAATTCGGTCGTCAACCGCTCTGGCGAGAGGTATAAAAACTTAATGCCTCCGTAAGCGGCATTGTCGAGAATGCGGTCAATTTCCCGGTAGGCCATTCCTGAAAAAATAGCTTCAGCCTGGATTTCCCTTTTTTTCAAATTGGAAACCTGGTCTTTCATCAGCGCAATCAGTGGGGAAACCACAATGCAAACCCCATCCATGCAAAGTGCTGGCACTTGAAAACAAATGGATTTTCCTCCGCCAGTGGGCAGTAGGGCAAGTGCATCGTTACCAGCCATGGTTGAGCGGATGATGTCCTCTTGCAAGGGCCTGAATTCGTCAAACCCCCAATATTGCTTGAGTATTTCGTGTGGGGTTGCCATTATCTTGGGCGAAATATTTATTCCAGTTTTTAGTAAAAATGGATGTTTTAAGCTGAAATCTCAAAATTCAATCGGGAAAGATAACAGGAGGTGGGGAAATAAAAAAAGGTGTTCAAGTTTAAAACTTGAACACCCTTACCAGTTTTAGGAAAAAAAATCGTGGAACTTACATTGCTAGCGAATCATGTTTTTAGTTGGTATAGTCGTTTTGTTTGGATTCGGAAGCTCGTTCCATAGGTTTGTTTGCACTTAATTACCATTTACCTTGTAAGCACTTTCCCTTGATGCTGTTGTCATAAAAATCATATTCTGGTCATCAGGATAATTTGCGGTGAACTTGCAGTTCAACAGTTCCATATAGCATTTTTCGTCACCGTTCAGGCTGAAAACTGCTCCTCCACGTAGGTAAGCTGCATTTTCATTGAAAGTACAGTTTTCCAATGTCAGATTGCAAGTACCATCTTCAGTTGCATTGCAGATTGCACCGCCGTAAGTACCCATGTTCCTTTCAAATGTGCAGTTGGTGAGTGATGGATTGCTTTTTCCTTTCAGTCTTCCATCATTGTACATCGCACCGCCGTCCAAACCTGCCTCGTTGTTTTTGAATGTGCAGTTTACGAATACTGGGCTGCTTTCTCCTTTACGACCGTTGTTGTAAACTGCGGCACCGTCACGACCTAAGTTGTTGCGGAACTCACAGTTGGTAATAGTTGGTTTGCTGCTGCCGTTTTCACCATCAATATACATTCCACCACCGCAACGAGTCTTTTGACCTTCAGTTGCTGGGCTGTTTGCATTGCCAGCTGTAATCACGAAACCATCAATCACGGTATTTTCACCTGCATTTTTCATAAAAACTACATTGTAAGAGTTATCAGCTTGACCAGGTTGGCCAATTTCACCACTTAGTATAGTAGCACTTGCAGTATTTGTGCGTTGTTCGATGGAAGTCTCGGTTCCATTGAAATTGCCGTAAAGTTTAACGCCATCATTCACTTGGAAGGAAGCGTTCCTGTCATTAATGGAAGTTGGTTTGTAAGTACCGTAAGCTACCCATACTTGGGTGCCAGCTACTGCTTGGTTGAGCGCAACGGCAAGATCGCCTGCTGCATCAGACCAAGATGTTCCATTTCCCATGGATCCCTGACGGACAAAAATCGTTTGTGCTTGTACTTGACAGATAATTGCCAAGAACAGCGTAATGAGCAAAGTCGGTTTCACGCGCTCTGTGTTTTAGTCGGTTACAAAAAAAAAGTCTAGTGGAAATTTTGGGCATCAAATTGACGCCATGGGAAGAAACTCTAATGCAGAAAAGGCATAACTACGCCTTAAAAAAAAATCGCCAATAGGAATGGCAAAATCAAAGTATGTCTTGGTAGCTAAGGGTTAAAAATCTTTCTCTTTCTCTCTGGGTCAAAGATATTGAAAGATTCGTACCAAACTAGCATAGAATTAAAAAAAAATTAAAAAAAAATTTCTTTGACCCGTTTTTTAATCCAAATTCAAGGTGAATTTACGGTACTACACTTAGCGATAATTCTAAAAATTAGAAAATATAAAAATTAAATTTCTTTTCGATAAAAATAAATACGTTCATTCAGAAGATTTACCAAGTTATCAGGTAATACTCGCCTCAAGTTCTCCAATTGCCCTAATCCCGGTTTCTATCGCACCATGTACCGTGCCGCTATGCCCTGCGAAGTGGGTAGCCTCTCCAGCGAAGAACAATTTGCCATCCACATCGGCGGCAAGTTCCTTCCTGAAAATGAGGCCGCCGCCTACTATCGGATAGGAATACGTTCCTCGGATATAAGGCATTTTCCCCCAATCCATTAAGTGAAACCCATCTTGAAGCAAGCTTTGCGAAGCAATATTGTTTCCAAAAATATTGTCCAGATGCCCCAGCAGGAAGCCTTTTGCATCGTCTGAGCTCATCGAACTAAACTGTTCACCCTTTTCGCCCATGATAAAAGCCGTCAAAATGGGCGTGTTGCCCCTACCAACCCCAGTCGCCCAAAGTTCAGGGACTTCATTGTAACCGATGACAGAACCTAGTTTATCCGAAGTGATACCCTTCCAAAAAGCCGTGCTAAACTTGAAAATGGCTTTTACGCCACCGCCCATCCCGATATTGGAGTAGGCATCCGCTTTCGTTGAAGGCAGGGCCGGGCTGAAACTGATGTCGCCATCTTTGAGCACGGTTAGCGGTACTGTTAAAATGACACGGTCGGCCTGATAGGTCTTGTTGGCTTGGTCGGTGAGGGTGATTTTGTCTCCTGTGTAATCTATTTTTTTGACTTGGGCATTCTTTTGCACCTTCGGCAAAATGGCGGCGCACTTCGTCTCCAAGACCGAAAGCAGGGTCATGTTTTTGAGTTCATAGCTTTCGTCCCCAGCCGTCCAAAGGGTATCTTCCTCGGCTAACCCTTTGATACTCAACCTATTGTTGGAGGTTCCATATTCATTTCCCAATAACCCATTGGCGACGCCAAACATGTTCCATGAAATGCCAGTAGTCGAGAACACGTTTTCAACGGTTAAGTCCGCCCCAGAATAGTTTGGGGCATTGTCAACGAACTGAATGGTTTTGGTGAACTCCTGAAATTGATTGGCCAACGATTCTGATTTCAGGGCTGGCTCGGTTTGGTCGGTGAAATCCTGTTTGAAAAAATAGTAATTATCCTTTGAAACGTCATTGAGCTTGGCCTTTACCTGCTCTGTAGCGATGCGGTACCATTCCGAATTGTTCCCATGAATTTCCTCCGCCCCAAGTTCGATGTCGAAATCGGCGAAGCCGCTGAGTGGGCGAATCCGGCCCCCTACCCTGTCGGATGCCTCCAAAATCTTCACATCGAAGCCACGCTCCTGCAAGTACCAGCCAGCATACAACCCAGCTGCACCTGCACCTAATATAACTACTGTGTAATCTTTGAATTTATTGACCTTGACGATGCCGTCTTCGTCCTCTTTTCCATTTTTTTTACAGGAAGAAAGCAAGGTGGGCAGGGTGAATGCCAATGGGGCAGAATAGCCCAGTTGTTGGATAAATTTTCTACGTTTCATGGTCTGCAATTTGTTTTCGGACATGCCAAAGCTACGGAATTTTATCGCACAGAAAATATGAAAACTGCTACTAAACCTGCAAAATCCCAAAATGCAGTTACTAGGCTTTTGAATCCTTTTTTGTAAAAAAATGCCCGCTGCGTCTTCCTTCGACAAATCTTGAAATATCTACATCAGGCTCCAATTGACCTTTTCCAAGCAAGTAATCGCTCATTTGCTTCGCAAAAAAGGGCGCCATCAAAGCTCCTTTTGTTCCCAAACCATTAAAAATACCTAGGCTTGGATTCTCTGAATGCAGCCCTAAAAATGGCCGCAAATCAGCAACTGTGGGTCGGATGCCTGCCAAATGTTCCACCACTTCAAAAGGAATCGTAAGTGACTGCCTCAGCGCCGCCAACAGATTTTCTCGACCATCTTCGGTCGGCAAAGGGCCATCAAACTCATAGCGACTGGTAGAACCAACCCAAAAAAGTTCATTGCCAAGCGGCACGAAAAACAGTTTATGCTTCAAAATCCGCTGCTCAGGCAGGCTAGGAATCCGCAGCAACAACAATTCACCCTTAGTGGGCAAAAACGGAAGGTGATTGAAAAATGGGTTATCAACGACCTTCGCACCTTCGCAAAAAATGAGCTTTTTTGCAGCCCAACAACCATAAACCACAGCATTGTTTTCTTGCCTAATTCGTTGGTAATCAATGTTTTCTTCATAAAAAACACCCAATTCCATCAGTCGCTTTTGCCAAACCTCAATCAGCAAAGGCATGGCCACTTGGGCAGATCCCAGTAACTCGCCCCAGGCATGTGGTTGCTGCATTTTACCAACCAATTCGGTGGTATCTGGGGCGTCATTCATGAAGGCTTGAAACTCTGGGTAGCCGCTTCGTCGCATCCACTCATTCTCCTCGAAGACGCTGTGCAGTGCACGGACAATTCGGCGATCGTGCCAAAGTTTTACCCCCAAAATGGCCTCAAGTTCTTGGTAGGTTTGCTTTGCAAAACTGGCCAATTCCTCAAACCGCCAGCTCTTCGCAATCCGGCGGCCAGTCACCGGGTTCACCAAACCCGCTGCGATATTGGACGTGCGACCAGGATGCGGAAAGTCCAACACCACAACTCGTTGATTTTCAAGCAAAAGGAAATGGGAAAGCAGCGTTCCGGCCAGCCCTTGGCCGACGATGAGGTAGTCAACTTGCTGCGTTTTTTCCAAAATTCAGTGGATTGAAATTAAAGATTGGCGAGTTCTTCCTTCGTCTTTTTTGGCAAGCTGGAAACGATGATATCGTAGGAGTGGTCAACCAATTTTTTTAAAAAACCATCGTCCAAGCTTCTTTCAAAATACACCGTGTTCCAGTGGGTTTTGTTCATGTGCCACCCGGGTATGATGTCTTCGGGGTGTTCCTCTCGAAGCTCGATAGCTTTATCGGGGTCGCTTTTCAGGTTTACTCTAAACTCCTCAGCATCCAGCCCGGTGATGGCAAATATTTTCCCCATCACTTTGAATACAAGTGTTGTTTCATCGAAAGGAAAGGTTTCTTCTACACCTTTTTTCCGAAGGCAATAATCCCGAAAGGCTTCTATATTCATTGATTATCAAGGTTTTGCAATAAATCTGGCCGACGTTCTTCGGTGCGTTGGAGGGCTTGCTCGCTCCTCCAATCCTCAATTTTGCCAAAATTGCCGGACATCAATATTTCAGGAACTTTCCAGCCACGGAACTCCGAAGGTCGGGTGTAAACGGGAGGTGCCAGTAAGTTATCCTGAAAAGAATCGAAGAGCGCAGAGGTCTCATCACCCAACACACCTGGCAACAAACGTCCGATGGCATCCACCAGCACCGCCGCAGGTAGTTCGCCGCCGGAAAGCACGTAGTCTCCGATGGAGATTTCGAGGGTGACGAAATGCTCCCGAACCCGCTCGTCAATACCCTTGTAATGGCCACAGATGAGCAGCAGGTTTTGCTTCAAGGAGAGGTGATTGGTGATGCCCTGATTGAGTCGTTTACCATCGGGCGTCAAGTAAATTATCTCATCGAATTGGCGGCTTTCCTGCAGTTTTTCGATGCAAGTAACCAGCGGCTCCACCATCATCACCATGCCAGCCCCACCTCCGAATTGGTAGTCGTCCACCTGCTGGTGGCGACCATGCCCAAACAAGCGCAGGTCATGAATTTGCACATCTAGGAGCCCTTTGTCCTGAGCACGTTTCATGATGCTGTGCTCAAACGGGCTGACCAAAAGTTCAGGGTGAACCGTAATAATATCTATGTGCATTGGTGGGCGTTTGCGAAGCGAGTAAAATGAAAAATGCGAGCCAATCCGCAGATTGGCTCGCATTTCACGGCAGAAAGTTCTTATTCTATTCCCAGTAATTCAACATCGAAAACCAAGGTCGAATATGGCCCGATTTGAGCTCCAGCCCCACGCTCTCCGTAGGCGAGGTTTTGCGGTATGTACAGCTTCCATTTCGAACCAACTTTCATGAGTTGGAGCGCCTCAATCCAGCCTTGGATTACGCCCGTCACTGGAAAAACGATCGGCTCTCCCCGGTCAACTGAACTGTCGAAAGTGGTTCCGTCAAGCAATTTGCCTGTGTAATGGACTTTCACTTTGTCGGTTGATTTTGGAATTGCACCCGTGCCATCTGTGATTACTTCGTATTGGAGGCCACTAGGCAAGGTGATGACACCAGGTTTTTCGGCATTTTTGGCCAAGAAAGCAGTGCCTTCGGCCATGGCCGTTTTCTTGTTAGCTTCCTTCGCTTTGTTCGTGAAATCATTGACGCATTTGTTCGCCGAAACGGGTTGCAAAAGGGTAGGTTTTCCGGCTAAGGCATCTTGAAATGCTTTTGAAAAAAGCGCCACATCAATATCAGCAAGTCCTTGTTTGGTCAGGTTTTGCCCAATCAGAACACCAAGTGAATAGCTGACAGAATCCTTCTCAGTTTTTAAATCTTGCGCCTTAATGGCTGAAAAGCAAAAAATGCCCAACAAGAAAAACATCATTTTTTTCATCGTTAAAATTTTTGTGATTAATTAGGGGGCAAAGATAGCAAAGTTTGTTTTGGGCATTTGCAAACATAGTCTTAATGGAATTGGCACGCCGAACACCCTGCTTCAATTTGCGTTTATCCTACTTTTGCCAAAAATTGCTTCAAATCAAATTCCTTTTATGAAATTCTACGCCGCATTTGGCTTTCTTGCACTACTCTATTTGCCTATTTTCGCCCAGCAAACCCAATTCAATTTCACGAAAAACGAAGTCGAGACTAACCTGAAATACATCGCCTCCGATGAACTGGGCGGGCGGCGCACTGGCTCCGTTGGCGAGCAAATGGCAGCCGATTTTATCGTGAAAGCACTAGAAAGTTATGGAGTGAAACCCGCTCCAAGCAGAACGGATTTCATTCAAAAAGTACCATTCATCAATACAAAACCACCGAAGTCGGCGACCCTTACTATCGCATCCACCACCTTTAATTCTGGTGATAAATTGATGATTATCAAGGACAAACAAATTGACATCAATACCGAAATTGTATTCGCTGGTTATGGCTGGGTGGATGAAGCCATGGGCGTTGATGATTACAAAAACCTCGATGTAAAAGGAAAAATAGTGCTCACCATCACGGGTACACCTGATGGGAACAGCCCTTCGGACGTTTTCAATGCAATGCAAAAAAAGCAGCAAATCGCTGCTGGACATGGAGCAGTGGCCTTGTTGGAGGCATACAGAATGGCCTTGCCGTGGCCGTTTGTACAAGGCTATTTTGGAAAAGAACGCATGGAAGTTTCCTCGTACGATACCAGCGGAAGTATCGTATATGGTTGGGTGCAGGAGCAAAATCCTGGCATTTTGTCTTTGGTAAAAGGCCAAGAACACCCCACTGCGCACCTAAAAATTGAGGCAGGAGATTCCCAAGAATTGTTTGCGAACAACATAATAGGTGTCATTGAGGGAACCGATAAAACACTTAAATCGGAGTACATCTTGCTCAGTGCACACTACGACCACGTGGGTATGGGCAAGCAAGGCGGCGGTGCCTTCACACCACAAGACAGCATCTTCAATGGGGCCCGGGACAACGGCATCGGCGTGGTAGCACTGATGGCGGCGGCCAAAGAACTCGCTGCGAATCCACCAAAACGTTCTGTGCTGATTCTCGCCTGCACGGCAGAGGAAATGGGCATGTTGGGAAGCCAGTGGTATGCCGACCACCCGTTTTTACCCTTAAAGAACATGGCCTTCAACCTCAACACGGATGGCGCCGGATACAACAGTACCAAGCATTTCAATGTAATCGGAATGGGCTTCACCAATACAGATATGGAGATGAAAGAGGCTGGCAAACAATTCGGGCTGACCATGCTCGGCGACCCGGCGCCTGACCAAAATTTGTACGAGCGTTCCGACAATATCTCCTTCGCAAAACATGGCATTCCAGCGGTGGATTTTGCACCCGGCATTACGGAAATGGGCGATGAGATTTTCAAATACTACCACCAAGCAGCCGACAATGCTGACACGTTGGACTACGACTACGTGCTGAAATTTTGCCAAGCCTACACGCTGGCGGCAAGGATGATTGCTGATAAAAATGGAAAGATTGAGTGGACTGGCGAGGGGAAAGCTTACGCTAAATAGCTTTAAAAAAGCAGCACCCGCTGCACAGTTCGGGTCTCGTTTTGCGAAGCAACCAAAAAATAAAGACCCCGTGAAAAACTTTGGACATCGAGCCTGGCAAGGGTGTTTGGCATTTTTACTCCGCAAAAAACAGGCTGACCGAGCGCATTCAAAAGCTCAACTTTCCATTCGCCAACCTTTGTAGTTTTAATTTCGAAGTCCAATTGCCATTGCACTGGGTTTCCAAGTATTCTCAATTCAAGCGTCTGAATTTCCTCCGTCGTCGCCACAGATTGACAGCCATTTGAATCCAATAACCCCGGTCTAAAATTGTTCAGCGCATCGTACATCCGCTGCTTTTGACCTTTGGAGAACATGGCCATGCAGGCATCGTCGGTGTAGTTCATGAAATTCATCCACATATCGGGGGCGGTACAGGAAAACGTAGTGCCAGAGGGGCATTCACCCAAGTAATCTTCGCAAGAAACTGGCGTGTCCAGCACCCCATCGTCTTCGTTGCAGCAGCTGTTGGCATTGGGTCCCCAAACATGGTCAAGGTTGAAGAAATGGCCAATTTCGTGGGTGCAGGTTCGTCCGAGGTTGTAGGGCGAACTTGTGGCGGTGCCGATTGTGCCAAACTGCTTGTAATTGATTTCAACCCCCTGTTCATCGGCAGGCCCTTCTCCTGGGAAGGAGCCTACCCCACCCAAATTGCCGGCGAACTTCGCCACCCAAATATTCAGGTACTTCCCGGTATCCCAAGCATCACTGCCGCCTTGACTGGTATGATGCAAGGCTGGCGTGCCTCCAATTCCAATGGAATTATTGGTTTGCGTTCTGACGATGCCTGTGCTGGAATTCCCGTTCGGGTCTTTGGAAGCGAGGCAAAAATGAAAGCCGACATCTGCAATTAATGCTTGGAAAATGACTGGCACGGTGCTTACCTGCGAATTTCCAGCACTGAAATCTTGGTTCAAAACGTCCAGTTGTGATTGTATCTGGGCATCGGAAATATTCTCCTCCGCCTTGCTCCAAACCACGTGAATCACAACTGGAATATTCACCACCATCCGCTCATCTACCCTTGCTTCTTTGATTTGTTTGGTGGCCAACAAATCTGAATTTTCAGCTAAAAAATGCAATGCCGCACAACGTTGTGTTGTTTGACAAAAGGCATTTGCGAAGCAAAAAACCAAGCAAAAGAAGGTGGCTGAGCGAGCTTTCATCTATAATTATTGTGTTTCAATTGACCGGCACCAGTGAAACTTCTTCCGCATTTCCGTTGCCATCACGGCCCCGGAATTCTGGTCTTGGCATTTTTGAAACAATGAACTCGACCCTGTCTCCAGGTTTGACTTTTGAAAATTCTGTCCCTCCCACACAATCGTCCATGCCGAAGTAAAAGTCGCCAGCCGTGGTGCCGATAAAGCCGCAAAACTCCATGAGCCGCTTCACGGTTCCGGTAAAACTATCGCCCATGCGGATGCCACCCACCTGTGGATAAACACTTGATTCTGTGGATTTTGTACGAATCATTTGGCCAGCTTCTGCACTAGATTCGTAATCATCTTCATCTTCGACTACAAATTCGCCTTGCTGATTCCACAGTTTCTCACGGCATTCTTTGCAGTAAAAAGCCCTGTTTTTTCGAACAAATTCATCGGTTTGCACGGGGTTTACTCCCGTGTGAAATGGTGCTTTGCACATCACATCCCGTACCTCATTGCTCATCCGAATTTCATCCAACAGGTCATTGAGCCAGATGACGTCGAAGTCACGCACGCCCTTTAGGTTTTTGCCCTCGGAAAGCTCGAATGAACATGCGCCGTGGATACTGGCGATGGCCGTCCGTTTGCCCAAAAGCCGCACTTTTTGGAGCACAGGCACATAGTCCCGGTCACCACCGATGACGATGGCAATGTCGTAAGCCAATGGCAATGCCGCAAAATAAAGCATGGAAGAGGCAAGAGCAATATCCACACATTTTTCTTCTGGTGAAAAATCGTCGTCAGGGTGTCGGTCTTTGCGCTTGAGGCGGCGGCCCCGATAGTCCACGAGGTAAACTTCGACTTCGTAGTTGTACTCCTCCCGCAAGACATCGTAAAAGATTCGGCGGCGTTTCACCATTTCTTTATCTGCATCCAAGAAATTGGTGGCGTTGGAGCCGAACATGAAAATGCGAACGATGTCCACACTTCTATCACCCAGTTTTTTCGCAATTTGGTTGCCGACCACATGAGGCAGCTTACCATAATCCACTTGAAAATCTTCGCCAAGGGTACGCAGGTTAGAGTATAACCAGGTACCATCAATGAATACCATCACTTTCGCCATACTTGTTTTTTTTTAGGCTGGATTTTATCATAAAATACTGAAATCCAATGTTTTAAAAACTACTTACCAGCCTAGGTAATGCATCATATTTATAATTCGCAGACGGTTATTCTATCAAAAACTTGGTTTCTACTTTTTTTCCGTCCTTCTCATACACGATTTTATAGCTGCCTTTTGGGAGGTAATACTTGCCATTTTTCGCCTTTTCCATCGCTATCTGCTTTTCCTCTTTTTTACTTTTTTCGTTTAACTGCTTCGCAAAAACAGTGACTGCGGTCTCCGAAATTTCGCCGTGATACTCCGGGTAATTAAGTCCGTGAGTCACCGCCGTTTCCCAAGTTTTGAGTTTCAAGTCGCCACTTTGAACGGTTATTTTCAGCTTGCCATTTGTCTTCGTGAAAACGCTCAAATGTACGTCAGGTTCAGGGGATTTTTCACTCCAACTGTTCCGAATATTGCCCCAATTGCTCCGAAATTTAATTTTCGGAACGTCAAATGAATACAAGCTTTTTTCTAAAACACTATCCACCAAAGCCTGCACATCACTCACGTCTGCAAGGTACAAAGAGCGGCCATGTGTGCCAATCAACAACTCATTTTCTCTAGGATGAACTACCAAATCGTGCACCGACACAGCAGGCAAACCACCAAGGCTATCGGGATTGTTCATTTGCATAAAATGCTGACCTCGGTCAAGGGAGACGTACAGCCCGTGGTCGGTGCCGAGGTAAAGCAGGTTGGGGTTCTTTGGGTCCTCCTTGACGACGTTGACTGGTTCCAGCGGCAAATCGGTGCCGAGGCGCTGCCAGGTTTCCCCATAGTTTTCAGAAGCAAAAACCATCGCCTCGAAATTGTCATTTCTGTAACCATTGAGGGAAACATAAACACGCCCTAGTTCCGCTGAGGAAGCCTGAATCCTGCTCACATAAAAACCATTGGGCAGCCCCGCCGTGATATTCGCCCAGGTGTTGCCGCCATCACGGGTCACATGCACCAGCCCATCGTCTGAGCCGGTGTACACCAGGCCAAACTTCTTCGGGCTTTCGTGAATGGTGGTCAGCGTTCCGAAAGGTACATCGCCCTTGACGCCGCCGTTGGTCAAGTCGCCGGAAATGGTTTCCCAGTCTTGGCCTTGGTTCATCGAGCGGTGCAACTTGTTAGAGCCCATGTACAGAATGTCCTGATTGTGTTGGCTGAGGTGGATTGGCGACTGCCAGTTCCAGCGGAAGGGCCGCTCACCGAGGTCGTGCTTTGGCGTGATCCCCACGCTTTCGCCTGTGCTGCGGTTTACCCGAAAATAATTGCCAAACTGAAAGCCGGTGTACACCGTCTCGTTGTCCCGGCTGTCAATGGCCACCTGCATTCCGTCCCCTCCAAGTATAGACTTGAAGGGATATTTGCCGCTGTCGTGCCAATCCACGCTGGGCGTGGTGGAGTGCGGGCCAGTCCAAACACCGTTGTCCTGAAGACCGCCATACACGTTGTAGTTTTTGGCCATGTCCACTGCCACCGCATAGAATTGGCCGACTGCCGGGGTGTTGCATTTCACCCAATGCTCGCCATCGTCGTAGCTGATGTTGATGCCGCCGTCATTGCCGAGCACGAGGTGACCGGGGCGTTTTGGATTGACCCAAAGTGCATGGTGATCGGCGTGCACATTGTCCCCGCCGATGGACTTCCATGACTGGCCGCCGTCCTCCGATTTCAGGATTGGCACCCCAAAAACATAGAGCCTGTCGGCGTTTTGCGGAGCGACCCGTATTTGACCAAAATAATATCCGTAGCTGTAAAACAAGTCATCGAGGTAGCTGTCGTGCGTCTTTTTCCATGATTTGCCGCCATCGGTACTGCTGTATACTTCTGCCCCGACCACGGGCGAATCGAAGAGCTGAGAATTGGCATCCTCGGTGTATTCAACAAGGGCGAGGGGGGTGATTTCGCCATTTTTTACCATTTCAAAAACCTTGTCCACCGTGTACTTTTCGGGAAAATCGTTGCTGCTGAGGTAGGTTTTGACCTTGTCTTTTTCCAGTTTTAAAAACGCATCCTTGGTCATGCTCCGCAATGCGTCTTTCGTCAGTTCGTCCGTTTTTCCATCTGCGCTTTTCGGCCTTCGGTTTTGGTTGTCAAGGATGGCATAAACGAGCGGGTTGCCGTCTTTCACGCCAATCGCCAAACCAATTCTCCCCGTTCCTTCACCATCGGGAAAGCCGCTGCCTTCGGCTGAAACTTTGGCCCAGGTTTCCCCGCCGTCCGTGCTTTTGTAAATGCCAGAACCAGCGCCTGCTTCCATCAAATTCCAAGCCCGGCGCTCCCGGTGCCAGATGGCGGCGTAGAGTGTGTTCGGGTCTTTTGGGTCAATGACGAGGTCAACCGCCCCGCTGTTTTCATCTACAAAAAGCACCTTGCGCCAAGTTGCGCCAGCATCGGTTGTTTTAAAAACGCCCCGCTCGGCATTGGGAGAGTATAGGTGGCCGAGGGCTGCTACCCAAAGGGTATTCGAATCATTTGGGTGAAGCACTACCCGACCGATGTGGTGGGTTTCTTCGAGGCCACGTTGTTCCCAAGTCTTGCCACCGTCAGCACTACGAAACATGCCCGCCCCGGCGTAGCTGCTGCGGCTAGAATTTACCTCGCCAGTACCTACCCAAATCACCCTGACACTACTGTCGGGGTTCCAATCCACGGCAATATCGCCGATGGTCATCACCGCCTCGTTATCGAAAATAGGGTCGAAGGACTGGCCGTTATTTTCTGTTTTCCAAAGCCCGCCAGAGGCATACGCCACGTAAAAATGGGTGGGGTCTTCTGGCGAAACTTCGAGGTCATCCACCCGGCCACTTTGAATCGTTGGGCCGATGGACTTGAACGGCACCTTGGAAACGAGGGAGTTTTCGAGCAGCCCCTTGCGCTTTTCGACGCCCTGCATCCGCTCGGCAGCGGGTGTCGGCAGGGTTTGAGCAATAGCCAAAAACGGCCACAGCAACAAGATTCCAGCAACAATTTTTTTGAACATAAATAACAACTTAAAATAACAGAGGTGCTGACTGCCAACTGCCCCCGACCTTGGTCGGGGTCTAACTGCCAACTAATTTTCACCCCAGCTCGTATTCCTTGATTTTCCGGTAAAGCGTCCGTTCCGAAATACCAAGGTCAGTGGCGGCTTCCTTGCGGCGGTTTTGGTGCTTTTTGAGGGCTTTGAGGATGAGGTCTTTCTCCATGTCGAACAGGTTGAGGCTGGCTTCCACCACCTCCGCTTTGTGGAAATCCTTGTCCTTTTTGTCTAGGATGATGGGGCGGTAATTGTCTTCGGAATCGTCGTTGTGGGAAGAAAAAACGGAATCGTGGTTTTCAAAATCACGCCGTTGCAGGTTGCTAGAATTTGGGAAAGCATGTGGCTGCAAACCCCTGTAAGTGCTGGTGTCGGGCATGGTCAGGTCGTTCTGGCGCACCAGCTCGAAGACCAGGTTTTTCAGGTCGTTCAAGTCACTTTTCATTTCAAAAAGGAACTTGTAAAGTATTTCCCGCTCTTGAAATCCCTCGTTGTTTTGGTTGCCAAATTCGGCAGGCACGGGCAGATTCCGCTTCGCAATATTGGGAACAAAAAGTACCAAATCCTCTGGAGTCAACAGCTTGTTTTCGGAGAGGACGCTGATTTGCTCCGCAACATTTTTCAGCTCCCGCACATTGCCGGGCCAACGGTAACTTTCAAGCAGGCTCCGAGCCTGTTCATCCAATCGGACGGGGTCGGTGTGGTAGCGCTCGGCCATGTCCATCGCAAATTTTCGGAAGAGGAGGTTGATGTCCTCCCGGCGGTCTTTTAGCGCTGGAATGCGGATGGGCACGGTGTTGAGGCGGTAATAGAGGTCTTCCCGAAACTTGCCTTTCCGCACCCGTTCTTCGAGGTCAACATTGGTGGCAGCAACTACCCGCACGTCCGTCTTTTCCACTTTGGAGGAACCAACCCGAATGAACTCCCCAGACTCCAAAACCCGCAGCAAATATGCCTGGGTGTCCTGTGGCAGTTCTGAGATTTCATCCAAAAAGATAGTGCCTTTGTCCGCCGTTTCAAAATAGCCTTTCCGCTCGTTCACCGCTCCGGTGAAAGCGCCTTTTTCATGACCAAAAAGCTCGGAGTTGATAGTGCCAGCGGGGATGGCGCCGCAGTTCACGGCGATGAACTGGTTGTGCTTGCGGGCGCTGAGGGCATGGATGATTTTGGAAAAATTCTCCTTCCCCACCCCACTTTCACCAGTAATTAGGACGGTAAGTTCGGAATTGGCGACCCGGGCGGCAGTGTCCAAGGCTCTATCAAGCAGCGGTGAGGTGCCGATGATACCGAAGCGCTGTTTTATGGATTGAGTTGTACTCATGTGTTTGAATTACGATTGACGATTTACGACTTACGAAAGTTTCGGTGGTATTCGTCAATGCTTATGATTTTGGGGATGAAATAGTTGCTGTTCTTTTGGTTTTAATAGCAGCTACAATTATGGAAAGCAACTCATCAGCTTCTTTCCAAAGGATGCCCGCTACGGTCCTTTTCTCGGGTAAGAGTGCTACAATCATTTCCAACCAATATTGTGTTTCATCTAATTCCTCTTCTACCATTTTCAATTTATTGATAAAATCAGGCGTTGATTTCGCTCGGCAAGCTGCTCTGTAATTTGCTCCAGGTGACGTCCCTGACCTTACCATCTGGTTTCGAATTGTCCGAATTTC
>JBGSWN010000123.1:0-48776 GCA_041752395.1 Saprospiraceae bacterium | reverse complement strand
CCCTGGCATCTATTTCCTCACCCTTGAGGTGGACGGGAAACTGATGCAGCGGGAGAAGATAATTGTACAGTAATCTAGTTGGCAGTTTGACAGTTGGCAGTTGGCAGTCAGGGGTTGGAACCTCGACACCGACTGCCAACTGCCAACTTTAAAAACCATCCCCCTACAAAACTATTTTTCAGCATGAAAAACGCTACTCATTCCTTTTGGCTGCTTTTGTTGAGCCTTCTTCCTTCCTTTCTTTTTTCACAAACACCAAGTATGAACCTCAAGCTTCAACTGCTGCCCGACGGGGAGACTTGGGGGGTATATGTGAAGCCGGATGATGCTATTTCACAAATTGGACAAACGGTAACTGGTTCTGCGCAGGTAGCTATTGTCGCACCACTGAATCATCAATGGTATGACTTACAAAGTGTTGCTGGAAACTGGGTGAACAATGCTGATGTAAATGCACCCGTGGAAGACCCAACAAGAAGCTATTTTTATTTTGGGCTAACTGCTGACATCCCGCAAATAACCTATCAAGCAGGGCATGAGACACTGCTATTTACATTCAAGAAGCAATCTGATTGTCCTGACAATCTATATATCTTGGACAATGACAATTTACCGCCCTGCATTTGGCCGGCTTGCGATATAGCGGCATTTGGAGGGAATGAAATTTCAGTGTTTGATATCAACAATCCAACAATTTATGGGTACGGAAAGAACTATGCCCCCGCCGCATGGGACTGCCACGACAACGACGGTGACGGCATTGCGAACGCACACGAAGACACCAACGGCAACGGCCAGTACGACCCTGACGAAGACATTTCCGACCTGAACACAGCCCCACCACTCGGCACGGGCTGCGTCCTGCTGAAATTGCAACTACTGCCCGATTCCAGTGGTTGGGGTGTTTTTGCGAAGCCAAGCGATGGCTACCAGCCTTCGGCAAACGCCGTGGCCACAGGCGGTCAGGTGACCATCGTTGCACCGGAAAGCTTTGATTTTGCTGGCCTCGAAAGCACTGTCGGGCAGTGGTCGCTGACCAGTACGCTGCACGCTCAGCCCAACAGCCCGAACCTCAAATACCTGACCATTGAGCTGGCGGGCAATGCCGCAAACATTGACCTTAGCACGCCGGGGGGTACGATGCTGTTTAAATTTGACAAACTGGGCGACTGCCCTCAATCGCTTGCTATTTTGGAAAATAATATTCCGGCCAGCCTTTCGGCAAACGAGTTTAGTGGCTTCGACCCAAGTAGCTTCACCTCCAGCGGCTTTGAGTATTGCGGCGGTTATGCCCGCAAAAACTGGCGCTGCAAACCGTCTGCTCCGCAAGGCCCCGTCATCTTCGTCGGTACGGATTCTTTGGCTGCTCCGCAAACGGGCGCTGCCGACCGTGGTACCGATGGGGGCAATCTGGCGGAAGCCCAAAGCTTTACCCTTGCCCCGAACCCTGCGAGCGATTTTGTGGACATCTTCGTTTCCACCAATTTGGCCGAAGGCCAAAAAACACTTTCCCTCTGGGATTTGCAGGGCAGAAAACACCAAGAAATTTTATTGGAAAATATGGCCACTAAACTCGATTTGAGTGCCCTGCCCGCAGGCGTCTATTTTGTTTCGCTGGCGCAAAATGGGCGGGTGGTTGAACGGAAAAAACTTATTAAAAACTAAAAATTTGACAGTGTGCAGTCAGTAGCCAATACCACGGCACTGACTGCACACTGCCAACTCATTTTTCACCCACCCCCCGTCAAACTCACGTATCATGAACGCATCTTTTCTTCGCAATTTCTTCTTGCTTTGCTGGCTGGTGCCAGCAGCAGCTTATGGGCAAACACCTGCCATGAAGCTCAAGCTTCAGCTTATCAGCGACAACACTTGGGGGGTATATGTCAAGCCGGAAGCGGATATCACTACTGGCCAAACCATTACCATCGGTGGTGATCAAGTGACCGTGGTGATGCCGAAAAGCTTTGGCTGGGATAGCCTGGTCAATGTGCATGGTAATTGGGTTATAAACAGCCAAATATATGCACCAGTTGAGAACCCAACAAAGGCGTATATTTCCTTTGGCTTTATTAGTGAAGCGCCTCCAATACCTTATCAAAAAGACGTTGCGACATTGCTTTTTACATTCAAAGGCAATGGCTCTTGTCCGGACACCATGTATATAATGGACAATTATACAGACCCATTCAATGTACTACCTAACAGTGTGGGGAATAACCCCGGCAATGAATTCGCTGTCTTCGATATGACAAATATAAATACTTTTATCTACCATGATGACTACGCCCCCTCCGCTTGGAGCTGCCATGACAATGACGGGGATGGGATTTTAAATGCCCTTGAAGACACCAATGGAAATGGGGTATTTGACCCGGGGGTGGATATTTCGGATTTGAAATCGGTATGTAGCCTAGCCTTCACCCTCGACCCCAAAGACGCCACCGTCTGCTCCGGCAACGACACGACTTTCACGGCAACGGCTTCTATTCCGCAAGGGGTTTTCAGCTTTGAATGGATGTATTCAGATGATAATGGGGCGACATGGGTAGATATTGATTTCACAACAATGTCCGCCATTTACGCCCATACTATAACTGGTCAAGTCACCGCTGGCACGGATATTTTAACCGTAAAAAACGTGGCAAGTCAATATGGCCGTCGTTTTAGGGCAGTGGCACATTCGCAGGGCTGCAATGCTGTTTATTCCAATTTTGCCATACTGAGCGTTCAAGGGCCATTGTCAGTAAATACCAACCCTGTTTCCGTGACAGTATGTGCGGGCTATCCTACTACTTTCTCAGGGTCATTTTACAACCCGGGGGTTCCTGGCAGCACGATATACCGCTGGCAGGTGAGTTATGATGGCGGGGCTACTTGGGTTGATATCCTCAACAATATTCCATACAACGGTTCTGGAAATCATACATTGAGCATCACCAATGTAGCTGGTCTTCATGGCTACCAATATCGCCTTTCTGCAAGGACGAGCACCTGCAATATCATGTATTCCGCCCCGGCTTCGTTGACGGTGGAGGGGCCGATTACGGTTACTGCGCAGCCTCAAACGGTTGACTTGTGTGCAGGAGAACCCGCTTCATTCACGTCCACGGCAAACGTCGGCACAGTAGGTACACTTGTTTACCAATGGCAGGTGTCTTCCGATAATACCACTTGGTCAGACATTGACGCAATAACGGATGGCGGCGTATATTCCGGTGAAACAACGACGACGCTCAACGTGAGCAATACCACCGGATTATACAGCCGCTCCTACCGCCTCGCATTCAGCACTGCCGAATGTGGGCGGGTTTACAGCTATCCTGCCGGTATGAATATTGACGGGCCGATATCTATTACTGGACATCCTGATGATATTCTTCAATGCTCCGGCGAAGGAGTTATTTTCGGTGCAAAAGCTCAAACACTTTCACTGGAAACCAATAATACAGGGCTAATTCAATACCAATGGCAGGAAAGCACAGGAGATACCATGAATGATTGGAGAGACCTTTATCCTGACACATTATACAATGGCACTCATACTGATACATTGAGCATTGGTTATACGACAAATCTTGACGGCAATTATTATCGCATGAAAATATGGACAGACAATTGCGACACGGTTTATTCTTATGCTGCGCTTTTGGATGTTGAAGGGCCAATGATGGTAACGCAAGAGCCTTACAGTATTATACAATGCTCCGGCAGCGGCACGACTTTCCATGCAGAAGTTTTATTACAAAATGGTGACCCAAATACACTGATATACCAATGGGAAGTGTCCCAGTTTGTACCAGGTAGTGGACCTGGAACTGGATATCAACCATACGTTAATGTCACCAATAGCGGTGTGTATAGTGGTGCTACCTCTACCACATTAACCATAAGCGACGTGGCAGGCATGCACAATTGGCGCTACCGGATGCGCTACCGGACGCCGAATTGTAACCCTCAATGGACAAATTATGCTTACTTGGGGGTTGAAGGCCCAATCGGATTTGCTGTAGGCGGTCACCCAGTTGATGTAGTTGAATGTTCTGGGAATGCTGCTATTTTTCAAGTAACAACGACCAATAATAACCCAGGTATTGCAATTGCATACCAATGGCAGATATTGTTCCCTGGTTTGGACTCAACAGTAGCACAGAACTGGGCTAACCTGAACAATGGGACTTTCTATAACGGTGTAAAAACTGCCAATTTGAGCATTTCAAATATTGCAGGCTTTAATGGCAACCGATATCGGGTTTTAATTCAAACTCAAAACTGTTCCTCGGCGGTTTCTTATAGTGGATTGTTGACCGTCGAAGGCCCAATAACCATAACCCAACAGCCACAAGACACGGACTCCTGTAACGGAGCTAGCGTATTTTTTCATGCTGAAGCAGCAGTAGCAAATGCTGGAACTTTGAAATACCAATGGCAATGGTCAGATAATGCCACTGGTGTTAACTTCTCTAATATCACCACCGCCGGAGTCAATGGTATTTCAGGCTGGGATACACCTACTTTGAACATCGAAAATACCGCTGGGATTATTGGGCGTCATTTTAGGGTGGGCACAGTGACGAACGAATGTAATTTTTTCTATTCAACAGCTGCTGTACTGACCTCATCTAATTGCCTCCCCGCCTGCATCCGCCTCAAGCTCCAACTCCTCCCAGATTCCAGCGGCTGGGCCGTCATCGCAAAGCCTCAGAACGGCTATGTTCCTTCGGCAACCAATATGGTCCAAACAGGCAAAGTCACCATCGTCACCCCCGTCAATTTCATCCTCAGTGGCCTCGAAAATGGCCTGGGCCAATGGAACCTGACCAACGTCGTCACCAGCCCCGCCGGGCATCCGAACCGCCGCTACCTGACCATTGACTTGATGTCGAACGCCAACAACCTCGGCCTTTCCGCCGGGGAGACCAAGCTGTTCCAGTTCGATAAAACGGGCGCCTGCCCCGACTCGCTGTACCTCCTCGAAACTACGATTGCGGGCGTTTCACCCAACGAATTAATCGGCCAGGACAACAGTTTCACAGGCGGTTTCGAGTACTGCGGCGTGTACGCCCGAAAAGCTTGGCGCTGTCAAGGTGCCAGCTCGCCCGGCGGCCCCATCATTTTCGGAACGGAAGAGGAATTCACGGGCAGCCCGCAGGCAGGCACGGACAAGTTCAACACCGATTTTCCCGAAGGGAAAAAGCCGAAGTCACAGGAAGGCCAAAGCTTCACCCTCGCCCCGAACCCTGCTGGCGATTTTGTGAACATCCTCGTTTCCGCCAACTTGGCCGAAGACCGAAAAACCATTGCCCTCTGGGACTTACAAGGCAAAAAGCACCAAGAAATTATATTGGGAAACACAGCTACCAAGCTCGACTTGGCCAAGCTCCCCGCTGGCGTCTATTTCGTTTCGCTTGCGCAAAATGGGCGGGTGGTTGAACGGAAGAAATTGGTCGTAAAATAATAGTTCGTCAGTGGGCAGTCAGGAGCCAATACCACGACCCTGACTGCCAACTGCCAACTGCCAACTGCCGAACTGCCAACTAAACAATCCCTTTCTCCTCAATCTCCATGATCGCCGCCACGTGCGCATCGGCGATTTTTTGGCGGACGCTGTCCTTCATCAGTTCCTTTGCTTGGGATTTGTTGTTGTAAAAACCGTTTTCCGTGAGGATGGCGGGCATCGTTGTTTTCTCCAACACATACAGCGGCTTCTCTGCCGTGGATTTCAGATTGCGGTTTTTGAAGCCCGTTTTCAAAATCAGGTGCTTCTGGAACACGGCGGCCAATTTCTTGCCCCTCGTGCTGTTCGAGGCGTACCAAGTCTCCGTGCCGTTGATGCTGTCGGCAATCCAATCACTGGCCGAGGCAGCAGGGCCAGCGTTCGAGTGGACGGAGATGTAGATTTTCGTCAGGTCGGTTTTGTACTTGTTCGCCCTATCCACCCGCTCTTCGAGGAAGCTGCCGACATCGTTGAAATCGGGCACCACGTCAAAGTATTTCACGCCTTTTTTCTTCAATTCCTTGATGATTTTCTCCACCACATCCCGGTTGAATTCGTACTCAAGCAACTGCGTTTTCCCGTCGTCAAAAATGGGCGAACGCTTACCGGCCTGCAGTTTCCCATGCCCATTGTCGAGGCACCAAACGAAACGGGCGGTGTGCGCCGGAGTGGTCGGCGTTGTTGGCGTGGTGGGGGTCGTTGGGGTTGTCGGCGTAGTCGTTCCACCGCCAGTTGTTGGCGTAGTAGGAGTCGTTGGCGTGGTGGGGGTAGCTGGTGTTGTTGGCGTTGTCTCTTCACCATCCACGGCATTTTCCTTGTCGTCATCGGCAAAAGGGCCGGGCGCATCGGGTATCACGTCAATCACGGGAATGGTGCGCACGGTGTCCACTGGCACATCGGAGCTGTCCTCCACTTCACCGGGCTTGCGGTCATTGGGAGATTTGGATGGTTGCGGCGTTGGTGCTGGAGTTGGTGCTTTTTTTTTGCCAAAAAGCGAAGCAAAAAAATCCGAAATGGCTTTGAAGAAATTACTCATGGATTGAATGGTTGGCGGTGATTGGTGATCGGTGACTAGTGAATGGTGATTTGTGATTGGGGCGATATTGCGCAGCGGCAATACTTTTTGAAAGGCCAAAGCTAACTCATCACCCCCAATTTCCCAATTTCCTAATTTCCTAACCCCGCATTGCCTGCGTTAAATCCTCAATAATGTCATCTACATGCTCGATGCCGACCGAAAGCCGAATCAGCCCGTCCGTAATGCCGTTGGCGAGGCGCACTTCCTTCGGAATGTTCAGGTGCGACATGCTGGCCGGGTGCAGGATGAGCGTGTCCACGTCGCCGAGGGTTGGAGCGAGGGTGCAGAACTTGATTTTGTTCATAAATTTCACGCCAACCTCCAAGCCGCCCGCCAGTTCAAAGCTCAACATGCCGCCGAAGGCGCTCATTTGCCGCTTCGCAATTTCATGGTCGGGATGCGAGGGCAGGCCGCAGTAATTCACCCGTTCCATTTGGCTGTTTTGTTCCAAAAACCCAGCAATGTGCAGGGCGTTTTCGCAGTGGCGGTCCATGCGCACGGCGAGGGTTTTCAGGCCGTTGTGTACCAACCAAGCCTCCCACGGCGAGCAGTTCGTCCCCGCCAGTTTCATCGCCTGCCAGATGCTGCCGCCCATCCGCATCTGCGCCAGGTGGGTGGTGACGAGCGCCCCTGCGATGGAATTGCCATGGCCGTTCAGGAATTTGGTGGTGCTGTGCACGATGAAATCCACCCCAAAACGCAGTGGCTGCTGGAGGTACGGCGTAGCGAAAGTATTGTCCACGGCGCTGAACCTGCCGTACTGCTTCGCAATGCTGGCCAGCGCAGCAACGTCCACGCAGGCAAGCGTCGGGTTGGCAGGGGTTTCAAAATAAAGCAGTTTGATGGCGGGGTCGTTTTTCACCAAATCCTCCACTTTGTCCAAATCGTGGAGGTCGGTGAGGATGGTCTCGATGCCGAACGGCTGGAAGATTTTCACGAAAAGCTCGGTCGTACCGCCGTAAAGATTGCCTTGCGTGAGGATTTTATCACCTGATTTCAAGATGCCCATTACCATCGTGCTGACGGCAGCCTGGCCACTGGAAAAGAGTAATCCCGCAGCTTCGACGCCCGTTCCCGCAGCTTCGAGGGCGGCGATTTTGGCGGCGACGGCATCCACGGTCGGGTTGCCGTAGCGGCTGTACCCGTGGCCTTCTTTTTTGTTGGAGAAAATGTCAATCCCTTCGTCAATGTTCTCGAAGGCAAAGGATGACGTCGAATATATCGGCAGGATATGCGGCTTGGTGGTGCGGGGTTCGTGCGGTTCTTTGGCGCAGATGGAATTGATGTGAGACATTGTATTTACGATTTAGGTTCCCTTCGGGAATGACAAAGGATTTGTGGGCAAAATTGCGCAAGCAAAAGCAATTTCAAAGTAGAAAATGTAAAGCTGCTTCGTTGGTTGCGGGAAAGTTGCGTTATTTTGCACCCTTTCACCAAAAAAAATCGGTTTCAGGGCTGTGGTTTCAGTTTTCAACCAGCCGCCCCCTGAAACCAAAAACCAGAAACCAGAAACCCAGAACCTGAAACCCAAAACCATTAAACCATTCAATTTTGGACAAATGCGAGGAGTACCCGATCGGCTAGTTTTTAGCGAAGAATTTTATGAGAACCGCAATTTCGTGGCGGACAAAGGCCAAGGAATGATGCGGCTGGACAAGTTTTTGTCCGACCGGATTTTCAGCATTTCCAGGAGCCGGGTGCAGAACGCCATCAAGGCGGGGCTGGTGAAAGTGAACGGCGAGGAGGAGAAGGCCAACTATAAAATCCGCCCGAACGACTTGGTGGAAATGCTACTGCCGAAGCCGATGGACGAGTCCGTGAGGGTGCTGCCGGACAAGATTCCCCTCAATATTATTTACGAAGATGACGACCTGCTGGTGCTGAACAAGCCCGCTGGCATGGTGGTACATCCCGGCGTAGGCGTCTATCGAAAAACGCTCGTGAACGCCCTTGCCTACTACTTCCAAGACCTGCCCGTGATGGACGGCAACCCTGGTAACCGCCCTGGTCTTGTTCACCGGATTGACAAGGACACGTCCGGCCTGATGGTGATCGCCAAGACGGAGTTTGCGATGTTTCACCTCGCCAAACAGTTCCACGACCACACCATTCACCGCCGCTACCACGCCATTATTTGGGGTGAAATGGAGGAGGATTCGGGTCGCATCGAAAACTACCTCGCCCGCCACCCCCGTTTTCGCAAGAAAATAACCGTGGTGCAGGACGAAGAAGGCAAATTGGCCATCACGCACTGGAAAGTGCTGGAGCGGCTTTACTACGTGAGCTACATGGAGCTTCAACTCGAAACGGGCCGTACGCACCAGATTCGGGTTCACATGTCGCACCTCGGCCACCCGCTTTTCAACGATGAACGCTACGGCGGCAACCGGGTGGTAAAGGGCACCGTTTTCAGCAAATACAAGCAGTTCGTGGAGAATTGCTTCGAAATATTGCCCCGACAGGCGCTCCATGCCAAGGAAATCGGCTTCGTCCATCCACGCACCAAAGAGTTCATGAAGTTCGAATCCGAGCTGCCAATGCCGATGCAGGAATGCCTCGCCCGCTGGCGCACGTATGTGACGGATAGGAAGCAGAAGCTAACACTTGATCAAGAATGACGATTTACGATTTACGATTTACGATTGGGGCGGCTGCTTCCTTGTTTATCATTTGCATATTTATCAAGTAATGCACACCTTAAATGTAGTCGAAAATCAAATTAAACAGTATGGAAGAAATACAATCTCTATCTGAAAATTTTGAATCGAATATAAAAAGATTGCGAATTTTACTAATCATTCTGACTTTGATCCAATTCGGATATATGACAATAATCTTTGTTGACTCAACACTTTGGGTTAAACTTGATTTTGAATATAAAACAAACTGGCTGATAGGGGGACTGAATTTAATTGTGGCTGGAATATTTATTTGGTTCAATTGGGCAAAAATGCCCCTTGAAAAAAAGACAAAAACGGACAATACACTTCTGATTTTATTTTTAGGAATTATTGGTATGTGGTTATGGATTCCAAACAAGCGTGATATGGATAAACTGACAAAATCAAAGACTGCTAATTAACAAAAACACCCACCTACCCCCCAACAAAAAACGACCGTAAAATTTACTTTCGCACCTCCAATCGTAAATCGTAAATCGTAAATGAATTTAGCCCAGCGCATATCCGCCCTTTCTCGCCTTGGTGAGCATTTGCTCCAGCAGGATGATTACCTTGATGCGGTCATTCACCGCACAGAATACAACAACCCTTGGTTTACGAAGGAAAATCAGGCGCTGGCTATTCGGGCCATTGCGACGGAGTTTTTGGATAAAAAAAAGCTGGAAAAATGGGCAGCGGCTTATCCTATTTCGGATGAACCTCCGATGAAAACGGTGGGCATGGTAATGGCGGGGAACCTGCCGTTGGTGGGGTTTCACGACCTTGTTTGCACTTTTGTTTCCGGGCAAAAAGCGAAAATAAAGCTCTCGGACAAGGACCGATTTCTGCTGCCGTACTTGCTGCAATTGCTGGAAAAATACACGCCTGGCGCTGGTGAGTTTTTTGAAATTGCGGAGCAAATAAATGGCATCAACGCCGTCATCGCAACGGGGAGTAATAACTCGGCCCGTTACTTTGAGGCTTATTTTGGGAAATACCCGCATATCATCCGAAAGAACAGGAACGCTGTGGCGGTGCTGGACGGCACGGAAACCGAAGATGACCTCCACTTGCTCGGCAAAGATGTTTTCCGGTTTTTTGGTTTGGGCTGCCGCAATGTTTCGAAGCTATATTTACCGAAGGGCTATCATTTTGAAGCATTAATGGAGCGGCTGCACGAGTATAAAGAAATCGTCAACCACTCGAAATACCGTAATAATTTCGACTATAACCTTGCCCTGTTGATGCTGAATCAAGTGCCGTATTTCAACAACGGCTGCATCATTGTGGCGGAAAACCGGGACATCGCCAGTCGCATCGCCACCTTGCACTATGAATTTTACGAAGATAAAATCGCACTGGAAGCGGAACTGACGAACCGCAGTGAGGAAATCCAGTGCATTGTAGCCAAGACGGGGATGCTCAGCCTATCTACCCTTTCCTTCGGTAAAGCGCAAGAACCAACCCTCTCTGACTACCCGGACGGGGTGGATGTGATGGGGTTTCTTTCAGGGTTGATATGAGTTGATGAAGTTGATAAAGGTTGATATAAACCTCATCAACCTCATCAACCCTTATCAACTATTTCTTCACAAACCGCTTCGTCACCTGCGTGCCGCCTACCTGTAATTCCAAGAAATATAGCCCAGAAGTAAGGGTGGTCACGTCCAGTTTTTTATCTGAAACATCCAAGCTGCCACTGCCGACGAACTGGCCGATCGCACTGAAAATGCGGTACTGACAGGCTGGATTGCCTTCGGTTTTGAGTTTCACAAAAAGAAAATCGCCCGTTGGGTTGGGGAAAATTTCAACGCCGACTTGGGGTTTAACCTCGTGCGCTGCCACACTTCCGTCCATGGCGATGGGCGAGCTGAAGAGCGACAAACCACCACGGTGGTTTCCGACGATACAGTCCAAGAAATTATCGTCATTGAGTTTTGCAAAACTGGGCCGAGTGATTTTGCCTTCCCGCAAGCTACCAAGCTGCGCATCTATCATTTCAAATTTAGCCCCGAAAATATTAATACTGTCCGGGATTATCTTGTAATATTTCAAATACCCTAGCTCTGTCCCCGTCACCAAAAACATCGTGCTGTCCACCGTTTCAATCACGGTTGGAGCGCTGTACCCAGTCGTGTAGCCGGGCTGCTGCGTACTGATTCCACCAAAAAACTCATTGTTTGGGGCTTGTCCGGGGTTGGAATGAAAAACGGGATTGCCCACCGTGCCAATGTTTGGCATATAATTAATAGTGCCTTTATATTCGCCCACCACTAGGTCACCGAGGCCATCGTGGTTGATATCGTGGACGCAAGGAGTGGAGAACTGGCCGACCGAAATACTTTGCCAATAAGGAATAATCGGCGCAAAACTGAGTGGATTGCCAGCTCCTGCGGTATTTTGACCATAAAAAAGCCGCCCCTGCCGCTCACCTACTACGAGGTCCAAGTCGCCATCACCATCCACATCACCGAAGCTTGGCGCATAGGCGTATGGCTGTGAATTCGGGTCCACGAACTGGCTGAAATTCAGCCAATCGCTGTCCACCAATTCAAAGGCAGGTTCGTTGACAGTACCCACATTTTTATACAAAAACAAACGGGAATCTTTAACGAAATTGGGTTTATATCGAGACTCGTTTCCCACCACAAAATCCAGTAGGCCATCAGCGTTATAATCCACAAATGCAGGATTTGCACCCGTGCCGAGGTCTATCATTTCCTCTTGCAGAAAGCGGTCTTGTTTATAGTCAAAAACAGGCAATTCATTACTTTGCGTATTTTTATAAAACCAAACCACATTTTCATCAAAACCACCTTGCGGGATATTAGGTGAAGTGACCAAATCTTTCAAACCATCATTATCTATATCTAGGTTAAATGCGGAAGGAAAATCAACAATATCAGTCGGCGTATCATATATGGGGTACATCGTATCTTGCTCACATATCCAAGCATCTTGGTTATTGCCACAGTTTTTACCACGAATAATATGCGGATATATAAGGTCGCCATATAGCACTTCCTTATCGCCGTCGTTGTCTTCATCGAGAGTACAGAGCGTGGCCCCGCCGTGAACGCCGCCTCGGTCTTCTAAATCGTCATCTGGGTTTTGGAAAAAAACGCAATCTGTGGGGCTAGTGCTCAACAACATAGACTGTGCAAAGACGGGAATATAAAACCCGCCCCAACAATCATCCATTTGCATAAACAATAGCGTATCATCCGTAAACCCAGATTCCAACGCTATATTCTTATAGAAATAAACCTTGGAACCCGTGACACCCAGCGCCAGCACATCCAAGTCGCCGTCCCCGTCAATATCGTCAATGGCTGGGTAGTCACCTGCACTAATAGGAAGCTGGGTAGGCGCACCACCTGCTTGTATCAATAATACGTCAAAAATCCAAGGGAATGAGACCCTATCAAAAACCAGCGAATTGTTCTGGTAGCTTCCCGTATATACTTTCAGACCAGCCACCCCTTCGTCGAGGGAACAGGCGAAGATGTCCATTGCCCCGTCCCGGTTATAGTCACGCAGGAGGGTATAGAATTTACAGGATGGAAAATTGGCGGCATATTCCGGCGCAAAACGGTATTTCGTCTCGCCGAAACCACCCTCGTTGATGAAGCAGATATGCTTGTCGCCATTGCGATCAAAAGCATAAAGGTCTTGTTTGCCATCGTTGTTGAGGTCCACTGCCGACCATTGCGGGGCGTTGAAACCACCTGCCCAAGGGTTTGGCAGTGAGACACCGTTTTGGGTGACAGGCGCATAAATCCGGTTGAAAACCTGGGCATTTACGAAGCCAAAAAGTCCTAAGAAAAGCGCAAGCAGCGTTATTTTTTTCATGAAAAAGGATTTACGGGTTGAAAGAATTGGTTCTGCAAATATAGGCTTTCAAAGGGGATGGGCTATCGCAAAATAGTGGGTGTGTTGGGTAGGTTGCAAAGTATGGTCAGGGCTTAGATTTCAAAATGAATGGCAACCAATTCTCCTTATTGATGGTTTGAAAGTCGGAATTTGGGTAAGTTTCATTCCATGCCTTCGGGGCTTGCACTGCTTTGGTGCCAAATTTAAATTCATAAGCCGTCAGGTTATCTTCATATTCTTCAACATAATCAAGTTCAGCCCCAGTTTGCAAGCGCCAGAAGAACTGACCAGCCCGGATTTGGTGGTTGTCAAGCAATTTTGATCGTTCCACAAAAAGGAAATTTTCCCATAACGCCCCAGTATCTTCTCGCAGGTGAAGCGGGGCAAACCGCTCGATGAGGGCGTTTCTTACTCCCAAATCCTGAAAATAGATTTTTTGTTTTTTTGAAATTTCCTTGCGCAGATTACGGCTATAACCGCCTATTGTTTTTACCACAAAAGCCTTCTCCAATAAATCCACATATCGTTGTACAGTGGCTGTATCAAGGCCCAACTGCCTTCCAAGCTCATTGAACGACACTTCCGAGCCAATCTGAAAAGCCAGCAGACGAAGCAGGTCTCGCAATTTGCCACTTTGGCGTATTCCGCTCAGTTCCAGTACGTCTTTGTAGAGGTAGGCATGGGTAAGTTCACTCAAAAAACTGGCTTTATCCGCCTTATTTTCTAATTCCAGCACACCAGGATACGCACCAAACAGCAACCATTCCTCCAAACGGCTGTGATAATCAAGGGCATTGGCCTTTCCCACAAGTTCTTCCGCTGAAAACGGGTGCAAATAGAAAGTCCAAGTGCGCCCAGTCAGCGGCTCATGGATGCGGTTGGCAAGGTCGAGGGAGGAAGAGCCTGTAACCAAAATGCGGAGGTCTGGAAAATTGTCATGAAGGATTTTCAGGTTGATGCCAATGTCTGTGATGCGCTGAGCCTCATCAATAAAAAGGTAGTCAAATCCTCCAACAAAAAGGCGCAGCTTTTCCAAGTCCCTTGAACTAAAAATTTCTGCGTGAGGGTTAAAATCGGCGTTAACCTGCAACACTTTTTTATCCGGAACCTGTTGGAAAATATGCTTGGCAAGGGTCGTTTTCCCCACTTGCCGCTGACCGTACAAGATGATGATTTTACGAGGTTCGCCCATCAAGCGGGCAATGATTTTCTCCTCAATTGTCCTTGGAATGAAAGTCGGCATAAGGTTGAATTCGTTGAATTGCACAAATCTATAGAACTTATTCCACAAATTAGCGTGAATTCATCGAACACGTTCCACAAAATGACGTTAATTTATGGATTAGCCCTCGACCCGAACAACAATGTCCCCACCCGCACTATCGTACTCCCTTCCTCCACCGCCATTTCATAATCGCCGCTCATGCCCATTGAGATTTCCTGGAAACTTTCCTTTTCCTTAAAAAAACTTGCTTTCAAGTCCTCAAATATTTTTTTCAGGTGCTGGAATTCCCGCCGAACCTGTGTTTGGTCATCGGTAAAAGTGGCCATGCCCATCACGCCCGTGATGCGGACGTTTTTCAGTGCTTTGAACGCAGCAGAATCAAGCAGTTCATTCGCCTCCTTTTCATCCAAACCAAATTTGGTCTCTTCTTCCGCAATGTGGAACTGCAACAGGCAATCAATCACCCGCTCCTGCTTGGCAGCCTGCTTGTCTATTTCTTCCAACAGTTTCCAGCTATCCACCGATTGGATACAGGCCACAAACGGGGCGATATATTTGACCTTGTTGGTCTGCAAGTGGCCGATGAGGTGCCATTCGATGTCCTTGGGCAGTGCTTCGTATTTGGCGGTGAGTTCCTGCACCCGGTTTTCCCCGAAGCGGCGCAGGCCTTGGTTATAAAGTTCCAGCACCCGCTCCGCAGGATGCGTTTTGCTCACGGCAATTAGCTTCGTGTGCGTCGGTTCGAGTTGCTGAAGTATTTTTTTGAGCATGATGCGAAGGTAAGTGTTTGTATTTGATTTGCCCCTGCCCGCTAATGGGTCGGAAGTTCATGTTCAAGAACGAAAATAAATACAGTATTGCTGATGTTTCTGATGACAGGGTGTATGCGTTTGACGATTATATACAATTGCCCGAAGGCGCTCCTGATTTATTGGTTAAATTCCTTTCAAAAGGAAAGGCAGGCGTGGACAAAAAACGAAAAATGAAAACCTACGGCAAGCACAGCGTCAGGGAATATTGGCTGGTTGACCCCACGAAGAAAACATTGCAACTGTTTGAAAATCAGGCAGGTAAAATGGTGGAACTTGAAGAATTGTGTATTGGACAACGCTTGGAATCGAAAGTTCTGGTAGGGCTTCATTTGGAGGTCGTTGAGTTGTTCTCTTAAATCTCATTTTGGGAACGTGTGAATAATAACTAATCACTTTGGGCGGCGTCTTTTTCCCGCTTGCTGCGTTGGCGAATCAGTTGCGTAGCGCCACTAAGCGCCTGATTCACCGCCTTGTCATCGGAAAAAATACACTCGCCGAAAGTGACAACTTATTATTCACACGTTCCTTAATATTTCATTGAACAAAAAAGCGTGACCGAACCCTCGGCCACGCTTTTTTATTCCCAACTAAGCAGTAATTGACTGCCCACTTTCAAACTGCCAACTAAATCTCACATCCACCACCGAATCAAAATCTGCCTCGTACCGCCGTTCGGGCCAACAACCGTGGCTTTGCGGTCGCAGGTGCCGTCGCCGTAATCAATCGTTAGGGTTTTGCCATTAACCGTTAGGGCTTTTGTACCCGAAACAATCCAAGGACAAACCCGCTTACGGAGCAAAGGCGTCACGATTTCAGTAGAGAATGAATTGCCGTTTCGGTTCACGCCACTAGAGCCGCCAGTTACTTCCCAAACATTATCAATGATAATATTTGTGTTGCCCCCAGCAATTAGCGTAATCACATGGTTGGCTTCCCAAGTAACAGATTCGCCATCGGGAAAAGTAATTTTGCCACCAGCTACGGTACGGGAAAAAGTCGAGTTGCCGTCGGCGTTTGGGCCTTGGTTGGTAAGGGTGCGAGTGCCTTCCAATTGTGCGCCATCAACGAAGAAGTTGACGAAAGTAGCCGTGCGGACTGCGCCGACTATGGTCAAGGTATCGGTGATTTCCACCACGATTTGGCCTTTGCGCACTCGGCCATCAGGGCCAGTGCAGCCGTCGGTACCGAAGTCAATAGTCATGGTGCGGGGGTAGCTGCCATCGGCAGGATCAATGATGACGGTAGGGCAAGTGCCGCCGCCCCCACGGGTTTCCACGGCGATGTCAACCTGCTCGTCAATGTCTTCGTAGAGGTCGTTGGCAGCCGTTTGGTCTTCGGCGGCCGTGATTTGCTCAGTAGTTACAGTACTAGTTTCGTCTTTTTTGCAAGCAGTGAAAAATACACCCAGCAAAAGGGTGGATGCTAAAAGCCATTTGATGATTTTCATGTCTGTAGATTTTTTTTGTTGAAAAATGATAGTCCAAAAAGGACAGTCGCAGGGTGCGCACCTATAAAACTGTCGGGTAATTTTTTTTACAAAACAAGTATTTTTTAGTTTCGGAAAGCATAGACTCGATTCGCTTGGAGAGGTTTAACGAAAAACGATTTTTTGCCAAAAAGACATACCTTGGCCAATCAAAACCCTCCTATTTTATGCTTAAAAAACTTCTATCCAACAGCCGCTTTCTTGTCATCGTTCCTGTTATCGGACTTCTGGTAGCGAGCATTGCGCTCATGGGCACTGGCGGGTACAAGATTGTAAAAATTATTGTTGAAATCGTGAACGGCACGATGGACACCAAGGTTTCCATGATTGGGTTCCTTGAAACCGCCGACCTTTTTTTGCTAGCAGTAGCACTTTATCTGATTGCATTGGGGCTTTACGACCTGTTTATTGACCCAGATATCCAGATGCCGGAATGGCTGACCATTCGTGACCTTTCCGACCTCAAAAAGAAACTTGTGGAAGTAGTGGTGATGATTCTTGCTGTAGTTTTCCTTGGAAAAGTGGTAAACTGGGAAGGTGGCATAGAAGTGTTCTATCTCGGGGCGGGCATTGCATTAGTCATAGGTGCGCTCACTTTTTTCAATAGAAAATAACTTGAAGTTTTGAGCTTCGAGCTTCCAGAACAGGCAGTGCCCTACTCGAAACTCGAAACTCAAAAAACTCATAGCCGTCGTCACTAAGGGAAAATCCCCAGCGAAGTATAATCGTCGCCAATCAATTTGATGGCGTATGCAAACGCAGCCGTCCGCATGTCGATGTTGTGTTGCTTCTGGAATTCATTGATGAATCCGTAGGAACGGCTCATGGTCTCCTCCAAACCCGAACGCACGAGGTCCACTTCATCGGCACCACGAGCCACTTTGCGGAGCAAATCTGGATCAATCGTCCTGCCAGTAAGGTCTTGAATCACATGTAATAACCGTTCCTGTGAGGTCTGGTTGAAGCGTTTCTCCATCCGACCAAACCGCATGTGCGAAAGGTTTTTCAACCACTCGAAATAGGAAACCGTCACACCGCCAGCGTTCAGGTAAACGTCGGGGACGATGAGGACTCCTTTTTTCAACAAAATCTCCTCTGCTGTTGAGCTGATTGGGCCGTTGGCAGCTTCACCGATTATTTTCGCTTGAATATTGGCAGCGTTATCCTTTGTGATTTGGTTCTCCAACGCCGCTGGAACAAGGATGTCGCAGGGCATTTCGAGAATCTTGTTGCGGTCAGCCTGCGGGATGATGGTAGCGCCTGGGTAGTTCAGGATGGAACCTGTCTCTTGGCGGATTTTCAATAATTTCTCAATATTGATACCGCTTTCGAGGTAAATACTGCCCTCGTACTCGCCCACGCCGACCACTTTTACATCGCCTTCTTCCTGCGAAATAGTTCCGGTGTACGAACCCACGTTACCCATACCTTGGATAATCATGGTTTTGCCAGCCAAGCCAGTCGTCAAGCCGATTTTTTTCATGTCTTCGGTATCGGCGCAAGCCTCCCGAAGGCCGTAAAAAACACCCCGGCCTGTGGCCTCGGTTCGGCCTTGAATGCCGTAAAGTGCGACGGGCTTGCCGGTCACGCAGCCAGCGGCATCAATCTCGTTTTCCCGAAGGGTACGGTAAGTATCATAAATCCAAGCCATTTCACGGCCACCGGTTCCGTAGTCGGGAGCAGGTACGTCAATGGATGGGCCGATGAAATTGCGGCGCACCAGCTCGTAGGTGTAACGGCGGGTGATGCGCTCCAATTCCTCCTCGGTGTAGTCCTTGGGGTTGATTTTGACCCCGCCCTTTGCGCCGCCGAACGGCACGTGAACGATGGCGCATTTGTACGACATCAAAGTGGCCAAGGCCATGACCTCGTGCTGGTCAACATTGTTGGCGTAGCGGATACCGCCCTTGGTCGGTAGGCGGTGGTGGCTGTGCTGTACCCGGTATGCTTCGATTACTTTCACCTCCATTTTCCCAGTCACTTTGTTTTGGATTTCGACTGGAAACTGGATGGCGTAGATGGAGTTGCACACCTTGATTTGGTGCAACAACCCCGCATCGAGGCCCGTGTACGGCGCTGCTTTTTGGAAAAAGTTTTCTACGGTGGTGTAGAAATTTGGTACTTCAATTTGTTTAGCCATGATTTTTAATTTGGTCCTCCAATTTGGTGAGCTTGCGGTCCAGGCGAATCAGGTAAATAATAATCCCAAGGAAAATAGCTGCAATCACGGCAACCACCACGTACATCTTCCCCATGCTGCGCATGAAATCAGTTTCTTGTTGAGCCAACAAAAAAGTAAGGGGAAGGGCAAGCAAAGTGCAGGTGGCAATTGCCTTCTTTGAAACTACTAACATGGTCTTGATATTTATCCGTTTATCCTGTCCTTTATGACGGGCGCTAAGGTCAGTGAAATTTTCTTCACAACAAAGTTTTTCGCACTTGTTGCACCTATCCAGCATCCATTACCTTTTCTTGTAGTCTAGCTGTGCGAAGAATGATTTCCCCAATCCAAAGCCCGATGAGCGCCCAGCCGATGATGGCCGGGTAGAAGACCATCCGCATCGTACTGTCGAGGTCTTGTGAGCCGAAGGCAATGTTGCCGCCAGCGCCGGGGTGCAGGCTGTCCGTCAGTTTTGGGATGATGTAGAGCAGTGGTACTAGGCTGGCATAGGCGAAAATATTGAAGACGGCGCTCACCTTGGCCTTTTTTTCGGCATCTTCAAAGGAGCCACGCAGCACGAAATAGGCGCCGTAAATGAGCAGCGCAATGGCCGTCATGTTCTGTTTCACATCCCAGCTCCAGTATTTTCCCCAAGTGTATTTTGCCCAAATAGCACCAGTGATGATGCCAAGGATGCCCAGCAACAAGCCCACATTCGTAAGTGCCATCGCCTTCCGGTCGGCATCGGGGTCATTTTTTACCAAGTATTTTATGCTGAAAACCATGCCTCCCGTCAAGATGATGAACATGGCCATCCAGAGCGGCACGTGGTAGTAGGTGTTGCGGATGGTTTCCCCCAATATATTTCGGAACGGAAACGTAATCGTCTGTTTTTCATGCAGTTGCGAGATTTCGTCGTTTGGCCAAAGCGCATCTGCAAGCGCTAAATTCACGGTGTCCTGCGTAACGGAAATGCCACCGGGCAGCACGCTTGCCCCATCCACAGGACTGTCTACCAAGAGGGTGAAATCCTTCACTTTGGAGTCAACAGGCAGGTAGGCCGGGATTTCGAAGGTGATTTTAGCCACCCGGTCGTCCACCACGTCAATGCGTTTGGCTGCCAGTGCTTTGCCGTTCGGCAGTTTGAGCCATGCACGCAGTTTTTCTTTTTCCTTCGTAAAAAAAGAATTGTAGCCCGTCACAGTGACCGTCTGGCTTTGCCCGACATGAAGGCTGAGTGGTGAGGCGTCCGAAATGCCCGTTTTCAGCGGCGTCAACAGCCCCATGAAGAAGGTGTAGAGTAGGATGAGCACGCCGAGTATTTTCCACCAGTAGTTTTTCATAGATTTCTCATTTGCTGTGAGAGGTTTTCAAATATGGTTAGCATTCGTCAAGCCAGAATTTAATTTGAAAGTTATCAGGATGACTTTCAAAATCACTTGCATTGTAAATATTATTAAAAATGTCTGTTGCAATAAGTTTGCTGATGCTGTCTGCCCAAGGTATAGTGTCGTTTCCATACATCGAAAGGACTTGATGTGGTTTGTCAATTAAAACAAATCGATGCCCACGAACAGGGAAAATTTTTGAAATTCCGTTTTGCAGCAATTTGCCCTCGTTCATATCCGTGGCTTCGTAAATCCAAGCTATTTTATCCTTTACAATTTCAATGTCGTTAGGAAATGAGTAATAAATTGGACTATAAGTAGGTGTACTACCGCTATTACCAAACACGTTTATCCCCTTTTTGTCAAGCCCATTCATTGTCTTGTAAAAATTGCGAAGTGGTTCAGGAAACTTAAATCCCATTTCACCCTCAAAATCAATGATTTCACTGTCAGTCAATCCATTTCGCCAAGTCGATCCTTTTTGAACTTGAAATCCATACAATCCTTTACTAATTTCAGTTTCAGCCCAATAAGCCTCAGACAAGTGTTTTACTGCTTCAAAAAAATCCAACTCGTCTGTCGGTTTGGGTAATTTGATGTAATCTATCAATTTGTCCTTGCTCATTATTTTGCTTTGCGTATAAGAATTTTGGCCAAAACCTACACTCAGTCTCTCCAAAGGAACGGAAAAAGCACCAGTCCCATTGCCACCAAAATCAAATCCACAGCGCCGAGCAGCATGGTTTTGTCGCCAATATCCGTGCTGCCGAGCAGGCCGATGCTGTGCGCCGAGAGGTTAACCAGCAGCAACAAAATCGGAATCACCACAGGAAAACTCAAAATGGCCATCAGCGTGCTGCTGTTGTCCGCCTTGGCGGCTATCGCCGACACGAAAGTGAACGTTATCGAAAATCCCGTACTACCGAGGAACAGGGTCAATGCAAAAATGCCTGCGTCTTGAATCGGATTCCCTGCAATGAAGGCCAAAGCTACAAAAGTCAGGGCGCCAAGTACCAACAATAGCAGGGCATTGTAAATCATTTTTGACAGCAAAATGGCAATCGGGTGCAGCAACTGGAAATAGTACAACTGCCGATAGCCGCTCTCCTGCACGAAGCTTTTCATCACCGCATTCACGGAGGCGAAGAGCATGATGACCCAAAAAAGCACGTTCCAAACCTGCGGGCTGATGTTCTGAAAAGAGATGTAAACGATAAAAACCGTGCTCAAAACATACAGCAGGATGCCGCTGATGGCGTAGCGTTGCCGCAGTTCCAGCATGATTTCCTTGCGCAGCAAGAACAGGATTTGGGTGAAAATATTCATCGGCGGCAAAGATACACGGGGTTTCATTTTGGCAGAATTTTCCTTTAAAAAGCGAAGGGGCAGTGCCGTTTCTACGATACTGCCCCTTCTAAGGTTTTGGGGTTTATGCCTGCTCCTGCCAATTGACCAAAGCGTAAATTTCCCGCATCGAAACCTCCTGACCACCGATGGGGATGACAGCGTCAAGGTCGTTGGCGTAGGCATAAATCCAACGGGAAGAACCATCTTCCATCCGGGTGTAATACTCCACCGAGGCTTCATGTTGGGACACGAGGAAAAACTGTTGTAGCGACTTGATTTCCCGGTAGCAAGGCCATTTGCCATGACGGTCACGCTCCTCCGTGCTGTCCGAAAGCACCTCCACGAGGATGCTGGGATTCAGCGTGGCCCGCATATTTTCTTTGTATTGGTAAAACTCCGGCTGGCCCTGCACCACTACGATGTCGGGGTAGTAGATTTCGTTGCAAAATGGAGAAATGACCATTCGGTCGCCAGCGTAAACCCTCACATCATTTTTTTTGAAAAGCTGCCTGATTTCGCTGCTAAAATTTGTGGCAATAAGCCCGTGGTTGTCGGAGGTGTAGGCCATAGGTGTTATTTGTCCGTTGATGAATTCGTGTTTTGTCTCGGATGCCAGCTCGTGCTCGAAGTATTCTTCAAGGCTTGCCCGATGGGCTTCTGGCTGTACGGAAGTAGCTATCATGGCTGGTATTTTTTCCCAAAGATAGGATTTTGTGTTGAAAAAAGCATGTGCAAAAGGTTTGCTGAACTGCCATTTTTTTTGTCAAAAATAGCGAACTATTAGGAGCAAAATTGAACTTTCAAAACCCTTGAGCGCCTAGCCAACCCAAATCCTCCGGCGTGTCCACATCCTTTTCCCCTTCGGGAAAATCCACGAGCGACATCTCGGAACGGTGTTTTTCCATCAACTTTTTGGCCCCTTGCTGGCCTTTCAGCGCCGCCAGTTCAACGAACAGTTTTTGGTGGAAAATGGCAGGTGGGCCAAAGCTGCCACCGTATTGCGAAGCGACGATGGCGCAGCCGAAGAAGTGCCATTTTTCCACTAATTTTTCCAAAAATGAAGTGCTGACAAACGGCTGGTCACAGAGCAGGAGCAGCACGCTGTCCGTGTTTTCGGGCAAATGCGACATGCCACAAGCGATGCTGCTGCCCATGCCCTCCACCCATTTTTCGTTGAAAACAACTTGAACGGGAAGCGACTCGACGGCGGGTTTTATCACTTCGCAATGAGCGCCCAAAACCACCACAACTCCCTGATTTTCAATGGAAAGTGCTGTTTCACAGATTTGCATCAGCAAGGTTCTTGCGCCCAGTTTCAGCAGTTGCTTAGGCTGGCCGAGGCGGGTGGAAGCGCCCGCTGCAAGAATGACGACGCTCAGTTTTTCCATGCTTATTTGACGAGGTACATACCCAGTTTCCCCTTGTTTTTTGCCTCCAACTCACCCCGGTACTCGCAGTCAAAATCATTTTTCACCAGCTTGTAAGTCGCCTCGGAAATATTGATTTCTCCAATGGGGCCGTTGGTTTCCATGCGGCTGGCGGTGTTCACGGTATCACCCCAGATGTCGTAGGCGAACTTCTTGCTGCCGACCACCCCGGCCACCAGCTCGCCAGAGTGGATGCCGATTCGGATTTGCCATTTCGGCTTGCCTGCGGCGATATTTTTGGCGTTTTGCTGTTTCACAAATTGCAGCATCTCACGGGCAGCGGCCACGGTATCCCGAGGGTGCGTCCGGTTCTCGACGGGCAGGCCCCCAGCGGCCATGTAGCTGTCGCCGATGGTCTTGATTTTTTCGAGGTTGTGCCGCTCCACGATTTCATCGAAGCCCAGGAAAAACTGGTTCAGTTCCTGCACCACTTCGCCCGGCGGCAGCATGGCGGAGATTTTGGTGAAGCCCACAAAATCGGTGAAAAGCACCGACGCCGAGTCGTAGTGGCGTGGCGTGGCGAAGCCTTGTTCCTTGAGTTCGGCAGCCACCTCATCGGGCAAGATGTTGAGCAGCAGGCCCTCGGCACGGGTTCTTTCCACGTCAATTTCCGCTTTTTGCGCCTCGATTTGCTGGTTTTGCGCAGCGAGGCGCTTGTTCAGGCGGCGGCCATAAAACCAGCTGCCACCAATCAACAACAGCATCGCCCCGCCCAACAGGCCAATCCAAGAAGCCGTTTTTCGGAAGTTCTCCTGCTGCTGGATTTTCATGCTGTCCAGCTGCTTTTGGCTTTCCAGCATAGCAATTTGCTGCGCCTGCTCGGCCTTTTGGCTGGCTGATTCGAGGCTGTCCAGTTTGTTTTGCTGCGCAAGACTGGCGATTTCCCGGCCTTGTTTTTCTGCCAAAAGCTGCTGGGTTGCAAGCTTTAAAGCCTGCCGGTTTCGCTCGGACTCCAAGTTTGCGGAGCGCAAATTGGCTTCCTTGATTTCTTGGTCCCGGCGCAGCAGGGTCAGTTCTTTTTCTTTGCGGTCAGCATCGAGGCGTTCGTTGGCGGCTTCGAGCTTGAAGCGTTCATTGTCGGCAGTGAGTTTGTCGAGTGCCAATTTTCGCAATTCTTCCTCGCTCAGGTTCTGGAAAGTCTCGTTTTCAGTTCGTTCCAAGAGGGCGTGGAGGGCTTCCATGTTTTGTAGGCGGAGCCGCTCGTCACGCAGCAGGCTGTCCTTCAGACTGAGGTGTTTTTTGTAAAAATTCAGCGCCTTGTCGTACTCGAAAAGCTGCGTGTAGATTTGCGAAGCAGCCTCAAATGCATCGCATTCCACTTGGGCATTCTTCGATTTTTTGGCGGAGCCGATGGCCAATTCGTTGTATTTCAGCGCATTGTAGATGTCTTTGTTTTTGAGGTAAATGCTGGCGATCAGGTGCTGCACATAGCTTTTGTCGGCGAGTCCATTGTCGGCGAGTTGCAAGTTTTCCAAGGAAAGTTTGGTCTCCCCGAGGTTGTTGTAGGCGATGCCGAGATTTGCATACACGAAATTGGTTTTGATGCTAGGATTTGCTTTGTAAATGGCTTCCGCTTGCGCAAAATAATCTATGGCCGCCTTGAAATCCTGCTGTTTATTGGCTGTGAAGCCGAGGTTGTTCAGGGCGGTGGCTTGCGTAGTCGGGTCGTTGTTGCGTTCTGCTAACCGCTTGATTTTCAGGTAATAATCAATAGATTTTGTGAAATTGGAAATGGCGTTATTGGCTTGCGCAAGTTTCTCCAAGAGTATCACTTGCTCCTGATAGTGACCTGCCGTTTCGTGGACATCCAGCAATTTTGACAGCACTTCGATGGCGTTGCTGTATTTTCCGTCTTCAAAATAGGCGTTCGCCATTTGCCACTGTACCTCCAACAGTTTTGGTTCGTTGCGCAGCAACTTCGCCAGCAGCGCTGCTTGCTTGAAGTATTTCACCGACCTTGAAAAATAGGCCACCCTGAAGTAAATCCCGCCGATACGCTCATTGGCTGCGAGTTGGTTTTCTGGCTGTTTCTCTTTTTCCGAATTACGGAGGTCGTAGAGGGCAAGTCGCAGCTCGTCCACAGCTGGGTCGGCAGCAAGGCTTGCGTCCGTCGCAATTTTGATGGTATCCAGTTCCCCCGTTGCGGCAGCGGCAAACGGTAGGAGGCTGATGAGCAATATGTTAATTGCGTTTTTCATTCGATATAATAGTTCATGCCGAGGCGGAGGAAGAAGCCAGACTGTGGGTTGTAGCGCAGCCTGTCGGCGGGGTCCGCATTAACGGGTAATCCGCCATATTCTTTATTAAACAGGTTTATGATTTTCAAATAACCATCAAAGCGGTTCGTAAAGGCGTATCGCAGCACCATATCCCAGGTATAAAATTTTCTATCCGTATTATATGGCTCGGCGATGCCTTTTTTATTGACATACCTAACTATATCCACCTGAAGTGTGACGTCCTTAAATGGATGAAATGCATTGGTAAATTGCCAAGTACGGTTTGAAAGTGGAGAGGTCAGGTCGAACCGGTCTTGGTCAAATCCGGGTGTTGCCAAGCTTGATTTTTGCCAGAAAAAAGTGAGGCGGCTGTCAGTGTTCAGGCGGCCATTCACTTCGGATTCGAAGAACGCAGTCACTTGTCCGCCTCGGGTTTTCAAGGTAGAGTTGTTCAGGTTGAAATACCCAATTCTGGCTTGGTAAATTTCATTTCCAGGCATCCCGGGTATTTCCACCGAGCCATAGCTTATCAAGTTTTCATTTTTATTGAAAAAATAAGTGGCATCCAAGCCTAGCCTGCCCTTCTCGTCTTTAATTCTGATACCACTTTCCCAGGAGGAGGAGCGCTCAGGCTCAAGTGGCCTGAAATTGTGTTCCAAGTCTCCATCAAATAAAATTTCATAAGAATTATACTTGTGGATTTCGTTCGGCGAACGAAAGGATAGTCCCCATGATGATCGAATATTGATTTTTTTAGTGACCTTCCAAAGCCCAGCAGCACGGGGCGAGTTGCCGGTGTACTGCCTTGTAAATGCATTAAAACCTGAGATATAAGTAGTGTTATAATCACCAATTACCACGGTGAATTTTTTACCGCCATAAAACAATTGAGCATAGAGACTAGTCTCAGCGAATTGAGTGCGGTTAGTCAATGTTTGCTGTAGCGCTGAATCTGGGAGGTAGTTAAAGCCGTAGTCCCATATCGTCCGTTGATTTTCGATAACGGCTTTGGGCAGGTAGCTCTGTTGTGGCCTGCCGCCGCCTGCACGGGTATTTAAGCCGACGGTTAAAGTAAGGAATTTGAAAAGCCGATAATTGCGCACATGGTCGAGCCGGAACTCTGTGGAATGTCCCCAATAATAACTTTGGCCAGCCATATAACGGTCGTAGTTTCTATCAAAAATCACCTTAGCTGTGTCGGGATTTCCTAATAGCTCGGCGGATGCATTGGCAGCGTTGTAAAATAAATCAGCTAACCTTGGCCGCACATACATGGACGACGAGCGCGCATCCAAGCTATATCTGATATAACTAATGTCGGTCTTCCTGTTTTTCTTTTCTTTTTCTTTTACAATATTGAGGTTTATCAAAACGATGGACTCTCCAAACCCATTCTGTGGATTGCTGTAAGAAACGGCGGCGGGGTTCAGTCCAAGTGAACTGTGGTCACGGCGGTACATCGTTTCCAATGAAAGTGTGAGGCGTTTGTAGTTGATGTTGAAACCGAATTTTCGGCTGAGGTGAGGCGTGCTGTTCAAGGTTGGGCGTTCGATTGGTCCCACATAATTCGTTGATTTCGCATACAATGTGTCAGGTGAATAAAGCAGTGGGTTGTAGTTTTTATCCTTGTCATAAAAAATATTGCGCTGTTCAAATAAAGTATTGGAGCCGTAGGCGAAGTATTTGAAAATGCGTTTGTCCCGCCCAAGTCGCCCGCCGAACATCACGTTCACACTGCTGAACACCCCGCTGCCCGCCGATAGGTCGGCTTGCATGAACACGGGCTTGTCCGACTGTCGGGTTATGATATTAATGACGCCCGCCGAGGCATCGGCACCGTACAGCGCCGCTCCAGCCCCATAAATTATTTCAATCCGCTCCGCCTCCTTGATGGGCAATTGGGCACCAATGGGCATGGAGGCCAAAAAAGTCGGCTTCACCGGCACGTCGTTAATCAAAATCTTGGCGTAAGTGTTGCCCAGCAGGCCCCGCATCAAAAACGTCTCGCCCTCCGTCGCCGAGCCGGGTTGGCTCACCCGGATACCGGGTACCATCTTTAGGGCATCCACCAGCGTTTCGTAGCCATTGCGGCGTATTTCTTCCCGGGTGATGATGTGGGTGCTGAACGGCAAATCAGCCGCTGCGATGGGAAAACGACTGCCAGAGATGATTTTGACATTTTTGTCGGATTTTTCAAGGGGAGTGTAAATGTCCTTTTCGGCGAGGTTTTCCGGGTGCAGCAACAGCGAGTCCTGCTGGGCGAGGGCAGTGCCAAGCCAAAACATTCCCAACAATATCACCGTGATTTTTTTGAAAAACATAAAGCCCCTATTTTTTATCGAAGGTATAAACAAGCGTCAAAATACCGTTAATATTTTAAAACTGTTCAGCCCTGATAGCCCTTGCGTTGTTTCAGATTTCGACAGCCTTGAAATTTTTTACCTTTGGCCGAAATGTACCGTCAAGTTCCAACTTGACGTTTACAAAAGCCAAGCCTCAAGCAGTGCTTGACGGTAAAACAAAGACTCAAACCATGCAACGATACATTCTGAAAGCCTTTTTTTTCCTCGCCTTTTTTTCCTTCGGTAAAAATTTGGCGACTGCACAAACTGAAGCACCGGCAAAGCTCACTTGGGGGCCGGACAACAACGAACCCGGCAACACCGTCGCCACCAAGGTCATCGGTATTGCGCCAGATGGGTTCTATGTCCTTCGGCAAAAAGTGCAGAAAAACGTCAACTCCAAGCCGAAAGTATGGATTGAATTTTTTTCAAAAGAAATGAAGCTGGTGCGCTCCGAGGAGATGGACCTGAAGTACAAGCGCAAGCAACGGGACTTTGAAAACGTGCTCTACCTCGGCGGTAAGCTCTACCTGCTCACCTCGTTCAACAACACGGCGAAGAAGCGCAACTATCTCTTCAAACAGGAAGTGAGCACCAAGTCACTGGTGGCGAACAAGAACCTCGAAATGGTCTGTGAAACGGAGGCCCGCAACAAGGAAGTGGAGGGCAGTTTTGCCTACAGCATTTCAAAAGACAGTTCCAACCTGCTGATTTACAACGAATTACCTTATGAGCGAAAAAGCCCGGAGCGCTTCGGTTTTCGGGTTTTTGACCAAAATTTTGACCTGCTGTGGGAGAAGAACATCGTACTGCCGTACAACGATGACAAGTTCACGGTGGAGGATTACCGCATCGACAACGATGGAAATGTTTACCTGCTTGGTGTCCTTTACGAAGACGATGCGAAATACCGCCGCCGGGGCACGCCGACTTACCGCTACGTGGTGCTGGCCTACATGAACAACGGCACGACCTTCGAGGAGTACCGCATTGATTTGGAGGACAAATTCATTACAGACCTGACCTTCCGCATCGGCAACGACGGGAATTTGGTCTTCGCAGGATTTTATTCCGACAAAGGCACCTATAGCATCAAGGGCACTTATTTTTTCCAGCTTGACCCGCTGGAGCGGGCCGTCAAGAACCGCAAAGCCACCGAGTTTCCCTTCGATTTTCGCACGGCCTTCATGTCCAATCGCAGCCGCCAAAAAGCTGCCGAGGCAGAAAACAAGGGTGATGCCCGCAAATCTCCAGAACTTTTCAACTACTCGCTCGATGAACTGATTTTGAGGAGCGATGGCGGTGCGGTGCTGGTGGCCGAGCAGTACTTCGTCGAACAAGTTACGGACAACAATTATGGGCTGTACAACCCTTATTTTTCGCCTTTTAACGACCCATTTTATTACAACCGCTTCAACAATCGCCAGACCGATTATTACTACCATTACAATGACATCATTGTCGTAAACATCAGCCCCGATGGTGAAATCGAATGGTCGTCGAGGATTCCCAAGCAGCAGGAAACCCGCAACGATGGCGGCTATTATTCCAGCTATGCCATGACTACGACCCGTGACGGGTTCTTTTTCCTTTTCAATGACGATGGCCGGAATTTCGGACGTGACGACGGCAAACTTTACACCTACACGGGTGGAAACAACAGCGTGGTGGCGCTTGCGCAAGTCAATATAAAAGGTGAGGTAAGCGTGACGCCGCTCAGTTCCAACCGGGATGCAGGTGTCGTCACCCGCCCGAAAATGTGCAAGCAGATCGGCAAACGGGAAATGGCAGTGCTTGGCGAGCGGGGAAGGGGGTATCGGTTTGGGAGTTTGAAATTTGAGTGAATTTTGAGTTTCGAGCCATGAGTTGCGAGTTTCGAGTAGCTCGCAGCTCACGGCTTGAAACTCGTTACTTTGTCAAAATGATGCACACCTACTATTATCATTCCCCCTTCGGCTGCTTCAAAATCGAGGCCAACGAACATGCCATTACTGGGGTGCAACTGCTTCAGAATCAAGCAATTCCGCCGGAAGACTGGCACAATGGGCCGGAGCATGTGCTGGAAGCCGCCCGGCAATTGAGCGAGTATTTTTACAGACAGCGCACCGAGTTTGACCTTCCACTCGACTTCTCTTCTGGCACAGACTTCCACCAAAGCGTTTGGCGACAGCTTTTGAAAATACCTTATGGCCACACGACAAGCTACTCGGCTATTGCGAAGCAGATAAACAACCCCGAAGCCGTGCGGGCCGTGGGGCTGGCCAACCGCTCGAACCCCATCGCCATCATCATCCCCTGCCACCGGGTCATTGCCAAAGACGGCGACTTGCAAGGCTATTTCTACGGCCTCGACATGAAGCGGAAACTGCTCGAACTGGAGAACCCCATGAGCTACGGGGAGCAGGGGAGCCTTTTCTGATTGCGGATTGCGGATTTCGGGATTGCGGATTTGAGGTGCGGGGAAAATGGCGTATTTTGTGGCGATTTTTCATCAATAAAATCTGGTCACCATGTCAGTTCAAGCATTAAAAATTTCAATCCAGCAGCTCGTAGAAAAGGAAAACGACGAGGCGATTCTAAAGGCAATCAAAGATGTCGTGAAGTCAATTGTCTCGATTAAAAAGAATCAAATAGTAGGGTTTGATGCCGATGGGAAACCAATGACTGGAGAGGATTTGGAAAAAATAGTCGTAGCATCCAGTGAAAATGCGAAAAAGGGCAATGTCATTTCGCACGATGAACTATTGAAACAAATGGAAAACTGGTAGCTATGAACGAATATGAGATCGCTTGGGAATCAGCCGCAATCAATTCTTTGAGAAAAATAGCTGAACGGATAGAAAAAAGTGCTGATAAATCAACCGCAGACAAGGTTCGTTTAGAAATAGTTACCAAAGTTGAAACGCTTCGCAAGTTCCCCACAAGCTACCCACTTGAGCCTGCCTTGGATCACCGACCTGAGAAATTTCGATTCACAAAGCAATGGGAATATAAAGTGATTTTTATGGTAGATGAATTTGAAAACCTTGTTGTCATAAACTTAATTTACCATTCAAAACAAAACCCAAATAAGCTGAAAGCTATTTTTAAATGAACTTCCAACCCACCTTCGCCCACGCCCAACAACTCGACAAGGACGACTCGCTGCGCCCTTACCGCCAGCAGTTTTACTTTCCGAAACACGAGGGTAAAAACGTCCTCTACTTCACTGGTAACAGCCTAGGACTACAACCGCATGGCGTAGAAAAGGCGCTGCGCAAGGAGCTGAAACACTGGCGGGAATACGGTGTCGAAGGCCATTTCCGGGGTGAAATGCCTTGGATGCACTACCATAAATTCCTGCAACCGCAGAGTGCTCGGCTTGTCGGGGCATTGGAATCGGAAGTGGTGGTGGCCAATACCCTCACGACCAACCTGCACCTGCTCATGGCTTCGTTTTATCGCCCGACGAAGGAGCGGTTCAAGATTATCATGGAGGCCGGGGCGTTCCCTTCCGATATGTATGCCATGGAAACGCAGGCTCGTTGGCATGGCCTTGACCCCAACGAGACAGTGATTGAAGTAGCGCCAAGAACTGGCGAGGAAACGCTCCGCACGGAGGATATTTTGGCGACCATTGCGCAGCACGGCGAAACTGTGGCGGTCGTGATGTTCAGTGGTGTGAACTACTACACGGGGCAGTTTTTTGACCTAAAAAAAATAACGGAAGCCGCACATGCAGTGGGCGCCTACGCTGGTTTCGACCTCGCCCACGCCGCTGGCAATCTGCCGCTCCAACTCCACGATTGGAACGTTGACTTCGCCTGCTGGTGCAGCTACAAATACCTGAACAGTGGCCCCGGTGGCCCTAGTGGTCTTTTTGTCCATGAAAAACATAGCCTGCCCCGAGAACTCGGGGGCAACAACCCATCACTCGTCCGCTTTGGCGGCTGGTGGGGGCATGATGAAGCGAGTCGTTTTCAGATGAAAAAAGGCTTTATCCCGATGCCCGGTGCAGCTGGTTGGCAACTCAGCAATGCCCAGATTTTGAGCATGGCCGCCCACAAGGTTAGCCTCGATATGTTCGATGAAGTGGGCATGGAAGCCCTTCGGGAAAAAAGCCTGGAAATGACGGCTTACCTCGAATATTTGATTGAGAATTTGAATGAAACTGCGGGCCATCGTCGTTTTCGTATCATCACCCCGAAAAACCCTGAAGAACGGGGTGCTCAACTCTCCATTTTGACGGGCGATGAAGGCAAAAAACTATTTGACTACCTCACCGAAAATGGCGTCATCGCTGATTGGCGGGAGCCCAACGTGATTCGGGTAGCGCCTGTGCCGATGTACAATAGTTTCAAAGATTGTTGGTGGTTGGCGGATTTGTTGGGGCGCTCGTAACACGGTCTGCTAGACCGTTCATTCCTATTTCGCAAAAGTGGTCGCTTAAAATGCAAAAGCATGAACCGGCAGTCCGTGCTACAGCCGCTTGATATTGATATTCCGCCACCGCACTTTAATCCCACCCCCATCATGTATTTGCAGCGCAATCTGCCCGTCCGCCTGTCCGATTTTTTCATCTTTCAGCGTAATCATCTGGATGCCGTTCAAGTAGGTGGTCACCTCATCGCCGACGCATCGAACCCGCATGGTGTTCCACTCACCTTCTTTCAAAATTGCTTCCAATGAAGGAATCGGTTGGATAAGCCAACCCCGGCCATAACTTTCATAAATGCCGCCCGTATGCTGCCCTTTTGGGGCGACTTCTGCTTGCCAACCGGTGACCTTTGTGCCGTCCACGCTGCAACGAAAAAACACCCCACTGTTGCCGTTGGCCTCCTGTTTGAACTCCAGCGTCAGGTCGAAATCCTTGAACTTTTGCTCAGTACCGAGGTAGCCGTATTCTTTGTACTGGCCGCTTTCGCAAATAAGTTCGCCATCTTGGGCGTACCATTTTTCACGACCGTAATTAATCCATCCGTCGAGGTTTTTACCGTTGAAAAGGGAAATGCTACCGTCGCCGACAGCCTGTTTTGCCGAATGGCAAGAGAAAAAACTAAGCAGGGAAAAGAGTAGTATTGGCATTATCTGTTGCATGTTATTGGATTTAAGTTTCGTTGCAAAGCTGAAACAATTCCTTAGTTTTCCGCAAAATTTTTCAAAATGAACCGTCGCCAAGCCTTGAAAGCCTCCCGCTGCTGCGAAACGGAAAATGCCTGTCGGCCAAATCACGGACATGGGCTGGGAAGTGACACCGTAGGGCGTTCATACTATTTTTAAAAAATTTGCCGCATACCCCGGCATCCAGAAAATGATTGTGACGGAGAACGGTGCAGCCTTCCTGGACAAACTGGAAAAAGGGATGGTACACGACCTCCCGCAAAATTACTTGGTGCAAGTGCTGCTTACCAAGCAAGATGGTTTTAGAGGAACCAATCCCAACGCCCCCAATCCGAAATCGCAAATCCGAAATCCGCAATCGCCTCATCCTTTCGCCTTCGCCCAAGCATCCCGCAGCGTCACCGTGCGGTTGATGACCAGCTTCTCCGGCGTCGAGTCGGTATCCACCGTGAAATAGCCGAGGCGCAGAAACTGGTAGTGCTGCCCCATCTTAGCATCCGCCAAAGAAGGCTCCAGCCAAGCGTTTTGCACCACTTTCAGCGAATCGGGGTTCAGTAGTTCCTTGAAATCACGGTCATCGCTGGCCACATCTTCCACGGTGAAAAGGCGGTCGTAAAGGCGCACCTCAGCAGGAATGGCATGATTGGCATCCACCCAATGGATAGTCGTTTTTGGCTTCAGGCCGCTCACGTCCTCGCCGCTTTTTGAGTTGGGGAAATAGGTGCAGCGCAGCTCCGCCACCTTGCCGTCGGCGTCCTTCACCACCTCGTCGCACTGGATGATGTAAGCGCTTTTCAGCCTCGCCATCGTGCCGGGCGAGAGGCGGAAAAACTTCGGCGGCGGGTTCTCCATAAAATCCTCCTGCTCAATCCAAAGCTCCTGCGAGAAAGGCATTTTACGGGTGCCAGCGGTGGGGTCTTCGGGGTTGTTTTCCGTTTCGAACCATTCCGTTTGCCCAGCAGGGTAGTTGGTGATGACTACTTTAATTGGGTCGAGCACGGCCATTGCCCGCAGGGCGATTTTGTTCAAATCCTCCCGAACAAAGAACTCTAGCAGGCTCAAATCCACGAGGTTTTCCCGCTTCGCAATGCCGATGCGTTTCGCCCATTCCCGTATTGCAGCAGCCGTATAACCCCTGCGGCGCATGGCAGAAATCGTGGGCATACGTGGGTCGTCCCAACCTGCCACATGGCCTTCGTTGACCAGTTTCAGCAGTTTTCTTTTTGAAACAACCGTGTAGCTCAGGTTGCGCCGAGCAAATTCGTATTGTTTTGAAGGAAAAATGTCCAGCTTTTCGATGCACCAATCGTACAGTTCCCGGTGCGGCACAAACTCCAGCGTACAGATGGAGTGCGTAATATGCTCGATGCTGTCGCTCTGCCCGTGCGCCATGTCGTACATCGGGTAGATGCACCAGTCGTCGCCCGTGCGGTGGTGGTGTGCGAACTTGATGCGGTACAGCAGCGGGTCCCGCATGATCATGTTCGGGGAGGCCATGTCGCCCTTGGCACGCAAGGTTTTGCTGCCTTCGGCAAATTCGCCAGCCTTCATCCGTTGGAACAAATCCAAGTTCTCTTCCACGCTGCGGCTGCGGTACGGACTGTCCTTGCCCGGCTCTGTTGGTGTGCCTTTCAGCTTCGCAATTTCCTCCGCCGTGCTGTCGTCCACGTAGGCGAAGCCCTTTTTGATGAGGTCAACTGCGAAGTCGAACAGTTGCTGGAAATAGTCGGAGGCGTAGAGGATATTGCTCGGTTCGAAACCCATCCAGCGCACATCGTTGATGATGCTATCTACGTACTCCGTCTCCTCCGTAACCGGGTTGGTGTCGTCGAAGCGGAGATTGCACTCGCCGTTGTACTTTTTCGCCAGCCCGAAATTCAGGCAGATGCTGGTGGCATGTCCCACGTGCAGGTATCCGTTCGGCTCCGGCGGGAAGCGGGTATGCACCCGGCCTTCGTTTTTGCCAGCGGCGATGTCTTGCTCAACGATTTCTTCGAGGAAGTTGAGGGATTCGGTTTTTTCTTCTTTGGCTGCGTTGTCAACACTCATTGTATAAATATTCAATTTAAAAAAGGTCGCAAATTTCAACGAAAAACTCAAACGAATGATTCTTTCCTCACTCCAAATCCAGCACAATCCCCAAGTTCTCGTCCAGCAACAGCTGGTTGGCGGCACTAATACTGCCGAGTTTTTTTTGGAAACGACCGTTATCAATCGCACGAATCTGGGACACCAGGATGTCTGAATCTTGGCTCAATCCAGCCTCACCTTGCACGAGCCGCAACCGCATTACGGTCGTGCCATTTATCAATTTGGAGGTAATCGGGCAAATCATCGTGGATTTTATCCTGCCGTTGATCAGGTCGCTTTGGACAACTACGACTGGGCGTATCTTTTCAGGTTCAGCACCGTAGCCAGGGTTCAAATCGGCCAGCCAGACTTCGTATTTTTTTCTCATCGTGCTTGCATTTTTGAACCACTACTCGAATATCTCATCTTCAAGCGCCTCCATTTCTTTCAAAATTTCATAGTCAGCCTCAGCCACCAACTTGCTCTCCTCCGCCAGCAGTTTCGCCAGCATCTGCCGCTTTTGGTAGCGATTGTAGAATGCAACCGCCTCGTTGATGTAGGCGTTACGGCTTTTTTTAAGCTGGGCAACCATCTTTTCTGCCTCTGCAAAAACAGGCTCCTGCAATTTTAGCGACAATGTTTTCATGCTAAATGGTATGTTTTATTGGTGATACCACAAAGATATACTTTTCAGGTAAATGGGGTGGAGTTCTTTCAATCACCGCCCAATTTTCAAGAAAAAAAACCTACTTCGCCACCTGCGCCGGCCTTACCTCCACCTTGCTCGGCAGCGTCCTCGGGTTCATTTTCAGCAAATCAACCGTCATTTGGCCAATGTCTTCGGGCTGGATTTTCCAAGCATCCGCCTCGTTCGGGGTGTGGTTGTTGAAATGGGTGGCAACGGAACCAGGCATGATGGTCGTCACCTTGATTCCCCGGCTGCGCACGTCGAGCATGACGGCTTGGGTGAAGCCCACGAGGCCGAACTTGCTGGCGTTGTAGGCCGATGCTTTTTCGAAGAAATTGGTGCCTGCCAAACTGGCGATGGTGATGAGGTAGCCTTTCGTGGCAGTCAGTGCTTCCAGCGAAGCTTTTACGGAGTAAAAAACGCCCGTTAGGTTCGTGTCAATCGTCTCGCTCCACTGCTCCGGCGTCAGGTCGGCGATGTTGGCGAAGTGGCCAACGCCCGCATTTGCGACCATGACATCGAGGCTGCCAAATTCGGCCAAAGTCTTCGCCACAGCAGCTTTTTGGTGCTCAAAATCCCGAACATCGGCGGTAATAGCCAATACTTTTCCAAACTTGGATAATTTCTCAGCGGCTGCATCCAGCGTTTCCGCATTGCGACCTGTGATGGCCACGTTCATGCCTTCTTTGAGCAGGCTCTCGGCGATGCCGTAGCCGATGCCCATGCTGCCCCCGGTGATGAGGGCTGTTTTTCCAGTGATGTTCTGCATTTTTTTAAAAGTAAAAAGGTGAAAGGAAAAAGGAAAAAGTAGCAGGTGGTGCTACATTTGCGAAAACGCTCATTTGCCTTAAAGGTTGAGCAGGCTACCCCCATCAATCCTCCAATCCTTCAATCCATCAATCCTTTTTCAATGAAAAAACTCATTTTCCAAAACAACGACGCCATGCCCGCCCTCGGCCTCGGTACTTGGCAAGCGCCGAAAGGCGAAGTAGGCGAAGCGGTGCGGGAAGCCATCCGCTGCGGGTATCGGCATATTGACTGTGCGGCGATTTATGGCAACGAAAAGGAAATTGGGGAGGCACTGCAAGCGGCCTTCGAGGCAGGAGACGTGCGCCGGGAGGAGCTTTGGATTACTTCCAAACTCTGGAACAACCGCCACGGCCAACAAAACGTCCGACCTGCCATCGAAAATACCTTGGCCGACCTGCAGCTGGACTACCTCGACCTTTACCTCATCCACTGGCCGGTGCCGATGAAGTACCTGGTGCCGCATGTGCCAAACCAGTTCCTGACGCTGGCGGAACAGCCCATCGCAGGCACCTGGCTGGGCATGGAGGAGGTGCTGGATGCTGGCCTGACTCGCCACATCGGCGTCTCGAATTTTAGCATAAAAAAGCTGCGCAAACTGCTGGAAACAGCCCGCCACCGCCCGGAGATGAATCAAGTGGAAATGCACCCACTGCTGGCGCAAAATGAACTGGTCGCTTTTTGCGAAGCGGAAAAAATACACCTAACGGCCTACACGCCGCTGGGCCGCCCTGCGTCAGCCGACCGTCCCGCTAATGCTCCCGAATTGCTGGAAAGCCCAGTGGTGACGGGCATTGCGGAGCAACACCAATGCAGCCCGGCACAGGTGGTACTGGCCTGGGCGATGGAACGTGGCATTTCGCCTATCCCGAAATCAACGAACGCAAGGCGCTTGGCGGAGAATTTAGCTTCGCAAAACGTGGCGCTCACGGCTGACGACATGGCTGCGCTAAATGGCCTCGACCGCCATTATCGGTATGTGGATGGGACGTTTTGGGTAGTGCCGGGTGGGCCTTATACGCTGGAGAACCTGTGGGATGAGCGATGATTTCGATGAATTTTTGGGGCTCGAAAACAACAGCCAGTCCATGTAACATGGACTGGCTGTTGTTTTTTAAAAACTCAAAGCGGAAGCGCTGCGCAATTTTATCGCATCAGCAACACATCCCCGGTCACCATCTTTTTTGTACCGTCCCGGAACAGCACCATGGCTTTCACCACGAAAACAGCAGGGTCCATTGCCTTTCCTTTGTGGCGACCATCCCAACCGTGGGCAGGGTCATTTGGCTGAAAGTTATTGTCCTGAAATACCATTTCGCCCCAGCGGTCAAATATTTGAATATCAAGCACTTCAGCAATATCACCGCCACCGAATATCATCAATACATCGTTCTCCCCATCACCATTCGGCGAAAATACATTCGGCACGAAAACCTTGCCCTGCCCGTTCACATAAATATAGGTTGTGTCGGAGGAGCGGCAGGAACTCACATCGGAAATGACGATGAAATATTGCCCGCTTTCCGTTGGAGAAATGGTCAAGGCGTTCGCATCCTGCCAGCTCTTGCCGTCCGGGCCGCTCCAAACGATACTCTGAGGCGTGATGCTGGACTGCATGGTCAGTGTCACCGACTGGCCGAGGTTTATGAATTGGTCATCGCCAATTTGCACCGTAACTTCTGGCGGGTCAACGACTTGAATCGTATCCAAACCCATACAGCCATTGGCATCGGTGGTGGTCAGTACGTAGCTGCCTGCTGACAGGCCAGGGAAAGAATCGCCCACCAAGGAATCATTGAGCACATATTCATAGGGCGCTGTGCCGCCAGTTGACCCAAGCACCGTTATCGAGCCATCCGAATCGCCGTGACAGGTTGGGTCCCTGACTTCCACCTCCGTTTGCAATACCGGATCTGGGCCTTCTAACACCATGGCGGAAGCTTCGGCAGTGCAGCCATTTGGTGCTGTCGCAATCACGGAGTAAGCACCAATCAAGCTGGTCACAAGCGTTTGACCAGTGCTGGTGGTAGTATCGGGTAGTGTCCAAACGAAACTTGCCAATGGCTCGTTGGAAGTGGCCGTGAGTTCTGCGGTTGGTTGGCCACAATTGATGGTTTCGCTGGTGGCAGTGACGCTCGGTGGCGTTCCGTTGTCGGTGACGAATGTGGCTGCATCAGCGGTACAGCCGTTGGGGCCAAGGGCTGACACCGTGTAGCCGCCGGGGATGTTGGTCGTGATGGTATCCCCGGTCATTACGTCGCCTGTTGGGAGGGTCCAAGTGTAGGTCACGCCAGGCATTTGCGAAGCAGCCACCAAAATGGCAGAGGGCTGCTGGCAGTTGATTTCACTGCTTGTTACGGTGAAAACAGGTGGAGAATTGTCGCTGGTAACCGCCGTGGCTGACTGGTCTTGGCAAGCCGTCACGTTGTCGGTGAGCGTGAGCAGATAGGCACCCGGTTCGCTCACCATTGGGTTGGCAGCGGTGGAGGCAAAATTGCCCGGACCTGACCAATCGTAGCTGAAGTCGCCGCTACCGCCACTTGCCAAGCTATTGAGCATCAGTGAGTTAAGCGTACAGTTCAACATACTTGGTGGCACAATATCCACCGCTGGTTTTTCATAAAAAACAACTGGCTGGCCAGGCGAAAGGCTGAAACAGGCGCTGTTGACATCCACGGTGCCGCCCTGGTCGGGGCCGACAGCGGGTGAAATGTAGTAGGTCTGCCCAAAGCTCATGAGGCCAGGTACATAACCGAAACTTCCCGTTGTATTAGTGCCGATGACCGAGCCGAGCGAGTTGCTGGGGCTGGTATGCAGGATGAAAACATGAATGTCGCTGAGGCCCAGAATGGCGTTGTTGTTGAAATTGGCGTCAGCCATTTCACCTTCACATTTGTTGATGGTGGACAAGTTGACTGTACCGGGGCTGTTCAAACAGGCGCAGGTGTAGCTGCCGCTGATATTGGCCGTTTGCGGATTGCAGGTGGCAGCATCTGTAACCGTGAAAGCATAGGCTTGCCCAGATGGAATGAGGCCTGATTGGTAGGAATTACCAGTCACAGGGTTGCCGTTCACGAGGTAGGGCGGGTTGCCGCTGTTGATGCTGAAACCAACCGAATAGTACAGGTTGGAGGCATCGCAAAATTCGGTGGTTGGGCCTACAACCAGCTGATTTTCAACGATTTGTTGGAGAATAAAATTATAGGTTTCAAAACAGTTCGTGGCTGCGTTCAGCAGCATTTCGCTGTAGCTGCCAGGGTTACTATAGGTATTTCCAAGCAATGGAAAACTCTCGCCGGGGCAAAGCGCCATCGTGCCAAGGTCGAAGGTACCGCCGTTGCAGGGCGGACAAGTGAAGTCACCGCTGACATTCTCCGAGTAAATTTGACATTGGCCAATCTCTTCTACTAAGAAGCTGTACGGCTGGCCGGATTGAATCGGTGCCGAGGTAAAATTGATACCGTTCAGCGGTTGCCCGTTCACTGTGATAAAGTAGTTTCCGAAGGCAATCACTTCAAAGCTAACCGTGTACGCCACCCCGGTTGGGTCGCAGTTTTCGGTGAGGTTAGCGATGGCAGGTATAGGTTCTTGTATCCAATCTAAAATAAGTTCGTGGGAATTCTGACAGCCGCACTGGGTTGTGTCCACAACGGTGTAAGTGCCGGGCTGGCAAAACGTTTGCCCATAAAAATCCACGCAATCGCCGGGGCAAACCACCTGCATTTCCAAGGAGTTAGCAGGGTTGCAAATGGTCACCTGAAGGGGCAATATCCCGCAAGGTTCTGTGTCGGGAATAATGGTGGCGCAAGCACTGAGGCAGCAAGTCGTTGTATCAGGGATGGGCACTAAATCTACTGAAATGGTAAAAACCATGGAGCTGTCCGGTGGCACGTTCACCGAATCTGGGAATATGACCGTGACGGTCAGGCCCATGCTGTCATTGTTTACGAAGGCCGTTCCGAAAGGGGTTACGTGCCAAATGGTATCGTACTGAACTAAGTTGCAAGTATCAAGCACTGAACCACAAAACTGTTGCACTGCCGCTGGGCAGCCACCCACAGGAATCAGGTCGCAGATGGGGCTAGTGAAGGTGTAAGTCGCTGTACTTCCAGCGCAGAGCGCCGTTGGGCCAGTTACTTGGCCGGGGGTGTTGTCTTCTTGGAAAGTGGCGCCATCGCTGATGCCGCTGGTGGAGAGCACCTCCCAGTTGCAGACATCGCCACCGATGCCGTCCACCATGAGGTAGTAGGTATCGCCGGATTGTAAGTTGAATAGATTCAAGGTATCCGAAGTGCCATCGGCTATTTCAAAGCAAGCGGCCTGTGCCGTAAACATTTGACAATCAACTGTTTGTAAAACAAAGAACTCCAAGCCCATTGCGCCAGCGCAACTGTTTACTCCAAGTATCAACTGTACTGTGTCGGCGCACGCCACGAATTTGAGCCACTGGTTGTTCTCTATGGTGCAGGGGATGACGGAGTTGAGATTGCCAGGTGAGTCGGGGGTGAATCCGAAATTAGAAGAGCAGTAATTGCTGAGGTAGCTGGCGCAAAATGGCGGTGCGGTGCTGCACGAATCAGAGGGAGCCACGGGGAGGTTGAAATTTGGGCAAGCAGGACTAAACTGCGTCAGGGTGATACTTGCCGTGCCAGTGCAGCCTTGTGTTGTTGTCACGGTGACGGAGTAGGTGCCGGGCTGGTCGGTGCTAAGCGTTTGACCCGTGGAACTGTCATTCCAGAGGTAGCTTGCGAAGCCGCTGCCCGCATCGAGGATGGCGGTTTCACTTGGTGGTAGGTTCGTACCGACGGAAGAAGTGATGCTCGCATTGACTGGCGGCAGGACGGTTATATTTTGGGTGATGCTGCTGTCGCAACCCTGCCAACTAACTAGGACAGCGATATAATTTCCCGAACTATTAACGGTAGTTCCATAAAAATCATAGGGCACTTCATTGGCACAAAGCGAAAGCGGTGGAAGCGTAGTTGTTGGTATCGGTGGCTGCCAGTTGAATGAATAACTGCCTGTGGATATGCAACCGTAAAAATTCGTAACAGTAACCGAGTAGGTACCAGGAATTAATCCTGAAATACTTTGGATATTTTGACCATTTGACCAATGGTAACTAAATGGGCTTCCCTGTCCAATTGCATTTGCAGTGGCTGTTGCAGGCTCACCATAGCAAGTTGGTATAGTTCCTACTACACTGACTCCAAAAGGAGGAAACTCAAATATATTAATAATAATGGTGTCCAAACACCCTGTGGAGTCGGTTTCGGTGATAAGAAACTGTCCAGGGTTGCAAAACAATTGATTATGCGCAAAGGCACATTCACCTGGGCAAATTGGATACGTTTCAAAAATCACAACAGGCGCCCCCACATTCACGTCCTTCGGAGGAATATCGCAGGGGTCGTCATCGGGGCAAATAATAGCACAATTTCTAATACCAGTATTCAGAAAAGGAATGGTGTCCCATGCTATCGGAACGATGTCGGCATCCACCTTGAAATGGCCCACTGAATCCCAAACCACATATACGATAGTGCCGATATTGTCATTGTTCTCAAAATGGCCCGCTGTGGGTGGGATGATTTGCCAAACCGTATCCCATGCAACTGCTTGGATGAGTGTATCCAGAAACGGCTCGCTGAATTTTTGCGGAGCAGGTGGGCAAAAATCTGGAGTAGGAACACAGGTATTGTTGTTCGGGTCAGCCGGTATGATTTTGCAATCGGGGCCGATGGCAGTGTAAGCTATTGGTTGTGAGGAGCTTGTGGGGCTATCGAGACAAAGGTCACAAAGCCCATCAATATGGCCCGGCGTGATGTCTTCTTGCAAAACTTCCCCACCACTAACGCCATAAAGCCCTGTGATTTCCCAGTTGCAGGCATCGCCGTTCACGCCATCCACCATCAGGTAATAGGTATCTCCGATTTGCAGGTTTGGCACTTGAAGCAGGCCAATTGCTCCGGGCGCCACCGTAGTACATCCAGCTAGGGCTGTAAAATCCTGACAGTTCGGCGTTGAGAAAACGGCAAATTCCAACCCTTCATTTGCTACGCAATTGCCGACGCTGAACACGAACGCCACGCTGTCTTCGCAAGGCACGAAAGTCAGCCACTGGTTGTTCTCGATGCTACAACCGAAAGCCGAAGTCAAGTTTCCGGGCGCACTGGCAGTAAATGCGCCATTGTTGGAACAGTAGCCGTTTAGGTAGCTTGCGCAAAATGGGGCGGCAGTGGCGCAAGTGTTCCCGGGCGGGACTGGGAGGTTGTATTGAGCACAATTAGCTGGGCAGGCTTGGCCAATGACCTGCTGCACCTGCACCACGCAGCCGATGGTGCATTCGAAACTGTTGCCCGTTGGTTCAATCTGGTACATCTGCCCACAAAAGAAAAAAGCATCGCCCTCGCACATGGTCAGCGGCGGCAGCACCTGTTGCATCGGCTGGTTTACCTGCACGAAAAACGGCAATATGTTCAGCGACGTTGGACAATACCCACAGTGGCAGGTGCATTGGTCGTCAAATTCGTGAGTGACGGTGATGAAGCCAGAAACGGCGCTGCCGAAGTCAATAGTTACCTCGTCGTAGTTGGGCGAATGGTTGGTGATATAGGCGCCCGGCGGCAAATCCCAATGGTAGAAATAGCAAAAATCGTCTGGAGTGGAAGAGCTGCCTGCACAAGAACTACCCGCCATGTTTTCGCAGGAGGGTGGGGTCACGGAATATTCCTCAACAAATCCAAACGGGGTTCCGCATCCGACCTCTGATGGGCCTTCAACAAAACCGGGCATTTCCGAACCAAAAATAGGCAAATTGGTATCAATGCCGGAGACCACCGAAATTTCGTAATCGCATACATCGCCTGAAAAACCATCAATCATTAAGTAATAGACATTGCCAGGCACAAGGTTGAAGGCGGTCAAAATACCAGTAGAAAAAGGGGCTATTTCAGGCAAACAATTAGAGTATACAACGAAATTTTGGCAATCAACTGTCTCAAAAATTACCGCTTGCAGGCCGTTGCCGAACCAACAGTCGTTGACTTGAATCAGCAGGTTGACGCTTGGAGTACAGGGCGAAAAACCGATCCATTGGTTGTTGTCAATCACACTGTTTTGGCAAACAAAGCCAAAGCCAGATGGAATGGTGTAGGTTGGGGAATCGAAAACCGTGCTGGCTTGAAGGCCATCCAAGTCAGCCCCACACAGGATGGGAGCGGAGTTGCAATCAAAGCTTGGTTCACAATTTTGGCCCATCGCCCCCAACCAAAGGAAGCAAAACAACAATGGGAGTAACGCTTTTTTCATAACAGAATGGTGTTAACGCAGGATAACCTTGCCTCGTGCTGCCATCATTCCCGGCGACTGGATTTGGAAGAAATACACGCCCGAAGGCAGGCCGTCCCGTTTAAATTGAAATTTGTTTTTGTCAAAATCTGCTTGCCGAACCTGTCGCCCGCTCATATCGAACAGGCTGAAAATCAGGTGGTTAGCTTGAACATTTTCCAACTCAAACAGGGCAGTTTCATCAAATGGGTTCGGATAAACCCGAACCTCAGGCTGTGGTTCAGTGCCAGGCTGGACACTGCTGACGGAATCAATTTCAATAAAATTAACGGCGAGCGTATGGAAGACGGTGTTCGTGATAATGGGAGCGTTGAAGTCGAAATAGATGCCCGCCCGGTTTTTGATGGTGATGCCGGGCTGGTTCGTAGTTCGTTGTTTTGCCCGAAACTTTACGAAGCCGTGCGAGAGCGCCTCGTTCACATTGCTATCGGGCAAAAGGATATTTTCAAAAATAAATTTCAGGATGCCGCCGCCGTAAATTTCAAAACGGTAGGGATGGCTCGAAGCACCAGGCTCGATGCTAGTTGGGTCGAGGAAAGGAGAGAGCGTATCCCGAACGGTGACGGTGAAGGCAGTATCTGTGCCCGTATTTTGAAAACGGATGAGGTACTCGATGTCGGTGCCCGGCTCGATGAAGTGATGCTCTCCGTACCCATTTGGGAAACCCTGTTTATCGTTCGGGTCGAAGGAGCCAATGTTCTCCCGGCAGTCGGTATCCACGAAGAGGTCAGCATCGTTCAACGGGTAATCCACCACGAAGCCGGTGCTGAATGGATTGGCGCCGCAGCCTTCCACCGTGACGCATGGTTGGCTGTTGCCGGGGTGGCCGGGGCTTTGGTCGGCTTGCATTCGGAAAGTAGCGCCGTTAGCGGCAAATCTGATGGTAGTATCAGCGCCAAGTTCAAGCTGAAAACCACCTTGCATCTGTAAAATTTGGTCTTCAATTACGATGAACCCTTGTGGTTCCTGCATATCTCCTTGCCCCAAATTTACAATCCTGAAAATCACAGAATCCGCCGAGCAGGTTGCCTCCAACTGCACACTGGCCCCATCCCAAGTCGGGTCAGGTGCCAAGCAATAAACATCAGGATAAATATGCGCCTCGCTGCAATGCGTCTGGCCAAGCACCGTCGAATCGCAGTCCACCGTCACCCAAGCTTGGAAACTGCCTCCGGCAAATGGTTGCACTGTTCCAACATCGAATGTGTAGGTGTTTCCAATTTGTGAAATCCAAGGGATGTTGGTGCTGTCAACCGTCAACCAAGGGTCGAAGGTCACTTCTATCGTTGCAGGACTAGCCGCTTCCGAGCCTAGGTTTCGATAATTTACGGTGTAAACATTTTGAAAACAACGGCGAAGCCCAAGCGTGGTCAGGTCCACTTCCATCGCTGGGCAAGGGTCTTCGGAGTAAATGGAATAATCAACGGTGACCGTATCGAAAACACCCGTGACCGTTATGTTCACCGTGTCTTGGCAGGTGTACCAAATGGGCGATGGGTTCAACACCACCACGCTGTAATCACCAGCTTCTACTGGCACAAAATAATTACCCTCGGCGTCAGTAGTTCCGTAGTAGGTTTTGTCTCCTGCTATTTCAACGAGATAGTTCGGCACGTTCACCCCAAAATTATCGGGGACACAAGTATTGTTTAGATTCGAATGGATATTGCCTTTTACAAAATTGGAGAGCGAAATCCCCGTCGCATCGGTGCGGATGAGGTAGCCATCGCTGGCGCCTGCACCAAAGCTGCTCGTAAAGCCAGCGATCACGAAGCCATTGTTGGGAGCGGTTCGGATAGCATTTCCTCCATCGCCGAGCACCCCACCGAACTCGGCTTGCCACTGCATGTTCCCGTCTGGCCAGGTTTTTATCATCAGCAGTTGGCGCTCGGCGGTCGAATTGGCTCGCTGGTCGCCAGTCAGTACAAAATTCCCGGCGCTGGTCTGCTGCACGGCACGGGCCGTTTCGATGCCCGTCATCCCAAAATTGCGCCACCAGATTTGATTGCCGTTGGGGTCAATTTTTACCAAAAAAACATCCTGTCCATTGCTGCTTGCTGTCTCCCGTTGGCCAGTGAGGGCATAGTTGCCGTCGCTGGTGGGCGTTATTGCGAAGCAGAGTTCTGGGTCAGCAGTGCCGAGTGTTTTGGTAAAAATAGTACCACCAATTGGGTTCGTTTTCACCAAAAAAACATCATAGCTGCCAGCGCCAAAACCGTTTGTGAACCCAGCTAAAATAAGCTCATTGGCTGGCGTTTCTGCGAGGGCATATCCTTCCTCGAAGCCATTGCCGCCGTAGTTTTTTGACCAGAGTATGCTGCCATTCTCATTGGCTTTCATCAGGAAAAAATCGTTATTGGGCGCTCCCGCTGGGGCTGTTTTTTGCAAAGAACCTACAAGTGCGTAGTTGCCATCGGCAAGTCGGACTACCTGCCTTCCCTGCACGGAGTCCTGGCTGGAGAGAATGTACCAGAGTTGGTTGCCGAATGGGTCGGTACGGGCAAGGAAGCCAAACGAAATACCATCGAAAATGGAGGTTCCGCCAATGACATAGCCGCCAGCGCCATCCGAAACGATGCTTTTGGCAAATTCCAGTTTGTTGGCATCGCCGAAGATGCTCGTCCAAATGGAAGCGCCATCGGCATCTGTTTTTATCAAAAAAACTTGTCGGTCGTTGCTATTGCTTGGCTGCGTGACGCCCACCGTTGCGTAGCCGCCATCGGGGGTGGTCAGCACATCGCTCAGACCATCGGTCTCAGCGTAACCGAACGTCCGCTCCCACCCTTGCGCAAGGCATGCCTGCTGCCAACAAAGGCAGGCGACTACGGCCAGTACAATTTTGGTGTAAAATGAACGCATGGGCTGCTGAGAGGGCTTTTGCCTCGCTGACAAAAAAGGGCAGCGAAAAAAAAGTGGTATCTCCAATCCAGGTTCCAGTAACATGGACGGAGACACCCCTGGTAAAAGCCTGTTAGGTTGAAAAAATATTCTGGTGCTAATTTCCTTCTAAAAAAGCAACTTGCCAAAAACAATTATTGCCGATTCTCGGAAATTTAGAAGTGCTAATTTTGGGCTTTTATTTAAATTGAAACGCTTTTAACCCTTGCCAATATTACTTTTGTCTAAAAATTGTCATTTGCGACCGTCGGGTTGAGTTCTCGGAAAAAATCCTCCGTTCAGTGCATAAAAATAAAGTCATCACCGTGTTAAAATCGCTCACTGCCGATGAAATCAGGCAGTTGGACAAGTTTGTGCGCTCGCCGGTACACAACCAGCACGAGGATGTGGTGCGGCTTTTCCAGTATGTTCGGAAATACCTGAACGGCGGCGAACGGGCGTTGGACAAGGAGCGGGTTTTCGGCCATTTGTTCCCAGAACTGGCATTCAACATGCAGCAGATACACTACCTCAGCTCCTATTTACTGAAGGTAGTGGAGGAGTTTTTGGCATGGAAGGAATGGAAAAATGACGAGGCATCGGTTGGCTTGAATTTAATGAAATCCTACCACTCGCATCGGCTGGAGCAGCTGCATCGCACTTCATTGTCACGGACTATTTCACAGCATGAAAACCAACAGATTAGGGACTCGCAATACTATTTCAGGGTGTACCAACTACAAACCCAGGAGTACCTTGCTGCCCGTACCCAAGGCCGCTCCCGGGACTTTGACCTCCAACAATTGATTGATGCTCAAGATGTTGCGTTCATCATTGAGAAATTGAAAAACGGCTGTAACGTGCTGAGCCACCAAGCCTTGAAAAAAACGCAGTACAATGTTGGGTTGATGGAAGCCGTGATTGATTTCTTGGCAGGGCATCCATTCTTAGAGCTGCCTTCGGTAGCGATTTATTACCACGCTTATCTCGCCCTTTCAGATTTTGGCAATGAGGCATCTTTCGGACAGTTGAAAAAATTACTCGAAAACCAACAGGCCACTTTCCCAGTGACGGACTTGCGGGATTTATATCTTTTTGCCATCAATTATTGCATCAAAAAACTAAATTCTGGCAACCAGAACTATCTCCGGGAAGTGTTTGAGATTTACTTGGCTGGTTTGGCGGTTGATATTTTCATTGAGAATGGCGAGTTGTCGCCTTGGACCTACAGCAATTTTGTTATCTCTGGCATCAAATTAAGGGAATTTGACCAAGTGGAATCCTTCATCAACCACTACAAGCTTAGCCTTCCCGAAAAGGAAAGAGAAGGCTTGTTCAGGTATAACTATGCCTTTCTACACTATGAAAAAAAGGATTATCAAAAGGCGATGTTGATGCTTTCCACCACCGATTATGGCAAGGATTTGTTGACTACTTGCGCAGCAAAAACACTGCTTGCAAGGATGTATTTTGAACAGGGCGAAATGGAGACGCTACTGAATCTGCTGCAAAGTTTCAAGGTATTCATCGGTAGAAAAGAGCTGCTTGGGTACCACAAGGATTCCTACGGAAATTTCATCAACACCCTGCTGAAATTAATAAACCAACGAGCCGCAAAGACGCCAAATTTGCAGGAAATACAGGAAGACTTGGCTAACTTTAAAGTGGTAGCCGCCAAGGAGTGGCTGGTGGAACAAGCAGTGTTGCTTCAAAAAACCTGACCTCACTTCCCCGCCCAATATCCGCTCACATCATCCAAGTTTTTCTGAAAAAACAGTGACCGGTTGGTCATGTCGAAGGCGCAGAGGTGGCCCATTCCAGGTTTGTGATTTCCTGTAAAACAACCAGTATCAATGTCCAAAACTTGATGGTTGTCCATCTTTTCCAGCAGCGTTTCGGCCTGTAGAACGGTCACAGGCGTATGCCCATGAACGATGATGCGCTCATCTAACCAGTCGTAGTTCACATCCTTGTACCAGTCACGAATCATCATCATGCTAGCCTTGGCGTCAAATGGGTCGGGCATATCGAAGTTTAGCCCGGCATGAACGAGGATATAGCCCTGTGTTTCTGCATACAAATCTAGTGATTTGAAAAACTGCCAATATTTGGGAGCAATATCCTCCCAATTTTTGGCCTTAAAGCTGTCAAGCGTTTGTTCTCCACCCCAGCCTGTCAGCCATTCAAGGTAAAACTGCCTGCTGTCCCTTGCCTTTAAAATCGCCTCGTCATGATTCCCCATCAGGCACCTTACCTTATAACCCGTTGATTGCAAGCGCATTATCGTATCCAATACCCCCTTGGAATCAGGCCCACGGTCAATATAATCGCCGAGCAGGTACAGCTCGTCGGCAGTGGTGAGGCCGATT
>JBGSWN010000122.1:0-6746 GCA_041752395.1 Saprospiraceae bacterium | reverse complement strand
ACTTCACGACCTTTTTTAATTCACCAAATTTCCGGGCTTAAACTGCACGGACTATTGATTTATTGAGATAAACTATTTACCACCTCGTCCCAGCGGGACGGAATCTTTGTAGAATATACCCGAATCCAGCTTTTCCGTTCCATAGGAACGGTATATGGTTGACTATTAGATACCATTCCTACGGAACGGAACCCAGATATTTTTTACGATTCTACAAAGATTTCGTTCCTACGGAACGTGGTAAGCAGTACTATTGATACAAAGAAAAGGGTACCTCTGGCTAGAGAGATACCCTTTTTATGCGGTGTGGCTTGTTTAAAAAGCAGAGTCAATGAATTTCTTCAAATTCTCTTTCGTCTCACCAGTCTTTTTTTGGAGGTTACCCATGAACTCGTCTTCTTTGCCTTCTTCGTAAACGAGGTCGTTATCGGTGAGGTCGGCGTATTGTTGCTTCAGTTTGCCTTTGACAACGTTCCAGTTGCCTTTTACTTGATCTGTGAATGCACTCATGATTAATGTTTTTATGGTTAGAAAAAATGGTTTATAGTTTTACAAAAAAGTCCAAAAAAAGTGCCTGTGCAGTGCATGCACAGGCACAACATTCTTCGCTTTCAAAATGAAAACTTCACTAAAAAGGACTTATTTTTGGTTGTATTGAAGTCTAAATAGCGTTTTAGATATGTTTGCTTTTTAATAAAACGGGTCAGTGGTTTTGGTGTTCAATATGCCTGAAATAATTTTTATTCTTTTATAAATCAAGCATTTTCAGGCATTGCATACCGCAGCATATTGCGCTGCCGACTGTATTTCATCGTTGGAAAACTACTGATATGCCACAAACTTTCCTTCAGTATTTGCTGGTGGTGTATCCCATGCCGGAATATTTCATCAGGCAAGTTTTCTTTATTGGCCAGCATTTCATATTCCTGCAATATTGCCTGTTCGCTTTTAGTGCTATAATACAATATTTGTTGGCGGTTATTGATGATGAGCGCCAATTTCATGTGATACCAAGCTTGCTGCAAATAGGGAAGCACATCTTTCAGCGACCAAAGCTCATGTTCCATGTTTGCAGGCATATTGGCAGCCAAAGTGCTGGCCATTTTCTTGCGCTGCAACGACAAGGAATTGAACAATTCAATCAAATCTTCTTCCGTCGTAATCTCCGCACATATGCGGTAGTATTCCGCACAATCGCTATGGAGTTTTATCAGCTTTTTTATTTGCTTCTCAATATTTTCCATGATAAACAAGGATTGATTTTTGGTAAAACGAGCACCCCAAGCCCATGTTCAACTGGAAATTCAAATTATTTAACCTTTATCCGAAGCGCTTTCAATCCCTGCGTCTCTTGCTGTTTTTCCAGCTCTAGTTCTTCTATTTCCGCCTCAATTTGTCCCTCCAAAATCAGGAAATTGCAAAAATCCAGGTACAATTGCCGCATCTCGTCCGTGGCATACACGATGGCAATTTTATCGGGCTGCGTCAGGCGCTCCTCCGTGCCCAAAACACAGGCCTTATCAATCCTTTTTTTGATGATTTCGTAACGGATATTGTAAGCACCGTCCACGTCGAAAAACTTCTCGTCCATGCGGAAGCGCACGGAAATCGGCTGCCCATACACAAATATCAATTGTGCTGCTTCCAACGGCATCGGCATTTCCTGCTTCAGCACCTGCATCCGACGTGTCACCCCGCACATGGTTTGCAGTTGCCAAAGTCGGAGGTTATTCAACTGAAATTCAGAGAATTTGCCGTGCCGCAGTAGCGATTGGCCTGCGTACAATTCAAACTGCACGCCATCCGTCTGGTATTTTTCAAAAAAATGCGGAATCATTTGCTGCGCCTTTTCATCGGCCAGTTCCACCAGTTCCGACAGTGCCTCATTGATGAGGTTGACGCTCTCTTCGTAAGCCTTTCGGCGGTCGTACACGATTTCGAGGCTTTTGTCCAGCTTCGCAAAATAGCTGTGCACCGCCTTTTTTGTCGCATTGTCCCGCTCCGCAAATTCCCGCAGGAGCGGGTGAACATCGCATTGCACAAAGTTCAAGAAAAACGGCTCATCGCTCGACTGCATCTCGTCTTTGAGGCGCACCAAATAAGCATCAGTCCGCTGCTGAATCTGGCGAAGCAATGGAAAATCCAACCGTTTTACCATTAATTTCAATACACCAGCTATCAGCGTCAACTGCGTTTTTATGTCCTCCCGAATGGTGTTGTTGCGGTTCATGGATGAACTCACGATGTCCGACTGGGCATACATCGGGTAAATATCTTTGAAAACAATAGGCTCCAAATTGGCCTTGCCCCGTGCGTCCATTTTAGTGAGGTAACGCTCGGCTACTTCCACGAACCGCCACTCCACCGCTGGGTGCATCGCCGTGAATTTTTGGCGCATCAACGCCTCAATGCGGCTGGCGTATTCCTCCTGTTGTTGGTCCATGCAGCGGCTGATTTGCGGCAGCACTTTGCGAAGCTGAATATCGGTAAAACTATTAATGGCAAACGGCTCTGCAGCGCCAAGCTCCAACAGGCCAATCACCGCCCCGGCGCTGTCCGTCAGTGAGGCTACCAAGTGAGACTGCACCCCCTGTTTTACTAAATTTTGCTCGCTGCCCTCAGCAATTTTTTCCGTGAGGACGACCTGCCCGAAGTCACATGCTTTGGCGTAAACCCCCGAAGGAGCGCTGCCTTTCTTCCAGTTTAAAATACCGAAACAGGGCTCATCCATGACAAAACCCGAGGCATTTTCATCCGATTTGAGGGGCAGCACACCCATCTTTAGACCAGGAAAATGGAGGTAAGATTGTAGCAGGTTTTCGAGCTGCGCAATGTTTTCCGCTGTTTTCAGGGCGTCTTTGCGGAGCAAAATAGAATTGATATGGGAAAGCGCCGTCTCCGTAGTCACCTCCACGAAAGTCATGGCCAAAAAGCCGTGGATTTCAAACTTTTCTGGGGGGAGCGCCTCGAAAAATGCGCCGACGTCGTAGATGTTTTTGAGCAGCCGCTCAATGGTTTCTTTACCCAAAGAAGGTTGGTCGCCAATAATTTTCACCTCGATAAAATCCAAGTTCAATACGGGACGGTAGTAGCGAACTACTTCGGCATTGATGGAAACAGGCAGCGGCATTGGGATATTGAGGCCAAGTGGTTGCTTGTAACAAGACTTCACGATGGTCAAGCAGTTGTTCAACACGGCGTAATCGAGCGGCATTTCGGTCTGCTCGTCCAACTGGGGAAGTGCCACGTCAAATGCGGGCTGCCAGGCCGGGGTGCGGTAAAATGGTGTGGGGTCGCAGGGCGGACATGCCTTGCCGATGGGCCCGGAACCGGATGTGGCTGGAAAAACAGGACTGAGCATCAGTTCCAGTAGGTCGGTATGCTTGGAAAGCCAGCTTGTATCGTCAATGGGTTGGAATAGTTTGGGCAGTTTTTTGGCTTGTTCAAGCACCGTTTTTGCCAGCAATTTAGTCGAGCCTGTGCCAGTTTCCAATTGCTTTTCCCAATACCGAAGCAAGGGCGCAAAACTGAGTTTTGAAGGGTAACCACCTGGCGCAAGATTGGAAGATGGAGGTGAAGCGGCTTTCTTGGCCTTGATGATTGATGCTGAAATTCCTTGTCCCATTTTATTCCGTTTCGGGGTAAAACGGGCGGGGCATTGGGATGTTCATTGCGCAGCGAGCAGTTAAAACGCAAGCCTATTTGGAACGTTTGGCCATGCGCTTGTTGGCCTGTTCCAGCATCATCCCATCCAGCAGCGTCGTCTTGATGCCGGATTGGATGGACGACCACCAGTAGTTCAGGAAAGACAGGCGCACATCTCGGTTCGCATGGATTTCTCCCTTCTGGAAACCCTCGTCCGATTTGTCGTTGCCCGATTTTATGAACAGAAAATCAACGACTTTGCTCAGCACTTTGCGCCGCTCCCGGTCATCGTTTAGCAAAGAGAAATGGAGGTTTTCGTAGTCCATTTTCAAGCTGCCTTTCGCTGTTTTGTCGTCGGCATTCGCCTCAAAACTGATGCTGTTGATGGTGCCTTCGTCAAAAAACACGTCAGTGCTGGGTTTGATGAAACTATTAAGGCTGACGAAAGGGATATTTGAGGCATTGCCTTTGAAGCTAAATGCGTTCGCAGGGCTGGCCAGGTCGAACCAAAAATGGTTGATAAATGGGTGCTTACCCTGAATGTGGCCCACTGCGGTCAGTTCCATTATTTTTTGCTGCGCAATATGGGCGGTGTCGTTCGTGAAATTCGAGAACTGTGCATTGATGGGGTCAAAAGTGATGACACCCACCTCGGTTTTCCCCGGGCCTATGTTTTCGAAAAGCAAATGGCCATTGTTCACCAACACGCTGTCGAAGTAAACGGTCATCGGCAATTTTCGGAGCATCTCCTGTGGCATGGGTTTGTAGCCGTTCGGGTCGGGCTGCAGGTTTTGGTTGACCCGCACCTTCATTTCCAATCCTTCCACATCCAGCGTCCGGGCTACCAAAGCGCCACCGATCATTTTGTCGAACTGCCAGCCATTGAGTCGTGCGGACGGCAGGCTGATATCAATCCACGCCTCCCTGAACGACATTTGGTTAAAAAATTCGGAAGGCTTGTCCTTTGGGTCCAGGTGCAAGTCCACCACTTCAATGAGACTGTCCTGCTTGCTGAGGTGAAACTGTTGGAGGGTAAAATGGTGGCGGGAGCTTCGGTCGTTCACTGCGATGTTTTTCAGCAGCGCGTCTGCGTCTTCGAAAACCAGGGAGTTCATCACGGCACCCTGAAGGTTCAGGCCGATGCCTTTCAAGTCGAGGCTCACATCGTTTGCTTGCGCAAGAAGCGATTCGGGGAGCCCCTTGCTGCCCTTGAATATTTCCACGCAGCCATCGCTCAACGTGAGGTTGTTCAGCTCCAAGGCAATTACTTTTATCAAAGGAGCGGCGGTAGTATCGGTGGGTGTTTGAGCGGTTTTCGCCAAGGTATCGGCGAGTGGCGTGTCCATCACGGTGACGTCGGGCGATTCGATGTGGAAGGATTCCACCACCAGTTTTTTATCAAAATAAAGACGCCGCCAGCCAATGCCTTTCACACTGATTTCGGGCGTGAGCACGGAAAAGGATTTATGCTGTTCGGCCCATTTCACCTTGATGACTGCATCATCGAAGGATACGTTGCCAGCCAGCAAATTGAGGTTCATCTGGCGGTATTTCAGCACACCGTAAGTGGCGATTTTGGCCTCCACCCGCTGCTTGAGGTAGCTTTCTCCCCAACGGACTCCGACATAGCCCAAAACGAGAACCAACGAGGCGAACAACAGGGTCTTTTTCCAAAAAGGCGTCATTTTTGATAGCCCGTGGCTATTATTTAAGATGTTATGGATTATTTCGAATCATTCACTTCTGTCACGTTGATAGGTTCTGCTTTATCGTTGTAATATGGCGTGGTATATCTTTCAATCAGCTCCACCCGTTTCTCCGGTGTTAGGCCGAATTTTGTTTCTAGGTAGGTGTCAGTTCCGCCATATTTTTCATCAATTACTTCAAAAACAGCATCAATATATTCCTTGCGAACCATGCTGGCATATTCCAGTGTTTCCGCATCAAGGCCGATAATCCGAGCCCGTTTCATGGTTCTTAAATTGCTGAAACGGCGGTAATAATTTGACATTAAATAGTCTTCTGTAATGGTCTTGCGGTCCACATTTAAGGCCAATAAAATCATGGCGGTCATAAAGCCTGTGCGGTCTTTTCCACCTGTGCAGTGGTAGAGCAGCGGCTCGTTTTGTTTGTCGCTGAGGAGCATGTCAAAAACGGGTTTTGCATCCGTAGCCAAGGTGTCGGCGAATGATTTCATCACGTCCACGAAGAGCTGTTTCGCCTTTGCCCGGCGGTAGCCTTCCTTGAGCACCATCTGCTTGAGGCGATTATAAGCCTTGCCTTCTTTGTCGCTGATGGAATACTGCACATAATTGACGCCAGACGGATAGCGGTCTTTGTTCTTGGCAATTTCCACGTTGTTCCGAAGGTCAACCACGGTGTGGATGCCGAGTTTGGAGAAGTAGCGCAGTTCGTCTTTTTTCAAATCGGCCAAATGCCCGCTGCGGTAGATGGTTCCCCATTTCACAAAGCGCCCATCCTTGTTTTTGATGCCGCCCAAATCCCTGAAATTGGGCTGGTCGTCCGTGGGTATTTGCCTTTCACTAATGATTACAGTGTCACCCTTGCCTTCCACGGCGAAAAAGATCCGGCTCCTGTCGGGAGCAGCGGGGAAGTACAGGGAGCTTTCCTTGGTTTCGGTGAATTTATCCCAATTGATTTTTTCTGGCGATGAGCCTTGGTAGATTTTATGACTGCCCAGCGCAGGTAGCGTCAGCACATAGCTGCCGTTTTCCGTCCTAGTGGCAAATGTTTTTTCATCCAAGGTTTTAGCGGGATTACTGGCAGATTCAGCTATGCCGCAACTGTTCATGATCAGCGCAAGAGCTGCAAAGCCTATTGCGGCTGCTATTACTATTTTGAGCATAATTGACATGTTATTTTAGTTTCGAAAGAATTAAAAACGGTAGGCACCTAAATGCCTACCATCTTCTATAAGCAAAAAAAGATACTGAATATTGTACTAAGAGGTTGTTTAAAAATCAATGAGCGAGCTTGATAACCATAAGCCGAATCATAGACCATTGAATAAAAGCGACAGAATGTTCCTCTTTTTCTTCATAGTCTTTTGCCAATCGTCGCTGGTAGCCAAACCACCCAAA
>JBGSWN010000121.1:0-64955 GCA_041752395.1 Saprospiraceae bacterium | reverse complement strand
GTGGCCGTTCTTTTTTATCTTTGTGCTGTGACAACTTGGGCAAAATAGGTACATAATTCTTGAGTTTTGTCACTCCAAAGTTATGTCTTTGCCTCGGTTGTCTCTTTTTTTGTCACAGCATTACATCTGATACACCGCCCTTTTTTGGTGACAACCAGCCTGACTTCAACCTTTCGCCGAATTAGGAAAGTCATTATAGTCATTGGCCATTGGGGTACAGCTTCAAACGAATGGCTAACGACCTCCATTGACTATTTGGCAAGATACCCCGCCGCCGCATCCAGTTCTTCGTAAAAATCTTCCCCGTATTTTCGGACGATGGCATCCTTCACAAATTTATAAACGGGTAGTTTCGCCTTCTTCCCCGCTGTGCAGGCGGCGGAGCAGATGTCCCAGACATCGTAGTTCAGCGCCTCGAAACCAATATCAGGATTGGTGGCTACCCGCACCGGGTAGAGGTGGCAGGAGATGGGTTTTTTGAAATCGGTCACGCCCGCTTCGGCAGCCTTTTCGATGCCGCATTTGGCAATGCCGTTGGCCTCAAAAGTGAGGTAGGCACAGGCCCCGTTCTCGAGGAGGGGCGTACCTGGGCCGTCCAGGCCGGGGTAATTGACGTAAACGCCCTGTGCTTCAATGACCGCAATGCCCTCCGGCAAAAGGAACGGCTTGATGTCTTCGTAAATATTTACGAGGGTTTCCAGCTCGGCGGCTTCCAGCGGTGCGCCGAAATCGCCCTCCCAGCAGCAGGCACCTTTGCAAGCGTCGAGGTTGCAGAGAAAACGCTCGGTGAGCACATCTTCACTGACGAGTATGTCCTGTACGATGACCAAATTGAAATTGTTTTTTTGCCAGCCGCCTTACTTTTTACCAAAAAACAAGGTGGAACGAACTGGTGTTGTTGCACAAGTTGTAACTTAGCGGCGAAAGTATTTCATTTAAAAACGATGATGATGAAAAATGCGATTTTTTGCTTGGTGTTTTTGTTTTGCGCCCTCGGCGCAACGGCTCAAAACGCCACTGATAAAACCCCTGCCCAATCGGCAACGGAAAAAATGACGCAACTCTACAACCTCAACCAAAAGCAACAGGGTGAAATGTTGAAGATTCAGGAGCGGAAATACCGCAACCTGGCCGAGATTGAACCCATCAAAATGAGCAATGCGCCGCTCTACCAGCGAAAGATTCAGTCCATTCAAACAGGCAACAATGCTTCCTTCGAGCGGATTTTGACCGCCGAGCAGCAAAAGACTTTGCGCCAGCAACAGCTCCAACTTCGGGAGAAAAAAGCCGTGGCAAACAAGGAAATGAAATCTTCGGGCGCTTCGCAACAGGAGATTGACAAAAAAATGATGGAACTCAACCTCGAAGCACTGTAAAGCAAGTTGGCGTAGCCGACAAAATTGTTTTTCAAAAAAGCGGTGCGGATGTTTCTCACCGCTTTTTTTGATGCCCGAATTGGGCTGGGGGTGCCAAAATTCCTACTTTTGCGTTCCGATTTCTAAACCTAATTAATTTAATGCCGTTCGTTCAAAACGAGCGCATTTTTTAACAACCAGATAAAATCCAGCATAATAAATGGATGCTTTAAAACAGAAATTTTTCCAAAAATCCTCCGCTGTAAAACAGGAAATAAAAGAGTTGTTGGCAGCGAACGGCAACACGGTCGTTGACGAAGTTACCCTCAGCCAAGTCTTCGGTGGTTCCCGTGACATCATCACCATGCTCTGGGAACCCTCCCTGCTCGATGCCCAAGAAGGTATTCGCTTCCGTGGCTACTCCCTGCCCGAGCTCGGTGAAAAACTCCCAAAAGGCAAGGGCAAAGAGCCGCTGCCAGAAGGGCTTTTCTGGTTGATGCTCGTGGATGAGATACCCACAGAGGCCGAGGTAGCATGGCTGAGTGATGAATGGGAACGCCGCAGCAAGGTGCCAGCCCACGTACTCAAGGTCTTGGAAACATTGCCTATCCAAACCCACCCGATGACCCAGTTTGCCATCGGCATCAATGCCATGCAGACCGAGTCGCACTTCGCCCGTCGGTACAGCGAGGGCATGAGCAAGAATGACTACTGGGATGCGGTTTACGAAGATACGATGGACCTCATCGCTAGGCTTCCGGTCCTGGCAGCTTACATCTACCGCAAGGCATACCACGGGGGTGACCACATCAAAGCCGACAGGAGCTTGGACTGGGCGGCCAACCTCGCCCACATGCTCGGCGTTTCGAAGAGCGATGATTTCAAGAACTTCATGCGCCTCTACATGACTATCCATGCCGACCACGAAGGAGGCAATGCCTCGGCGCACACGATGAACCTGATTGGCTCAACGCTCAGTGACCCATACCTAGCTTTTGCTGGCACAATGAATGCCTTGGCTGGCCCGCTGCATGGCCTCGCCAACCAAGAAGTGATTCACTGGGTTTTCCAAATGCTCAACAAATTGGAGACCCGCAACCCCACAAAGGAGCAAATCGCAAGCTATGTGGAAGCCACACTTGCCGGCGGCAAGGTGGTGCCGGGCTACGGTCATGCCGTGCTTCGCAAACCAGACCCACGCTTCATCGAGCAGATGCGCTTCGCAAAAGAGTACTGCCCCGATGATGAAATCGTTAACGTTATTTGGAAGATTTATGAAGTCGTACCGCCCATTTTACAGGGTATGGGAAAGATAAAAAACCCTTGGCCGAACGTGGACGCACACTCCGGCGCCATCCTCGTTCATTACGGGTTGGACCAATACAGTTTCTACACCGTGCTCTTCGGGGTATCCCGTGCGATGGGCGTTTTGGCGGCCACTTGTTGGTCCCGTGCGCTCGGTATGCCACTCGAAAGGCCAAAGTCCGTCACCCTGGATTGGGTGAAGAACTTCCTCGCTGAAAAGCAAGCCTAGGACCTAGGCGGGATACAGTCCGGCAAGCTTGCCGGACTGTATCCAAATATTCCCTCCCCAACATCTTATCAAAATTTTGTTTTCCTGCCCAAAGCGCTTACTTTTGCCCGAATTTTCCTGAAGGCATCGTTTTTGCATATTATTGGCGCTGCCCAAACGGCATAAATTCCTTTAAATCAGTTTTTTAAAAATTATTTTTTTCCTTTTGATAAACACTTGGGTTATTGCTCCGTAAAAGTGGCGGCATTATTATCTCATCGTTTTTTCAGAAATAAACTAAAGTTCATAGCACATGGCTCTGATAGGAAAAATTCGCAGTAAAAAGTTTTTGCTAGTGGGTACGCTCGCAGGGGCGCTCATTTTGTTCATTGGCATGCTGATGTTTGACAACCCAAACCAGAATTTTATGGGAGGGAGCCAGACCACAGTCGGCGAGATTGAAGGTCGCAAAATTGAGTACCGGGAGTTTTCGGGCACCCAAGAAATGCTCTACAAAAACTCTGGCAGTGATGGCTTCAGCGACCGTGCTTATCTCTGGAACTTCTACATGGACGAAGCCATTGTGAAAAAAGAAGCTGACTGCATCGGCCTCGGCGTCAGCAAAGCGGAATTGCTGGACCTCCAGTTCAGCGACGACGACTCCAAGCTCAGCCCCGTCATCTCCAGCCGCTACCGCGACCAAGCTACCCAGCAACTGGACCGCAAGCAGCTCACCCAGTTGAAAGACATCGTGACCACTGGCAAAATTGACCAGATGATCAAGGACAACCAATTGGTGCCTGACTTCAAGTACCGCTGGGCGCACCAAGAGAAGGAAATCGTCAAAGATCGCTTGCAGCGCAAAATGACCAACATGGTCGAAAAAGGAATGTACACGCCTACGTGGATGGCTGAGATGGTTGACTTGGAGCAATCACAAAAAGTGGACTTCCTCTACGTCCAAGTTCCTTTCGACGAAGTTGACACCAAGTCGGTAGCGCTTTCCGATGATGACTACAAAGCGTATTTCGACGAAAACAAAGCGCAGTTCAAGCAAAAAGAAGAGACCCGCAAGCTAGCTTACGTTTCCTTTGATGTAAAGCCAACTGCAAAGGACTCTGCTGATATTCGTCAAGGCATCGAGAAATTGATACCAAGCTTCAAGACCACCGACAACGATACCGTTTTTGTTGAAAACAACTACGGCTCTTTGGATGGTGCCTATTTGAAGAAAAGCGACTTGAGCCCAGTCATTGCAGACTCGGTATTCAATATGGCTGATGGGTCAGTTTATGGCCCTTACCTCGAAGGAAACAGCTACAAAGCTGCCAAAATGGTTGGCCGGAAAATTGTACCGGACTCCGTGAAAGCTCGCCACATCCTCCGCAGGGCAACTGACCAGGCTTCCTTGGCTGCTGCGCAAAAGACAATTGACAGCCTCAAAACACTGATAGAATCTGGCTCGGCTCGTTTCGACTCGTTGGCCGTGAAGTTCAGTGAAGATGGTTCGGCCAGCAAAGGCGGAGACCTCGGTACTTTCAAGCCAGGCGCAATGGTGAAGGAATTCAACGAAGTTTGCTTTTACCAAGCCGAAATAGGCAAAGTTTATACAGTGGTTACGCAGTTTGGCGTCCACCTCATCGAAGTGAACCAGCGTTTTGGTGGTGATTCTGGTGTTCGGGTAGCCTACATCTCTCAGGATATTGTTCCGAGCCAAGGCACACAGGACGCCGTCCGTGAGCAGGCACTTCAATTACAAGAAGAGAACAAGACTTTGGAGACGCTGCAAAAAGCTGCCGATGCAAAAGGAATCACCGTAGAAACCTCTCCAGCACTCAAGGCCAACGATTTTTCGGTTGGCGCACTCAGCCCCGGCCAAGGAAGCCGTGAAATGGTTCGTTGGGCCTTCGGCAATGACCAAAATGTGGGCGATGTTGACAAAGGCGACGTTTCCCCACAAGTTTACAGCTTCCAAAACCAAGGTGAGTTCTACGTAAACAAGTATGTGGTTGCTGCGCTGAAGTCGGTTATTCCGGCAGGCACTCCTTCTTGGAAAGACGTGAAGGAAGAAATAGAGCCACAGGTTATCAACCGCAAGAAAACGGAAATCGTTAAACAACAAGCTCAGGGCAAAGACTTGGCATCGCTTGCTTCACAATACCGCGTTCAAGTGGACACTGCACAGGCAGTTTCTTTCGCCTCCGCATTCTTGCCAAAAGCAGGCGGCGCAGAGCCTAAAGTAGTGGCGGCGGCCTTCAAAGCTGACCTTAACAAAATAACAGAAGCAATACAGGGCAATACTGGTATTTTCGTCCTAATGCCTACGAATAAAACACCTGGCGTAGCCTCCGGCAATGTCGCCCAGATTCGCCAGCAGAATCAGATGACCGCAAGAAGTGGCGCAAGGAACGGCCTAATTCAAACCCTCCGGGAAAAAGCTGATGTGACGGACAACCGTTCGAAGTTTTTCTAGTGGGGCTTGGTTGTTTTTGTAAAAGGAAAGAGGCTGTATCAGAAGTAACTGATGCAGCCTCTTTTCTTTTTAGGCTATCAAGGTCAAATATAAAAACTACCGTTTTTAAGTTTTTCAGTTTTCTCAAAAAGAAAAAGCCCACCAAGTATCTGTGCCGATATGGATAGGAACATTTATGAAAAAGGTAGAAAAATCTCAGGTTCGCAATTCTCACGCTCTCACGCTCCCACACTCTGTATTTTTTACCTTTGCCGAAAATCATAAGATGAACGCACTTCGACTGTCTGCTTTAATCCTTTTCTTGTCCTTGTCCCTCCAAGCCCAAGACTGGTTTTACCCAGAACTGAAAGCATTGGGAGCACCCGACCTTGCCCCTTTCGAATTCGGGGTGGCCAGTGGCGACCCACTGCCGGATGCCGTCGTCATCTGGACGAAACTCTACCTGACGGAAAGCACGCTCCCCGAACTCGTCACTTGGGAAATGGCCAGCGATACCCTGATGCAGGAGCTGGTAAAGACGGGCGAGCAGTACACCTACGGCACGTCGGCTTTCACGGTGAAGGTAGATGTGCAGGGCCTCGAACCCGGCACCAAGTATTTCTATCGTTTCAAGTACAAGAACAAATACTCGTCCATCGGGCGCACGAAGACCGCTTCGCAAACGGGTGATTTGCTGCGCTTGGCGGTCGTCAGTTGTGCCGATTACGGAAGCGGGTACTACAATGCTTTCGGCCATATTGCGAAGCGCAACGACCTCGATGCCGTGCTCCACCTTGGTGATTACATCTATGAATATGGCCCGTGGAAGGGTGGCCCAAAACGGATGCAAAGACGCCGCTACCGACAGCACATACCCGCTAAGACCTGCACCGAACTCAAGGATTACCGCATCCGCTACGGCCAGTACCGGCTGGATGCGCAGCTTCGGGAATGCCACCGTTTGCAGCCGTTCATCGTCATCTGGGACGACCACGAGATTGCCAACAACGCCAGCGTGGACGGGGCGGAGAGCGGCAACGTCAATTGGGAAGCCCGCAAGGCCGCTGCCAAGCAGGCGTACTTCGAGTGGATGCCCATTCGGGAGAATGCAGCGAAGAGCATTGTGCGCAGTTTTTCCTTCGGTAATTTGGCGGAACTCTGGATGCTCGACGGTCGCCTCGCAGGCCGCAGTGCACAAGCCAAAGGCCCCAATGACCCCGCACTGAACGACCCAAACCGTCACATGCTCGGCGAGCAACAGACGGATTGGCTACTGAACGGCATGAAGGACTCACCCGCTCGTTGGAAAATCATCGGCAATCAAGTGGTGTTCAGCAAACTGAATGACAGCAAGGTTTTCGACCGTCGGCCTTCCGTCCGTATGGACAGGTGGGACGGCTACCCGGCAGAGCGGGCGCATATCTTTGATTTTATTTATAAAAATGACCTGAAAAACATCGTCGTCGTGACGGGAGATGTGCATACTTCCTGGGCTTTCGAGCTGACCGCCGACCCTGCCGACCCGAATATATATGACCGTAAAACGGGCAAGGGCGTCGTCGGTGCAGAGTTCGTAACACCAAGCATTACGTCTTTTAATTTCGATGAAGCCGTGCCGAAAATCATCATTCGGGAAGCGAAACGGCGTTTTAAAAAGAAGAAAAATAATCCTCACCTCCGCTATGTGGACCTCAATAACCACGGCTATCTCACGCTGACGCTCACGCCGGATAAGGCGCAATCGGACTGGTATTTTGTGAAACGAAAAGACCGGGTGGATGATCGGGTACGGCTTTGTGCCAGTCGGCATATTTTATTTAATGGGAAGAAAGTGGAGAAATAATGGTGAACTTTGAACTGTGAATGGTGAACTTTGAAGACCTTGGGAAAAGCTACCGTTTCAATTTTACCTTGGCACCCTCATTCACCGTCAACAGTTCAAAGTTCTCCAATCAATAATACCAACGATATATGAAGAAACTAATCGCATTAATCCCGCTTTTCACCATACTTATATGGCAGGCTTGCAGTAATGAAAAAAGCGGCGCATCAAAACCCCTGAACCCCAACGGCGACAGCGAACTAGCGCTGCTCATGCGCCAGATGTTCGAGGATGGGGAACGGTTACATGCCCAAATCCAAAAAGGCGAGCCAGTGAGCATCCAAGTTGATTTCGAGAAGATATTATCCGCCAAGTCCACTGACCCAGCAAAGATGCAAGGGCCGGAGTTCCCGCATTTTGCAGCTTCCTATGTGGAGGCGATGAAAGCGCTGCGGGATGCACCGCCTGCCGAGTCGCAGGACAAATACACGGCGATGGTGGCTACTTGCATGAACTGCCATGAACAGTCTTGCCCTGGGCCGATGGTGCGGATAAAGAAGCTGCTTTAAGCAAAAAAAGAACCTCCGGTGGGGGTGCCGGAGGTTCAGTGCTTGAAACCAGGGTTAATCTTGCATATTGGATGATTGTCAATAGTGGCATTAACCACCCTATAACTCAATCTCCTAATTAGTATTGGCGATGATGATTCGCTTCGACACAGGCGCCTTTCCATCGGCAGCAATCCAGAGCAGGTATTGGCCGCTGCGCAAACCTTCGAGCTGAAGCTCAACAGGCTCGCCGCTTGCCTCCACTTCCCACTCCTTGATGGCCTTGCCGTTGATGTCGAACAGGCGCACGAGGGTCTTCTCGTTGTAGCTCTCACCAAATTCCACAAAGATTCTGTCCTCGGCTGGATTTGGGAATACCTGAGCGGAAACACCCGGTGTGACGGTTGCGTCTGTAGCTTCAGTTTCGCCCTCACGAACGGCCAACTCATTGCCTGCAACGCTGGCAAGATGGCAACCTATAGCCCACTCGATAGCACTATCGAACAGCCTTTTGCCATTCGAGGTCAAAAAAGAAGGCGTATCATCATCCATGAAGAGGCTTGCCCGACGCTCTGGGGCGATAAAACCGCCCTGCATCGCTTGGCCTTTGTCGAAACCGAAGATGCCGTACCAAGCTTCCTGGCCTGCTACTTTGGCCACTTTCGCTGCGCCGGATTGCGTCGTCCAGCCCCAGCGGAACGATGAGCCCCAGCTCAACACCTGCACAGACCCACTCAAACCTGCCGCCAGCGGATGGCTTGGGTCGTTGATGGTAATGCTGTGGTAGCTTGAATTTTGACCAAAATCAGTCTGTGCCACGGAGCCCGTCATTTTCATGTCGTCGAGAATGTAGCTTTCCCAAGTAACCACCGGCACGTTCACGTTTTTGAATTTGCCAACCACATCACCAGAATTGATGGTTGAACTGATGACGATGAGGCCCTTGCCGCTGGCATCGGTAGTTGCAGAAGCAGCAGCGCTTTTCACGGTTACGTTCAAGCCAAGTTGCTCCAGCCTGCTTTTTACCCAAGCATCGCCAGAGTTGAGCCAAGTGCTGCCGACAACGAAAAGCACGTCGTTATCGCAGCCACCACCTGTGGAGGTAGCGCAGAAATCGTCCACCAAGAGGCAGCCGCCTGCATCTTTCCAGAACGAGAATTCGACGTATTTGGCATTGATTGGCGCAACGCCCTGAATCAAGTACAGGTCCCAGGAAGTGGCCGTGATGGTGCGGCTGATGCTGCTGCCTATCTTGCTGCCGCTGGCATTGTAGAAGGTCATACTGGCACCTGCCCAGCTGGGCGAGCCGGATATTTTAGCCCAAAGCTGGAGGCTGTAGGTGGCGCCGCCCGTAGCGAGAATCCTGTTTCCGCCGCCGCCGCCACTAGTGCTGGTGCAAACCTGTGCCGCCTTTGAGCCGCTGTGTGCGCTGGTGGTTATACTGGCGTTGCTCGTCCATTCCCAGCTCGTGAAATTGCTCTCAAAACCTGGGTTTTCGTTCATGAGCAAACTGTTCGTGCAAGCCGGGAAACCCGCCGTGCTCGATAGACAAAATTCATCGGCGTAGAGGCACCCGTTGGTGTTCTTCCAAGCCCAGGCCTCCACAAAGGCAGCGTTCACTGGGGCAGTGGCTGTCACGGTGTAGAGTTTGTAGCTGGTGGTGTTCACTGCTGCGGAAGGTGCGCTGATTTCATTCCAGTTGGAATCATAGTAGCGGATGCCCACGGAAGCAGTTGCACCGGAGATTTTAGCATAAGCTTTCATCGTATAAATCTCGCCGGGCAGCACTGGCATTGCCTGTGAAATGCCACCAGCGCCAGAGCAGATGGACAATGATTTTGCGCCAGCGTAAGGCGAAGAAGTCGTTGTACCTGCATTTTGCATCCAAGTCCAGCCAGCTGTGCCGCTCTCGAAACCTTCGTTCACGAGGAGGTTGCCCACGCAAGCGGAGCAGTTTGTCACCGTCAAATTGATGCTCGTAACTGCCGTGCAGCCATTGGCATCCGTCAGGGTCACGGTGTAGGTTCCCGCTTTTGCTGTGGTGATGCTGCTTGAAATCAAAACATCGCCGCCGCTGTTGCCAGTCGCCGAGAAGCCGCCTGGGCCGCTCCACTGATATGAAGCCAAGCTGTTCGGGTTCACTGAAAGCACAACGTTGTCACCCGTGCAAACGGAGATGGCGCAGTTGCTCAAATTCTGCCAGCCAGCGTTGTTTATGTTCGCTTCGCAAACGGTGCTGATAGCTGCGCAAGGCGCAAGAATATTGAAAGTGATGGTCGTCTCGCTGCAAAGTGTGCCTTGCGCATTGTCCTGGCTGTACAGTTTTGCGTTGAGGGTGTAAGTGCCGGGCGTCAAAGTTAGGGAACCGCCGGTGGCAGCGACATGGTAAGGTGCCGTGTTTTCAATGACGGTGCTGTTCACCAGCCCAGTCAAAGTAAACTTCACGCTCTCCGCACTACCTGTTACCATACCTTCAATATTGTAGGTGGCGGGCAGGGTATTTGTGGCATAGCTGCCGTTGCTTGCCAAGGCAAACAGCGTAGTGCCATCCACTTTTGTGAAATTCCATCCAGTCACGGAAGAATTGCAGGCAGGCGCCAAAACCGTCACCGTGGAGGTGCAGGTAGAAGACAGTCCGAAGGAGTTCGTCACCGTCAGTGTGGCGGTGTAGGTTCCCGGCTGGCTGAAGCTGGTCGGCGACACGTTGTAGCTGGTGATGGTCGCTCCGCAACCTGGGCCAGAGCCGTTGTCCACCTGTTGGCCACTGATTTGAACCGACTGGCCAATCGCAGTGAGCTGCAAGGTCAGGTTTTGGCAAACCGCCGATGGCGAAACAATGTCCGAGTATGGTGCCAATTTCGAACCGGGGATGATGGCCCAAGAGGAGCTGCCCGGCGTCTTCCAGCTTGCCCGGAAGTGGTCGCTGCCGCCCCCTTCCAAGTGTTTGAGTTCGATGTAATAAACCTTGCCCGCTGTCAATGCAACGGTGGCAGAGGTTTGGGTGCTGTACTTGGTGTACTGTGTTGGGCTGGTGTATCCGGTGTGCCAAGCGATTTTTTGCTTGGTCGCTGGGTTAGCCGTGGTGCTGAGATAAAGTTCGGTGTAGTCGTCGCCCGTGACGTTGAAGGTGTAGTTGCCCGTTTGCGTAGGCACCAAAAATCCACGCACCCGGTCCATATAGTTGGTGCCGTTTTCTGTGGAAGTAAGGGCAAATTGCGAGAGCGTCACCGTGTTGTTTGGTGCGCCGAAGCCATCAATGCTGGCGAGGTTCCAAGTATTGGTGTTCCAAATTTCCCGCACGATGCTGCCAGTAGTCACGCTGCAAGTGCCTGTGCCGCCGCCCGTATTCCCACCTGCTGTGCTGAAATTGGTGACAGAAGAAGCACAGCCCGAGGCGCTGCCTGCGGCATTTTTTGGAACAACATACCAAAAGTAAGTCGTGCCTGCGAGCAGGTTGGTCACGGTCGTAAAAGTTCCGAACACGTTTGCCACGACAACCGTTGTTGGTGGGTTGGCCGTGCCGAGGTAAACATCGTAGCTGGAGGCATTGGCAGCCGTCGTCCAGGACAGTGCTACCGATGCTGGGTTCACGCCCGTCGTGTTGTTGATGGGCGCTGCGTTGGTGGTGCAATTTGGTGAATTGACCACGCTCACGTTGAAGCTGCAATTGCTCGCATTTCCTTTGGCATCAATCGCCGTGTAAACCACGGTCGTTGTGCCTACCGGGAAATTTGCCCCCGGCAAATAGGATGAAGTAAAGCTGGTCAGCGAGCAGTTGTCCGTAGCCGTTGGAGCGGTCCAAGTGGCAGTACCGCCGCTAGCACCCGTGGCTGCTACGGTGATGTTAGCTGGGCAACCCGTGATGACGGGTGCCACGTTGTCCGCCGAGCAACTATTCTGTACGGTCACCGTGAAAGTGCAGGTGCTCTTGTTTCCTTTTTTATCCGAAAACTGGTAAGTGACTGGCGTCGAACCTAAGCCAAAAGTGCTGCCGGAAGTGTGCGTAGCGTTCACGGTCACAGGTGCGCAGTTGTCGGTGGCGGTTGGAGCTGTCCATGTGGCAGTGGCAGCGTTGCCAGTCGTCAGCAAGCTGATGTTCGCTGGGCAGCCGCTGATGGCCGGAGCGGTCACGTCGCCAGGGCACGGGTCAGCACCGACGGTGATGACGAAGCTGCAAGTTGATGTGTTGTTTGCGGCATCCTTGGCGGTGTAGGTCACGGTCGTCGAGCCGACGGGGTACACATTGCCCGGCACATGCGAAGCGGTGAAGCTCACCACGCCGCAATTGTCGCCAGCGCCGGGAGCGGCCCAGATGGCCACCGCACCGTTGATATTGGTGTTAGTTGGCAACCAGATATTGGCTGGGCACCCAGAAACAACAGGTTTCTGCGTGTCTTCCGAGCAAGGGTCAACAGCATTGACTTTAATTGTGAAAGTGCAAGTGCTGCTATTGTTGCTGCCGTCCTTCGCCGTGTAGGTCACGGTCGTTGTGCCAACTGGGAAGCCTTGGCCCGGTGCGTGCGTAGCGGTCAAATTGATGGGCTTGCAATTGTCGTTCGGCGTCGGTGGCGTCCAGCTGGCTGGCGTCAGATTGCCCACCTGCTGAATGGTCTGGTTGGTGGGGCAACCCGTGAAAGTCGGCCCGGCGGTGTCGCCGGTGCAGTTGCTGCCGGGAGGCGTTTGGCGAACGTCAATGCGGAATTGGCACTGGTTCTGGTTGTTGTACTGGTCCTTGAAGGTGTAGGTAACGCCTGTGATTCCCACGGGGAAACTGGCGCCGGGTGTGTGGGTTGAGGTAACACTGACGGTGGAAGAGCAGTTGTCGGTAGCCGTTGGGGCCGTCCAAGTGGCCGTGGTTGTTGGGTTTGGCGTGAAAATCACCTGGTCTTTCGGGCAAGTTCCGATTTGCGGTTCGAGCAGGTCAACGGGCGTGATTTGCGCCACGCAGGTCAGCGAGTCGCCGAGGCGGGTGCGGATGACGAGGTTCACGTTCTGGATGGTCGGGATATCCGAGCAATGGAAAACCGGACGTGCGATGCCATTGGCGAGATACACGATGTTTGCGCAGCTATCAAAGTTCTCGAAGGCAACGATTGCGTTAGCGTAAACCTTGATTTCGCCGTTGATGTCAGCGCCAAAAGTGCCGTTCTGGCAAACAGCCGGGGCATTTGAAGTAGCGCCCGTGTGGGTGTAGCCGCCCGTGTTGTTCACGGCATTGCCTGTCAAAGTTCCTTTCTGGAAAAATATCCCACGGATTTCCAGGTTGCCACCCGTGTTGTTGATGCTGCCCGTGTTTTTCACGGAAGCGCATTCATCGGACAGGGTTTTGTTCTTGTTGACGAAGGTTCCAGCGTTGAGCAAGTTGCCCGCTTCCAGTAGGAAAAGCTCGTTGTTCGTCAAAGTTGCGCCAGCGGCATTTGTGAAATCGCCGGGGTTGTGCAGGTAGGCGTTGTTCGTGAAGCTGCCCTGGTTTTGGGTGCGGACGGTGTTGCGGAAAGTACCGTTGTTCACCAGCACACCCGTTGACTTGTTCACGAAGTCCTGCACCACGTTCACCGTACCACCGACGGCGTTGGTGAAATTAGCGTTGTTTGACCAAACAGAACCGCCGTTCACGTTGATGGTTCCGCTGTTGGTGAATGGGCCATCGTTGCTCACCACGTCGTTGGTGCTGATGGTTCCTGCGTTGGTAAAGGTGGAATTGTTATCAAGCAGTGAGCCGCCAAAGCTGAGCAAAGTACCGCTGTTGCTGACGGTTCCGTTGTTTTCTATTGTACCAAAACTGTTGAAGGCACTGAGGTTGGTCACGGTACCTGCGTTTAGGATTTTTGACCCAAAGCCCATGCCGAGCGTGCCGCCGGTGCGGTTGAAGAAATTGGCGCCCGTGCGGTTGTCAATCAGGTTATTGTTGTTGAAGGTAGCGTAATTATTCGCCTCACCCTTGTTGATGAAATTCTGGCCGTTGGTCAGCGTGCCGTAGTTCTGCACGAAGCCGCTGTTGTCCACAGTGCCACCGTTGGTCAATTGAGCGCCAGCGTTCACGGTCAGTACAGCGCCTGTGGCCACGTTCAGGGTCACGTTATTGGCGAAATTGCCGTTCACGGTCATGGCACCAGCGGCGTTGATGATGCCGTTGTTGGTCACATTGCCGTTCACTTGGAACAGACCCGCAGCGCCCGTGATGTTCAGCGTAGCACCAAAATTATTGGTGAAGGTGCTGCTGGCATTGATGGTCAGCGACTTGGTGGTCAGCGTTTGGTTGTTGTTGAAACTGCCGCCGGATTGGAGCGTGCCGTTCGTGGCGTCAATCGTACCGTTGTTGGTGATGGCACCGCTGTTGACCAGTGTCGTTTGGAGGGTAAAGCTGCCGCCGTTGGTGAAATTGGCGCCCGTTCCGTTGGTGAAGCCAGCCGTTCCGGCAAAGGTCAGCGTGCCGAAATTCGACAGCGTGCCGTTGTTGGTCAAGCTGCTGGTGCTGGCAATGCTCAGCGAACCAGAACTGGAAATGGAGCCGCCCGTGGCGATGGTGATGGCTGCCGTGGCGGAGATGTTGCCGAAGCCAGTCACCCCAAAGTTCACGGTCAGTGGGCTGCCCACGACGACGGTCACGCCACCCCCGACGAGGGCATCGTTGCCAGCGGCAGGAAGGCCGTTGTTCCAGTTCGCAACGGTGAACCAGCTCCCGTTGTCGGGGCCGATGTACTGCGTCTGGGCTTGCAAGTTGGCTACCCCGAGCAGGAGCAGGCACAGGCAGGACAGGTAATGTTGAATGCGCATAGCGTTTGTTTTGGTTAACAGTTTAAGAATTGTATTGCAGCGCCAAACAAAGCCCTACAGCGCACAGGTGCGCAGTGGATTTGGGCGATTTTTACCGAAAAAATAAATATGAAATGACCGGCGTGAGACCTGTGCCGAAGTGAGTGAAAAGCCTTTAGGCATTCGACGATTTGTCGCCTATGCCATCAATTTTTTATGAAAAATGGAGACCAACCTGTGAGACTGCCGATACGGGTGTGGAAGGGAGTAGATGTATTGTGTTCTAAAAATCTATCGGCGTAAGTGAGGTGCAAAGCTACAAATGCTCGCAATTCTGTAGCGGTTATTTTGAAGATAAAAATAAGGGGTATGTTTAAAATGATTGAAAATCAAATGGTTAGATTGCGGCTGACGGGCTGGCAAACCCGTCAGCCGCAATTTCACACCCGCCTTATCTCCGCCCCCAGCGCATTCAGCCGTTCATCTATCCGTTCATACCCCCGATCAATCTGGTGGATATTGTGAATCGTGCTCTTCCCCCGTGCCGACAGCGCAGCGATAAGCAGCGCTACCCCTGCCCGAATGTCCGGCGAGGTCATTTCGATGCCCCGGAGTTGGAAGCGGCGGTTCAGGCCGATGACCGTGGCTCGGTGCGGGTCGCAGAGGATGATTTGAGCGCCCATGTCTATTAGCTTATCCACGAAGAAGAGGCGGCTTTCAAACATTTTTTGGTGAATCAAAACGCTGCCCTTCGCCTGCGTGGCCATCACGAGGATGATGCTCATCAGGTCGGGGGTGAAGCCTGGCCACGGCGAGTCGTACACGGTCATGATGGAGCCGTCAATGAAGGACTGGATTTCGATTTCCTCCTGCGCTGGCACGTGGATGTCGTCGCCGAGGATGTTCATTTTCACGCCCATCCGCTCGAAGACGGGGAGGATGTTCCCCAGCTCGTTTACCGCACAGTCCTTGATGGTCAGGTCGGATTGCGTCATTGCCGCTAGGCCGATGAAACTGCCGATTTCAATCATGTCCGGCAGGCAGCGGTGCGCTGCGCCGCCGAGTTTGGAGACGCCCTCGATGATGAGCAGATTCGAGCCAATGCCGCTGATTTTAGCGCCCATTTTATTCAGCAATTTGCAGAGCTGCTGCACATAAGGTTCGCAGGCAGCATTGTAAATCGTGGTCGTGCCTTCGGCCATCACGGCGGCGAAAAGCACGTTGGCCGTGCCCGTCACACTGATTTCATCCATGAGCAAATACGTGCCCTGGAGCTTGGGCGCTTCGATGAAATACATGCGCTCCTCGGCATCGTAGCGGAAGTCGGCACCGAGTTTTTGCAGGCCGAGGAAGTGGGTATCGAGCCTGCGCCGCCCGATTTTGTCGCCGCCGGGCTGCGGCAAAAGCGCTTTGCGGAAGCGCCCCAACAGCGCCCCCATCAGCATCACCGAGCCACGGATGCGGCGGGCATTGCCGAGGAAATTTTTGTTGTCGAACAGGTTGCTGTCCACCTCATCGGCCTGAAAGCTGTAGGTATCGGTGGCGAGGCGCTCCACTTTGACCCCCAGGCCCCGCATCAGCTCTATCTGGCTGCGCACGTCGGCGATGTCGGGGATGTTGGAAATCGTGACTTTTTCTGCGGTCAAAAGCGGGGCGCAGATGACTTGGAGGGCTTCGTTCTTTGCGCCTTTCGGCACGATGCTGCCGCTCAACTGGCGGCCTCCGGTTACTTCAAAGGAGGAGGAATTCATGATAATTGAAAATTGAAAATTGAAAATTGAGAATGCCAGCGAGTTTGGGGGCGAAGATAGAAGAGGTAAAGTCTGAAATCCAAAAATTACCTTTTTCGCCACCCTAACTTTTTAGATTTGCCTTCGCAACGGTCATTCTCAATTTTCAATTCTCAATTTTCAATTCCATTTCCATGCAATTCGCACTCGGCATAGACATCGGCGGCACTTCCACCAAGCTGGCTTTGGTAGGCCCTTCGGGCAATATCGCTGCACGGGCGGCTTTCTCCACTTCCGAACGCTCGGACGAGCACGATTTTTTTCGTCATCTTTTTGAAAAAATCGAGGAAATGCTGGGCGAAGGCGTGGAAATAAAGGGCATCGCCGCAGGGGCACCGAGCGCCAACGAGCAGCAGGGCACCATCGAGAATGCTGCCAACCTGCCGTTTTCACCGAAAGTCGAGTTTGTGAAAACGGTGCAAGAGCGCTTCGGCCTGCCCGTTCAACTGGTCAAGGACAGCAACGCCAGCACGCTCGGCGAGTGGCATTTTGGCGCAGCCAAGGGCATGCAAAACTTTATGCTGCTCACGCTGGGCACGGGCCTCGGCTGCGGCATCGTGGCCAATGGGCAGTTGCTCGGCGGGGAGTTCGGGCACGGCGGTGAGGCGGGGCACATCTGCGTGGTGCCCAATGGCCGGGCCTGCGGCTGTGGCCGCTTCGGTTGCACGGAGACGTATGTGAGTGCCACGGGATTGAAGCGCACGGTGTTTGAATTGATGGCAAATACGATGACGGAAAGCAGTTTGCGAAGCACAAGCTACCACGACATGACGGCCCGCCACGTCTCAGAGGCCGCCCTTGCGGGCGATGCGTTGGCTTTGGCTGCCTTTGGCAAAACGGGCGAGGTGCTGGGCCGGGCGCTGGCTGATATGGCCGCTTGGTTCGAGCCCGGGGTCATTGTGCTGTCTGGTGGGCTGGCGATGTCGGGCGACCTGCTTTTCGAGCCGACGATTGAGAGCATGGAGCGGCATTCATTGGCGTTTCACAAAGGGCATAAAATAAAGGTGTTGCCTTCGGCGCTGGGGGAGAATGATGCGGCGCTATTGGGGGCGGCGGCGTTGGTTTGGAAAAATTTGTGACGTTCTTTTGAAAAAAAGGACCTTCTTTCTTCAAGAAAACATTGGGGCGGCAGGTTGTCGCCCCTTTTTTATTGAGGGGATATTTTGGAGCAGTAATTTTTTGCGGGAGAAAGTTTAGTTTTGTATGCACAAGCAATAAAAATTGAAGCCATGAGCCATTCGCAAATTCAAAACATCCCGCAGCCGTTCACCAACCTCCAGTTGGAGTTGTTGAAGTTGTATGCCCGAAAGGTATCAGAACAGGACTTATTGGAAATAAAGACCCTATTGGCGCAGTATTTCATGGACAAAGCCACCGACCTTGCCGATAAGGTTTGGGATGAAAAGGGGTTGACGGAGGAGGGGATATTGGGGCAGCACATGCGTACACCCTACCGAAAATAATGTCCATGAAAGTCGTTCTTGATACCAATTCCCAATATTGCCATGCTTTCATCCGATGAATTTCTGAAAATGGTATTGGGAATGGGTTGATGTCTATCCAAACTTATCAAAACATTTTCATCATGGAAAAAATAGATTCAATTACTTTCATCGCTTACTATCAAGATTTGGAAACTAAAGATTTTGTAAGCTTGGAAGCGGCTATGCCTACAAAGCCTAACCTGATTGTTAAAAGCATTGAAGGCAAATCGAATAGAGGAATTTATACCAACCAGAACTATGAATTTTCATTTTTCAATTTCAATGGTGAGCAAATTCCAAATAAAATTACTTTTGGGAACTGGTCAATTTCAAATTTAAAAGTTATAGGCGACCAGTATTTTCAACATGAAAATATCCACTTTGACATGATTGACCCGAAAGGAGTGAAAAAAAATATGTCACTTGGAAAAGGCAGATGGGGCATTGATAGAGCTATAAAATACCTTTCTGAAGCAGCAAAATTTGAAAGTATTGAAAACTATGAACTAAAGCAAGAAAATAAAAAACTGCGAGAGGAAAATGAATCATTGAAGAACCGTGTAACAGAACTACAGAGGTAATAATAACAAAAGCCGCTCTTGGAAGGAACGGCTTTTGAAATGTGACAGGGAGTTTATTGCTTTACAACAACCCTAAGTGATTTTTCCCAACTTCTAAAAGTAGGGAAAGTATTGCTGCTACTTGCGCAGAAATCTCTAATCAATTAGGCTTCTGCGCATTTTTTTGAGGATTTTGGATGAAAAGATTCACCCTAGTCTCCATTTTTAATTCATTCATTTTGGAATGTTTTAAATATTGGATAATTTCTTCTTAAAAATCTCACAGAAAAAGAAACACCTCCAAGGGGCTTATATTAATGTGCCAGTGTGAGTCTGGCGTTTCAAAATTCAAAATAGATACATTTTGAACGGAAAATTAGTTTTCCGCTATGCGAACTTTGTAACTTCGCCCCGCCCCACCAGCCAACAAATCAAAGCCAACAATTCCAATATGCTATCATCCGCCGTGACCCAGCCCAGCCTCAAATTCCAGTTCAAGACCTTCGAGAAACTGCCCGTCAAAATCTGGGAGGACAGCCGGGAAGCCTCCATCCATGTGGCTCGGAGCATTGCCCTCGCCATCCGCCAGAAGCAGCAGGATGGGGAGAAAATCGTGCTGGGACTGGCTACTGGCTCTTCTCCGATTCAGGTATATCGGGAACTGGTGCGGCTGCACCAGGAAGAAGCGTTGAGTTTCAAAAACGTGGTGACCTTCAACCTTGACGAATATTATCCGATGGAAAAGGAGGCGGCTCAGAGTTATTGGCATTTCATGCACGAGCACCTGTTTGACCACGTGGACGTTCCGAAGGAAAACATCCACATCCCCGACGGTACTGTGCCGATGGAAAAGGCGCAGGAATATTGTGCTTGGTACGAAAAGCAAATCAACCTCAATGGCGGCATTGACATCCAACTGCTCGGCATCGGGCGCACAGGCCACGTCGGCTTCAACGAGCCCGGCTCCTGGGAAAGCTCCCTCACCCGCATGGTTCGCCTCGATGGCCTTACCCGCCGGGATGCTATCAAGGACTTCGGCCAAGAAGAAGACGTGCCAACGAGGGCCATCACCATGGGCGTGGCCAGTATCATGAAGGCACGGACGGTTTTCCTGTTGGCTTGGGGGCAACACAAGGCGACAGTGCTGGCCAAGGCATTGGAGGAGGAAATCACGACAGCCATTCCTGCTACTTTTTTGCAAAAACACCCCAACGTGAAGGTGATTTTGGACAAAGCGGCAGCGGAGCAACTGACCCGAAACAAAGCGCCTTGGCTCTGTGGCGTCTGCAACTGGACAGAAGAACTGGCCTGCCAAGCCGTCACCTGGGTGAGCCGACAGACGGGCAAGCCGATTTTGAAACTCACCAACGAGGACTACAACGAGCACGGCCTCAGCGAACTGATGCTCCTCGAAAGCGGTGCTTACGAACTCAATATCAAGATTTTCAACCGGCTACAGCACACCATCACTGGCTGGCCGGGCGGCAAACCTAATTCCGATGACTCCACCCGTCCCGAACGGGCAACGCCGGGCAAAAAGCGGGTCATCATCTTCTCCCCTCACCCCGACGACGATGTGATTTCGATGGGCGGTACTTTTATGCGCTTGGTTGACCAAGGACATGACGTTCATGTGGCTTACCAGACTAGCGGCAATATTGCCGTGCACGACCATGATGCAAGGCGTTATGCGGAGTTCCTGCTGGAGTTCGGAGAGGGGCAGGGCCTTATGGATACTGATATTGAGAAGCGCTACAAGAAGATTCTCAAGTTCCTAAAAAACAAGAAACAGGGCGAGCCGGACATCCCTGAAGTGCGGGACATCAAGGGGCTAATTCGGCGGGGAGAGGCAAGGGCGGGCGCTCGTTATTCCGGCCTGACGGACGATAAAATCCACTTCCTCGATATGCCGTTTTATGAAACGGGCAAGGTACGCAAGGGCGACATTACCCAAGCGGATATTGATGTGGTGGCCGATTTGATTGAAAAAGTGCAGCCGCACCAGGTCTATGCCGCTGGCGACCTCGCCGACCCGCACGGCACGCACCGGGTCTGCCTGAACGCCATTTTTGCTGCCTTCGAAAAACTGAAGGACAAAAAATGGGCGAAGGACTGCTGGCTCTGGCTCTACCGGGGTGCTTGGCACGAGTTCCCTATCCATGAGATTGACATGGCTGTGCCAATGTCCCCCGACCAGGTAGCCCGGAAGCAGAAGGCCATTTTCATGCACCAGTCGCAGAAGGACAGCGCCCCGTTCCCCGGTGAGGACGAGCGGGAATTCTGGCAGCGGGCCAAGGAGCGGAATGCTGCGACGGCTGGACTTTATCGGAGCTTGGGGCTTTCGGAGTATGAGGCGATGGAGGCGTTTGCGAGGTGGAAGTTTGAGTGGCAGTGAGGGTTGGAAGTTCTGTTTTCAGCTGTGACTTGCATTAAAATTGAATTAGAATTGCCGTTCAGAAATCACCTTGTTTTCGATTAAAAAAAATTGGTGATATTTGCTGCCGTTATTGTTTTGATAATGACAAAAGTGGAGTCCAGCAACCACTTTAAAAACGGGGCGAATTCAGAAAAGCCATACGAGTAAGAAATTAAAACTACATTAAAATGATTAAAAAAATCAAAAATTTCGTAGCACTGCTATTGGTAGCAGGAATGGTTTCAAGCTGTGCATTAACATTGCCAGTAAACGCAACGAGCAATCCCGTTGGGAGCAAGGTAGGTATGGCAAAAGCCACTGGCTACTTAGGCATATTGTTTTTTAACCAAGATGCGAGTATTCGCGCTGCGGCAAAAAACGGTGGCATCACCAAAATCTCTACAGTTGATATCAAAAGCACAAATGTGTTGAATATCATTGTGACTTACGAAACAATCGTTACTGGTGAGTAAAGCTAATCAAGCACGGCAAGATTCTTTGATTTGAGCCGTGCTTGATTCTTCTTTTAATTATAAGAATGAAAAAAATACTTATTTTCTTCCTTGTAGTATCGTTAACAGCTTGTTCAAAGGAAAAGTCAAATGGAATAACGCTCTTCAATGATTTAGTATTTAAAATGCAGGAAGGCGAGATTGTTAGAGGAATAGACGAGGCAGTTAAAAATAACTACTTGAAATACCTTGACAATCCGAATATTCAAATACCGCTGTTCAAATACATAAAGCACAATGACTACGAAGTTTTTATAGGTGTGCCTTACAATACTTCAATCAAAGAAATAATTGATTATCAGCTTAAATCAACCGAGGGCAAGGATACTAGTTTATATTTTAAGGCCGATTCAATAAGCTACTATAAACAATGCAAGAAAGACGAGCTATATATTGCAGCTTACGCCTCGGCAATTGATAGTAAATCACTCCTTTATATTGCTGCAATATCAGCATCGAAATCACTTTCTGACTCCTTGTTTAACCAATCTCAGCTCTCAAATAGAATTGCCACAAAAAATGACCAATAAAAGAGAAAGATTCTTGCAAAATATGATTAATAAAACCTTGCGGACAATATGTTTTTCATTTTTAATTTTCGCCCTTCTATCATCATGCATGAATGTGAGGCCCGGAGGGGCTAAATCTGGCAAAAGATTGTACGAGTCTTTTTTTGTGGGCGATGAGGGAACTCAATATTTCATTAAACCCCTTGTGTTTACCAATGATATGGATGAAAAATTGAAATTGGATTTCACTTTTCGATACAAAAATGAAATCAAGGATTCAGCTACTGTCAACGCAACTTTTATGAGCAAAGAAATTTTTAGAAATGCTGATAGCCTTAAAATCATAGATGGCTCCAACATTGTTGTCTTATCGAACATGGCATATTTGTTTTCAGAAAAGAACAAGGAAGTTTATAACAACAGGTTTTCAACTAAGGCTGAAATGCTGAAAATTAAAAACCTTTTTAACGGCAATACTTGGAAAATATTGATTTATAAAAATGGGACACATACTCAATATATGACGCCAAAAAAAACAAAAAAGAGCCTAGAGAAATTAAATCAAGAGGTATTTGTGCTCTTTTGATTTCCTTAGAAAGCTTATTGTAGGAAATCGTATTGACAATTGATACCCAAAAGTAGTAGTTGCTGATGTTCAACAAAATGACAAATATGCTATTTTCAATTACGTACTAGCAGCCCTAAGCGCAACAGCTACTACCCTATGCTCCTCAGCCAACACCCGCTTAAACTTCTCCCCAAAATCAAAAAAATAAACCACCGCCAGCGCCACTATGTCTATTTCTGCCAAGCCAATATATTGGATGGTTTTATCCTTCGGAAAGCCACTTATTTCCTCCAATGCAGGCCAATGCTCCTCGCCGATATGTGGGAAAACGATTTCTGGATGGCAATTACGGAATACCCGCAGGTACTCATACAGGCCAATATTTAAAAACCGATGTGGTTGCATGAACCCCGGCATCAATTGCTCCGCAGAAAAAATAATGACACCGTCCTCCTCGAAATGCTCCGAGGCATGCAGGGCGGATGGATGCTGTGGAGAAGGAAAACGGTGTGGGTATATGATGATATGCTCGAACTTATTCAGCAGGTAATCGTCATAACCAAAAGTGATTTGGATGACGGAAGCAGCTACCACGCCCCGAATATCTGGTGGAACCACCTCCATGCCCTGACCCATGAACTCATTGGCCTCCATGTACATTGCCATGCGATTGCGGAAGCGGGTCTTATCAGCGGCAGATAGGTTTTGGTAAAAAAGCGATTGGGTATTGATGAGGTGCCGGACACGAGCGGGCAATTCCGGTGGATGACGCTGGTACCACCACCAGTCTATTTGTGGGCTGAGGATATAAACCACCGCTATACCCACCACGAATGGCACGATATAAATAAAATAGCTGCTGCTGATAGCAAAGCCAATGATGAGGAACGCAGCGACTCCAAGCACAAAAGGGATATAAAAAAACCTAGAAAGCATTTTTATCATTGAATAAATATAAGGCTCATGCAAATCATAAATCTTATATCGTTAATAATACATCAAAAAACAGCTTCAATGCAAAACTTCACTGCATCAGCCGATTCACCCCCGCATAATAAATCAGGTGCCACTCACCGCCCACAATAGCGAAGCGCCGAATCATGCCGAACTGGCCGGACTGGTGCAGAATGCGTTCCATAACGATGGTTTCCGTCAAGGGCACAATCTCCCGTTTGTATTCGCTCACCTGAAAGTCGAATTGGTGCTGCATTTTCCATTCCTCGGGCGTCCAGTGAAAGGTTTTGGCGGCGACGGTGGCGCTGTCAGCATTGTTGGGCAGCCCCTCCAATGGCCACACGATATGCTCCACTTGGTACAGGCTGTCGTTGTGGAATTTTTGGTAAAAATCGGCGAAGCCCGATGGCAATTCCGGGGATTCGGTGGCAGTATTTTCAGCGTTGACTGGCTTGTCTGCGCTGTTTTTGCAAGCAAAAATTGCAACCAGAAAAAATATGGGCAGGTATTTCATTTTCATAAAAAATTGTTGGCGTAAAAGTAGCATTTCCGTCCATTTGCCCCAAAAAGAAAGGGGTTCCCGCCCGACGGCGGAACCCCCCTGTATTTCTTCAAAAGCAAAAATTATTCAACCACCAGTTTCTTGAACATGGCTTTCTCGCCCGATTTCACCTGAAGGATGTAAACCCCAGCCGCCAATTGGCTGAAGGAAAAGTCCTTGCTGAGGCGACCGGAACGGAAGTCCACTTTCTCGGAAAGCAATCGCTGGCCGAGCACGTTCGTGAAGCTGATTTCGAGGGCTGTTTGCGGAGCGCCCTCCATCAACAGTGTGAAACGACCGCTGTTCGGGTTCGGGAACACCTCGAAACGGCTGATGCCGGGGATGTCCTCCGTGCCGTTGGCCTGCACCGTAACTTCAATGGTGACCATCTGTGAGCCGCAAGCGTTGGTGGCGGTCAACGTCACTTGGTATTGGCCGCCAGTAGCATAAGTATGCGTTGGGTTGGCCTCCGTGCTGGTAGCTGTTCCATCCCCAAAATTCCACACATAGCTCGTAGCGTTGGTGCTGGTGTTCGTGAACGACACCACATTGAAGTTGGCCGTTTTTGTGAAGTTAGGCGCTGGAGCGGCATTTATCACCACAAAACTGCTTTGCGAATAAGTGTCAGAACCCAGTGAGTTGGTAGCCGTGAGCGACACATCGAAAGTGCCTGCTGTGTTGTAAGTCACCGTTGGGTTCTTCTCCATGGAAGTGGCTGGCGTACCACCAGCGAAAGACCAAGCAAAACTAGTAGCGTTGGCAGACGATTCGTTGCTGAACGTCACCGTCAGCGGAGCGCAGCCCGTGGTTGGTTCAGCAGTGAAAAATGCCTGTGGCGCAGCGGTTGCAATGACGACGATTTGGGTCACAACAGCATCGCCGCAGTCATTCTTGGCAGTAAGCGTCACGGTGTAAACATCGTCATTGGCGTAGGTATGACTTGGATTTGCCGCTGTGCTTTGTTCACCATCACCAAACTGCCAAAGGTAACTGGTGGCGTTGACGGCGGTGCTGGTAAATGAAACATCCGCACCGTTCACAACAGAAGTAAAACCAGCAGTAGGTATGGTCGAAACCGTCACATAGCTGGTCTGGATATAGGTGTCGTTGCCAGCAGCATTGGTCACCAAAAGTGTCACGTTGTAGGTACCAGCGGTGTTGTAGGTAACGACAGGGTTCTCCTGTGTGGAAGTACCTGGTGTGCCGCCGGGGAACGACCAGGCGAAGTTGGTAGCATTGGCGGAAGATTCGTTGTTGAAGCTGACTTCCAGCGGGGCACAGCCACTTGTTTGCGCAGCAGAGAAACTAGCCGCAGGTGGCGTCACGATGCTGAACTGGCCGTTGATGGTGGTAGTGCCACAAGCGTTGGTGGCCATCAGTGTCACAACGTAAACCCCGTCCGTGGTATAAGTATGCGATGGACTTGCAACTGTGCTGGAGCTATTGTCGCCAAAGTCCCAGCTGTAGCTAGTGGCATTGGTCGAAGTATTGGTAAACGCAACAGTGGTTCCGGCAGTGGTGCTGGTAAATCCGGCTGTAGGAGCGCCGTTTACAACAATATAGCTCATCTGGGTAGCAGTATTCTGGCCAGCAGGGTTGCTCACTGTCAGGGTCACGGTGTAAGTGCCAGCCATGTTGTAAACTACGGTTGGGTTTTCAGCCGTAGCGGACGATGGCGTGCCGCCGGGGAAACTCCAAGCGAAGGTCTCGGCATTGGCAGAAGACTGGTTGCTAAACTGCACCGTCAATGGAGCGCAACCGCTGGTTGTGTTGGCATTGAATGCAGCCGTTGGTTGGGTGTAAACAGCCACCGTGTTCGTAGAAGTCACGGAGCCACAGGCATTTGTGGCGGTCAAAACGACTGTGTAGGTGCCATCCACGGCGTAGGTGTGCGACGGGTTGGCCTGTGTGCTGGTTTGGCTGTCGCCAAAATTCCAAGAATAGCTAGTGGCGCCGGAGCTGCTGTTGGTGAAATTACCCGTTAGGCCAGTCGTAGCACTGGTAAACCCAGCAGTAGGTGCGGCTTGCACGGTAATGAAACCCGACTGCGTACTCGTGTTCATGCCCAACGAATTGCTCACCGTCAAAGTCACGTTGTAACTACCTACCGCTGAGTAGGTTACACTTGGGTTTTGCGCAGTGGAGCTAGCAGGCGAACCACCTGGGAACGACCAAGCCCAGCTTGTCGTGTTGGAAGATGATTGGTCTTGGAACTGAACGGTGAACGGAGCACAACCACTGGTTTGCGGTGCCGAGAATCCAGCCACCGGCACCGAACTGATGACCACTGTCTGCGTAGCTGTGCTGGTACCGCAAGGGCTAGTCGCTGTCAAAACCACGGTATAAGTACCATCGCCTGCGTAAGTGTGCGATGGGTTGGCACTGGTGCTCGTACCACCATCACCGAATGCCCAGCTGTAGCTGGTCCCGTTCACGGTTGTATTGGTGAAATTGGCAACAAACACATTGGTCGCAACCGTGAAGCCGGTTGTTGGAGGGCCCTGTGCATTGATGTAATTGGTAAATGTAGTAGTGTCGCTGCCTGCACTGTTGGACGCGATCAGCGTAACATTGTAGGTGCCCGGCGCAGCGTAATTGACACTTGGGTTTTGTGCGGTGGAAGTCGCTGGAGAGCCACCGGGGAAGGTCCATGCCCAAGTTGTTGCGTTAGCCGATGATGCATTGGTAAACTGCACAGCCAACGGCGCACAACCGGATGTGTTGTTTGCCGAAAAACCTGCCGTCGGCGGTGTCACAATGGTCACGGTTTGCGAAGAAGTAACTGTGCCACAAGCATTTGTTGCACTCAAAATTACCGTGTAAACGCCGTCCGTGGTGTAGGTATGCGTCGGGTTGGCGTTGGTACTGGTTCCGCCATCGCCAAATGCCCAAGCATAGCTGGTGGCGTTGGTGCTGGTATTGGTAAACGTTACCGTAGTGCCACTTATGCTGCTGATGTAGCCAGCTACTGGTGTGGTGTTGACGGTGATATAGTTGGTTTGCGTGGCGGTGTTGCTTCCCGCCGTATTGGATACCGTCAGTGTAACGGTGTAAGTGCCTACTGCCGAGTAGGTCACGCTAGGGTTTTGTGCCGTGGATGTGCTCGGTGAGCCACCCGGAAACTGCCATGCAAAAGTGGTGGCATTGGCAGAAGACTGGCTAGTGAACTGTACCGTGAACGGCGCACAACCGTTCGTGTTATTGGCGGTAAAACCTGCCGTGGGCGGTGTTTGGATAACAACTGTTTGCGAAGAAGTCACCGTGCCGCAAGCGTTTGTTGCACTCAAAACCACGGTGTACGTGCCATCCGTAGCGTAGGTGTGCGTTGGGTTGGCGCTGGTGCTAGTGCCGCCATCTCCAAAGGCCCAAGAATAGCTTGTGGCGTTGGTGCTGGTGTTTGTAAATGTGGCCGTTGTGCCGCTCACACTGCTGGTGTAGCCAGCTACCGGGGTGGTGTTGACGGTGACGTAGCCTGGCTGCGTCAGCGTATTCGAACCTGCTGGATTGGTTACGACAAGCGTTACGTCATAAATGCCAGCAGTCGTGTAAACAACCGTTGGGTTTTGCGCAGTGGAAGAACTTGGTGTTCCGCCGGGGAATGTCCAAGCGTAGCTGTTAGCTCCCGTTGATGTGCTCGTAAAGTTGACAGTAAGTGGAGAGCAGCCAGAAGTATTGGTGGCGGTGAACCCAGCTACCGGTGGCACTAGGATGGTTACTGGATGTACTTTGAAAGCGTTGCCGCAAGTATTAGTGACGGTTAGTTTCACACTATAAGAGCCACCTGCTGAATAAGTATGGCTTGGGTTGGCTAGTGTACTGGTATTGCCGTCGCCAAAATCCCAGCTGTAACTAATAGTGCCGCTTCCAGCCGGATTGGTAACGTTGCTAGTGAAGTTGGCCGTATTCCCGTTCACGACTGACGTAAAATCAACGGTTGGCGTGCTGCCTACCACGATATAGTTCGTTTTGGTCTCATTGTCTCCACCCGCTGGGTTGGTCACTGTCAAGGCGACTGTGTAAGAGCCGGGTGTGTTGTAGGAAACCGATGGGAACTGAAGCGAGGAAGTGCTAGGGTTTCCACCGGGGAAATTCCAAGACCAAGTCTGGGAGTTGGATGAGCTTTGATCTACAAAGCTCACGCTCAAGGGAGCGCAACCTGAGGTCGGGATGCCTATGAAATTTGCAGTTGGCACTACGAAAACTGGGATCGTAGTCAAAGTAGATACTGTGCCACAAGCATTGGTAACATTCAAGGTTACATCGTAAAAACCATCCACTGAATAGGTGTGGGTTGGATTCGTTTGCGTGCTGGTGCCACCATCGCCAAAATTCCAAGAGTAACTGGTGCCGTTAGTAGAGGTGTTGGTGAATATCAGGGTAAGCCCTACCTGTGTCCAAGTAAAATTTGCAACCGGAGTTGCAAGCACGGTGATAAACCCTGTTTTAGTAACACTATTTGTTCCTGCAGCATTGGTGGCAACCAACGTGACATTATACGTGCCGGGGGTGGCATAAACAACAACTGGGTTCTGTTGGCTGGAGGTACTAGGTGATCCACCTGGGAATGACCAGCTCCAAATAAAAGGAGCATTGGTGGAGAGGTCTGTAAACGCTACTGTCAACGGGTTGCACCCAATTGTAGGAGTTGCAGAGAAATTAGCGATAGGGGGCTGCGAACTGGAGCAAGTGCCCAAACATCCACGGGTCGGGTAGTAGCCGTTGATAGAATTCTGAGATGCAGTAGACCAATTATTGGTACAATTAACAGAGGGCGCCATGATGAAACCGGAATTTGGGGCATCATGCTGCGCACTGAAATTGTGACCTATTTCATGGGCCGTCATCACCCTAAGTGCGCATTGTGATGTTGTAAACTCCGAAACAACATGGTAGCGACTATTGGTACAGACTGCGCTGACCCAGGCGATGCCCACTGTTCCTCCATCCAAGTTGCGCTTGGTCCAAAGTTGTCCTAAATCGTGGGTGGCGGAAAAGCCGCTTGGGCCCCATGAAGTAAAGCTGTTGAGCAAAGTCACGGCATTCGTGGAGTTTGTCCACGGGTCAGTGGCTGGTGGGGCTACCACGAACTGCTCCACGATTTCAAAATGAAGTTCGTCATTGAACTCGTTGTCGTAGTTGGTTTGCACACCATTCATAACACCCAGTGTGAAGGCATTAACCCCAGGCGCTGAACCATGAAAATTGAACATGGAAAGGTCGGATGCAATGGCAAGCTCTATTTCCACGCAAGCCATCATTTTTTCAGCGTTTTCTCCGTGCTCTTTCATCAGCTCTTCCGGGTGGAGCTCTTCCATTTTGTCCTTCATTTCCAAAGCACCGCATTTATGCTCGCTGTTGTCTGGTTTTACCGCAGAATTTGGGTAAACAACGAACTGGTCACTTGGGCTGCCAGGTATAAAATAGGAAAGTGGCTCGATATAATAGGTTTCACCACCTTCTTCGAGATAGCCATAAATGAACTCCGAACCCAGGGTAAGTGCGACCGACCAACCCTGCTGGCCGGGCAGCTGGCCCCGGTAGGTCATTAGGCCGTCATTGGCAGGGGTTGATTTCACGCCTTCGTCCGTCAAAACACTGCTGATGTATTTGGCGCTTCGCAAGTCCCGCTTTTGTAGCACAATGTCCCAGTCGTGGGTGCCGAGTGCAAGGCGAAAGGAAGACTCGTCGCCAGCTTTCGAGGTGAATTGGCTCAATTCCTGGGCGTTGATTTGAAAAATTTCCCAATGGTAAAGCTGTTCGGAGACTTCAGTCAGCGTCTCATTTTGAATTGGAACCCCTTGGAACACTGGCTTTTGCGCAAAAACAGCCGTAACAGAAAGCAGCACTATTAGTGATGTAAGAAACCGAATCATGGTGTGAATTTGAATTAATTAATTGAGTGATGTAATTATTGAAAATAGCCATTCAGGAATCAATCTGAAAAATCCAATCAATTGATAACCAATGGTTTGTCGCTAAATTTGAGATTGTTTTTTTGACGGGCAATTGACGGAGCAGTTTTGGCACCTTTTCACTTGAACACTGCACAAGTGCCAAGTTTGAGAGCTGAGAACAGGATACTTGAACGATAATTTCGCAAAAATATCAACTTATTCTAGGATTCAGTAGCTTATGTGAATGCACGGTATTGGATTAGCTCGTCAGCCGGATGTGTTCATGGAAGAACTTTTTAATAGCTAAAACCGTGCAAGTTTTCTGGTAATCAAAGGCTTTGAACGCTTTTTCCTGTAAAAGTAACAGTTGACTTTCCAGCATCTTCCCTAAAGCCGCCTAATGAGGTGTTTTCGTAGCCAAAAAAGGTTGCTGCAAATGTCCATTTTTTTCTGTTAAACACTATCTTTGCCATCCCTCCCCTGGTTGTTGAATTTCCACATATAAACAAAAACAAACGCCATGAACTCAAAATTTGGCCTAGCGACGCTTCTAGCGGTTGCTCTTTTTTTTCATTCCTGCCAACGCCCGCTCATCGTTGACGACGACACTTCCAGTGCCGATGCCGCTTGGGAACTCGTTGATTACAAGTCGAATGCGTATATTCAAGCTTTGCATGCGACACCTTTCGAGCTTTACGTCTTTACCGAAAACACCTTCGCCCGCCTCGATGACAACCTTGAAATCATCGAAAAAAGGGAGCTACCCCTCTCCAGCAACCTCCCCACTGCGAGCGATAATACTTTTGTCCGATTGACGACCAATACGCAGAATAGGCAAGTGGTCGAATTCAACCTTGCCCGTTCTGGCGCCGAAATCTTCAAAGTGCTGACCGATACCCTGCCCACTCCACCCGGCAATTCCCTCGACATCGAACGCCTCGCCAGCAGCATTGGCGCCTTCAGTGCCGACGGCACACTATTCCTCATGGCCGCACGGGTGCTGCCAGCCCGCTACTATAGCCTCTACCTTTTCGACATCCAGCAGAATGTGCAGCACAACGCTTTTGTTTCGGTGAAAATGGTCAAGCGCATTGACCTCACCGACCTCGATGCCAACGTGGACGGGGTCATCAAAAGTATTACTTTCCAAGGCGGCAATTTTTACGTCGCTTCGCAACAAGGCGCTTGGCGCATCACGCCTGCCGGGGTGGCCACCAAAAAGTTTGCCCAATGGAAAGAAGACTGTTTCACCTGGCTCGGCGACCTCTACATGACTGGCACAGTCCCGTATGACCTTGACAAAAGCATTGACAACGGCCTGACTTGGGAGCGGGTGAACCTCGCTTCCGACCTTCGGCATGTCGCCGTAGCCGACACGACTATTTTTACGCAAGAAGTAACTGGCAAATATTTCAGCGTGATGCCCAAGGATTTTAAGCAGGCAAAACCTATTTCATATCCTTCCAGCGCCAAGCTCAACACTTCGCTTTTTTATGGAGTAGTGTATTTCAGTGACCGATACTATTTTGGTATTGATAAGGATGTTTACGCTGTTGATAAGATAAAAACGAATTAATTTTGACAAAAAGGCAGATAAAATTTGATTACTTTGTCAATATGGCAGGTATTTTTTATTATTTTGCGCCAGTTTTGGCGTGAAAAACCAACTGGAATACAGTTTGACCAGCGTGGAATTGTCAACGGATTTTGAGGATTTGAAAACCTCCCTTCATTTTCTCAAAACCCCAAGACAAAATTTTTTAAAAACTAAAATTCCACGATTATGAACCTTATCAGTTTTGTTCCAACCAACGGCAGGAAAGCTGCCATCGCTCCAGGTTTTGAGAGCATGTTCAACGAATTCTTCAACCACGATTTCCCGGTTTCCTTCCGCAATGGCGCTGTGCAAAAAAGCCCAGCCGTCAACGTTGTCGAGTCACCCAACGGCTACCGCTTGGAAGTGGCTGCCCCTGGCCTCGCCAAGGAAGATTTCGAAGTGAAGGTGGACAAGGACCAATTGACCATCTCCGCCAAAAAAGCGGAGACCAAGGCTGAAGACAACGTCGAGAAATACACCCGCAAGGAGTTCAGCTTCTTCGAATTCAGCCGCAGCTTCCACCTCCCTGAGACCGTGGACACGACCAATATCAAGGCAAGCTACGAGAACGGTGTGCTGCACGTGACCTTGGAGAAAAAGCCAGAAGCCAAGCCACAACCTGCACGGGTTATCGAAATTGGCTAAGATTTTAGCAAGAAAATACTGAACCAAAAAAGGGGGCGGCACTTAGGTGTCGTCCCCTTTTGTTTATTGGTAAAATGGGCATGAAATAGACCATTCGGCTAGGAATGGGCCATCCAACGAAAGTTAATTTTTCTTGAAAAATCACTGTAAAATTTCGAATTTAATAATTTTTCCCAAAAACTATCCTTCGTTTTTTTAGTTTTAGCCCTCAATCTTTAATCACTCAATTGTCTCACAACCTTACCGCTTTATGGCAATTTTCAACTTAAACATCAATGGCAAAAAACAGCAGGTGGACATAGACCCGACAACACCGATGCTTTGGGTGCTGCGTGACCATGCCAACCTCGTCGGCACCAAGTACGGCTGTGGTATCGGCTCGTGCGGCGCCTGCACCATCCACCTCGACGGGGTGGCCATGCGCTCCTGTCAACTGGCCGTGTCGCAAGTCGGCGACAAACCGATCACCACCATCGAGGGCCTCTCCGAAAACGGTGACCACCCCGTTCAAAAAGCATGGCTAGAACATGACGTGGCACAGTGCGGCTATTGCCAAGCTGGCCAAATCATGAACGCCGCTGCCTTGCTCAAAGCAAACCCCCACCCCAGCGATGAGGATATCGCTGGCGCAATGAATGGCAATATTTGCCGCTGCGCAACCTATGTGCGCATCAAGGCGGCGATCAAAACGGCAGCAAATTCTTAATCATTCGTCATTGGAGTCATTGGTAATTGTGCTCCGTCCACAATGACCAAGGACGCCAATGACCCCAATGACAAATTAAATGACCATCATCAAAACAACATACGGAAGGCGCTCCTTCCTCAAAACTTCTGCCCTCGCTGGGGGCGGATTCATGCTCGGCATCAGTTGGCTGGCGGCCTGCAAATCCGGTACATCAGAAGCGGAAGTACTCGCCATGCCCAAGGAATGGTTTGACCTGACCGGTTTTCTCAAAATTGGGGAGAACGGCGTCGTTACCATCATGTCGCCGAACCCCGAAATTGGGCAGAACGTGAAGACCTCCATGCCCATGATTGTGGCGGAAGAACTCGACTGCGACTGGAAAAACGTCATCGTGGAACAGGCACCACTCAATACCGCCATCTTCACCCGTCAGATAGCGGGGGGCAGCGAGTCCATTAAGGAATCATGGAAGGCGTTGCGGATGGCGGGTGCCTCAGCCCGGCAGATGCTCAAGGAAGCGGCGGCGCAAGCTTGGCAGGTACCAGCAGATGAAATTACCACCGAGGCTGGCGTTTTGAAGCATAAAAACGGAAAGTCAGCGGGCTATGGCGAAATGGCCTCGGCTGCTGCCAAAGTCACAGTCCCGAAGGAAGTGAAACTAAAAGACGTGAAGGACTTCAAAATCATTGGAACACCCAGGAAAAATGTGGATGGCCAAAAAATAGTGACTGGTCAGCCGCTCTACGGCCTCGACTACAAGCGGGAAGGGATGCTCATCGCCATGCTAGCCCACCCGCCCAGCTTTGGCATGAAGCTGAAATCGGTGGACAGCTCGGCGGCCAAGTCAATGCCCGGCATCAAAGATGTTTTCACCATGAAGGTTTACGAAGATGGCTACGAAAAGCAGTGGTGCGACACAGAGGCTTTCAACGAAAAGGTCGTCGTGGTGGGCAACACGACTTGGGAAGTGATGCAGGCCAAAAAAGCGCTGAAACTAGAATGGGAAGCTTTCCCGTCTTATTCCGAGAACGTGCAGGGCTGGGGTGGCCCGCAAAAAATAACCGTTCCGGGCGGTCTGGAGAATACCAATGACCACAAGGCAAAGATGGTGGCCCTCACCGCCAAGCCTGCCAAGTTGCTGCGCAAAGACGGCGACCCGGATGCTGCTTTCAAAAATGCGGCGCAAGTCATCGAGCACACTTACACCGCTCCCTTTCTTGCCCACAACACGATGGAGCCGATGAACTTCTTCGCCCATGTGACCGCCGACAAAGCAGAACTTGTCGGGCCGATACAGACGCCGGAGTTCATGGAGAAAACCATCGCTGCACGGTTCGGCCTGCCGCTCGAAAAGATTGACATACAAATGACCCGTATGGGCGGGGGCTTTGGCCGCAGGCTTTACGGACACTTCTTGGTGGAGGCAGCCGTCATTTCAAAGCAAATGAATGCACCGATTAAACTTATCTACACCCGTGAGGACGATATGACAGCGGGCGTCTATCGCCCTGCCTACCACGTCACCTACCGGGCTGCGTTGGATGCGGACAAGAACCTTATCGGCTTCCATATCCGGGGCGGCGGCACTTCCGATAGTCCTGTGCATCCCAACCGTTTCCCCGCCGGGACCGTGGACAACTACCTCGCTGAAGATTGGTCCTTGGACACCAATATCAGCACCGGGGCATGGCGGGCACCAGGGTCGAATTTCATCGCCGGGGCCGAGCAGTCTTTCCTCGACGAAGTGGCCGAGGCCGTTGGGAAAGACCCCATCGAGTTCCGGTTGGCGCTGTTGGAGAAGGCCAAAAAAGCGCCCGTCGGCAAGGAAAATGACTACGACGCAGACCGCTACGCTGGCGTTTTGAAGGAAGTAAAGGAAAAATCAAATTGGGCAAATCCGCCTGCGGGTGTTCACCGGGGCGTTTCCGCCTATTTCTGTCACAACAGCTATGTGGCACAGGTGGTGGACTTGGTGGTGGAAGACGGAAAGCCTATCATCCAGAAAATTCATGCCGCTGTTGACTGTGGCATCCTTGTGAATCCGCTCGCCGCCACCAACCTCTGCGAGGGCGGAATGGTGGACGGCATCGGCCATGCCCTGTACAGCGCCATGACCTTCAAAGACGGCACACCGGAGCAGGCCAATTTCGATAAATACCGCCTTATTCGCCACTCCGAAGCACCGAAGGCCATTGATGTTCACTTCGTAAAAAGCGAGGTGGATCCCACTGGCCTTGGCGAGCCACTCAACCCGCCCATTATCGGTGCGCTGGCCAATGCACTTTACAAGGCGACCGGCAATCGGGTGTACGACCAACCGTATTTGATGGGCAAGGCGGTGCCGGGGTGATTTAACAGAAATTAGGAAATTGAGGAAATTGCCTGTTGCCTTGGGGTGGCAGGCAATTTTTCATTTTACGAAAGTGCCAGGCACAAAAAAGGCGGCAGCTCTAAAGCTCCCGCCCAAACTATTTGTGCTATAAATTTTTGTTCAATTAAGTATTTCCAATCCTGCTTAAACGGCCATCTCCGCCTTGTTTCCCCAGATTGGAATATAAAGCTGCCCATTGAGCACATTCCTCGAAATCACGATGCGCTGCACCTCGGAGGTGCCTTCGTAAATCTGCGTGATTTTCGCATCCCGCATGAGCCGCTCCACATGGTATTCTTTCACGTAGCCGTAGCCACCGTGAATTTGCACGGCTTCCACCGTATGCTTCATGGCTGTTTCCGAAGCAAAAAGCTTGGCCATGGCGCTGGCCGGACCGAAGTCCATGTGCTGGTCTTTGAGCCAAGCGGCCCGGTAAACGAGCAGTTTGGCCGCCTCAATATCCGTGGCCATGTCTGCCAATTTGAAAGCGATGGCTTGGTGCTGCGAAATGGGTTTACCGAAGGCTGCCCGCTCCTTGGAGTAGGCCAGTGAAAGTTCATAAGCGCCTCCAGCAATGCCAAGCGCTTGCGCAGCAATACCAATGCGACCACCCTCCAGTGTTTTCATGGCAAACTTAAAACCGAAGCCATCTTCGCCAATGCGGTTGGCCTTTGGCACTTTCACATCATTGTACATAATGGTGTGAGTATCAGAAGCCCGGATGCCGAGCTTGTCCTCCTTTGCGCCGATGACCACGCCTTCCCAATCCGTTTCCACGATGAGGCAGTTGATGCCTTTGTGCGCCTTCTCTGGGTGGGTCTGCGCCATGACGAGGTGGACTCTTGACGAACCGCCGTTGGTAATCCAGTTCTTCGTGCCGTTGAGGAGGTAGTAATCGCCCATATCCACAGCCGTGGTGCGCTGGCTGGTGGCGTCGCTGCCCGCTTCCGGTTCGGAGAGGCAGAAGGAGCCAATCCATTCGCCAGTGGCGAGTTTGGGGAGGTACTTCGCTTTCTGTTCTTCGTTGCCAAAATACTGGATGCCCCAGCATACCAGCGAGTTGTTGACGGACATAATGACGGAGCAGGAGGCATCCACTTTGGAAATTTCCTCCATGGCCAGCACATAGCTCATGGTGTCCATGCCGCCGCCGCCGTATTCGGGGTCCACCATCATTCCCATAAAGCCCAATTCGCCCATCTGGCGAATCTCGTCCTTTGGGAACTTCATGTCCCGGTCCCGTTCGATGACGCCGGGCTTGAGGATGTTTTGGGCAAAATCACGAGCGGCCTGCTGTACGGCTTGTTGTTCTTCTGTTAGTTCAAAAAACATAGAATTTGAAGGTTTGGTTAGGCAATAATTTGAATCGGGTGGAAAGGTTATGAGGCTGTTTTTTTGCTGCGCAAAGTTAGGGCAAAAAGCCTAGACGAACAGAATTTTTACCAAAATATAAGCTAGGTGACGAAACGAAAAAAGCGGCCATCGAACGAAATTGCCGATGGCCGCTTTTGAATTTATTTTGAAGCAATTTTTCTGAAAAACCTGTAACAAGTAATTTAAATAAACCGCTCCAAGTGGTGCGCTACCAGCACTTTCATGGCTTGTAGCCCCAGTGCCTTGGCTTCTTTTTCATTGAAACCTTCGTCCATAAAAAAATCCTCGAACAGGACTTCGGTCTGCAAATAGCTGATTTTCAGGGCAGTAGCGATTTCGCCCAACATTGGGTCACGGCTGGACCAACCATCAATTCCCTGCCAGAGTTTGCCGTTCCAAGCTTCCAGTGCCTTGCGTTCATCTTCAGAGACTGCCTTTGGCGTGAGGTAGAGCTGTGCCAATTGCGACTGGCTTTTTGCGCAAGCGGCTTCGCTCATCTGGGCGGAACCGCAGAGGTCTCTGGTGATGGCATCCAGCACTTTCACTTCTTCCCACTCCCAGAAACCGCCGCAGGCTTGCAGCTTGAGGTTGCTTTCGGTGCCCTGCGGGCCAAACGCTTGGAGCGCAGCGCCAGGGTGCTTGCGGAAGAGCCAGCAAGGTGCTGCCGGGCTATCCGCAGAAACTTCGTGGATGTACCGCAGGTGGGTCAGCAATTGGTCAATGTCTTCGTATGCATAGCGCACAGTCGGGTCGAATTTGGGGAAGGCCGATTTTTTACCCGAAAAAGCCTCCTTGATGGCTTCGTTCATCAGCCAGTTCACGTCCTTGCCGGGGCCGTCACTTGCATACATAAAATAAGCACGGTATGCTTTCGCAATAGGCGTTTTGGCAGCGGCAAGGCCGTCCATCGAGGCTTTGGGGTCGTCCCAAAGGCGGTTGATGTAGAACTGAACTGTCCCCTTGGCAGCGTCCTCAGTCGGCGTATTCATGTACTTCGCAAGGATGCGGTACTTCTTTAATTGGGCGTTGTTGGCCAGCGCTTGGTCATAGGCCGTGCGGGTGCCTTTGCCATAAAAACCATCCAGCGAACCTTTGTAGGAACCTTCCGCTTTCAAGGTTTTTTGCAGTTCGTAGGCGGAGGTACGCTTCACGTTTGGCCGAATATCCGGCAGGCTCGCTTCAAGGCTGACGGGGGTTGGTGTGGCTGCTTTTGCAGGTTCGGCCTTCACGGGTTCAGCCTTGGCTGGCGCTGTTTTTACAGGTTCCGCTTTTGGTTCGGCTGGCGTTTCCGTGCCTTTTGGCGTCAGGGTAGTTGCTGCTTTTGTTTCAGGCGCTACAATTGCCACTTCGTCATAAGATTTCGGAACGTCTTGCTTTTTGATTTCTGCTTCTGCTGCCTTGGGCTGCTCAGGCGCTTTTTCTTCCGCCTTTTTTTCTTCGAAAACAAGTGGAATCAACGGCCTTTTCGGAGCGCCGCCCATTTCAAAATCATTGACTTCGTGCAGCAGCACGTTGTTCATGTTTTTGACGAAAGCATCTTTGAAGCCTACTTTTTGAAGTTTGGCAAGTTGTGCTTTTGCGGAAGCCACATCTGGAAAAGTACCAGCAAGGATTTTGAACTGGTTGCCGCTGAGCAGGACGTAAAGCTTTCCGGCTGGCAGGTAATCCTCCCAGTTTACTTTGTCGCCCACCCGTTTTGTTGCCAATTGGATGATGGTGACTGACTGGCCACCTTCGGTATTCAGTTTGGTGACTGCGGCATTGTCGTAGCCGAAAAGTTGAAGGGTAGCCAACAATTTATTGGCTTCAGCCTCGGATTCATAGCCTCCTGCGAACACATCGGTGTGGGCCGGACGCTTGATGGCGTACAAGAAGCCATGCCCTTGCAGGTTGGCAAAGTCGCCGGGTTTTGGATTGGCGTAGCTGCCTACTTGAACAGTATAATCTGGAACTCCCTCCTGTGCAACGGCCAAGGTGGCCATGAGGACGAGGATTGCGAAAGAAAAAACACGGATTTGAAACTTCATGTGAATTTACTTTGGTATTTGCGTAAAGTGATTCGGCCTATTTGACGACAAAACGCTACAGAAGTAGCATTTTGTTGTTGGGCAGGGCAAAAAACTGCCCTGCACCGATTTTATTTAGCCGCCATCATAACTTGCTGAATACCAACGGGGAGGAATAAAAAACTGAAAACTCACCCCAAAACACATGTGAAAACGCAAATATCGGGCAATTTAATGTTTTTCGGATTAACAAAAAAGATAGGCCATGAAAAACCCTTTATTTACAGGGAGTTAATGTTAATTTTTCTGTGGATTTGATTTTTTTCTCATTTACCGTGAACAATCTAACATTGTTGCACATTTTGTTCAGGTTATTGCTTCCCAGGCAAGCACTCCCCATGAAACCCCAAATTTAATAGGGTTTTAGGTGTTTATTCAGGAGGTCAAGGCTGTGCCTTGACCTTCCTTTTTTTGCCCTTGGCAACTATTACATGTTCATTTTTCCAACACAACGATGTCCTGAAAATCCTTGCAGTCGGACTTTGGCAGCCCCCGCCAATAGCCGTAGTGAATTTGTCGGACACGAAGGTCAAGCCTGTCCACCCTATTGCGCAAGTATTTTTCTTCAAAACTAACATTGGCGCGCTGAACCACATCGTCCATCAGGCGATAGTGAACATAGTCGTGCGGGAAACCAAAGCCAGTCGGCCAAAGCGTTTTTTCATCAAAAAGAAAAAAAGTAAGGTAACAGACGCCGCCAGGGCGCAGCACCCGCCGGAGTTCGACGAGGTAGTTCTCCACCTCGTCGGGGAGCATGTGCGTGAAGACGGAATTGGCGATGGCGAAGTCAAAGCTGCCATCCTCGTAAGGGAAACGAAAGCTGCTGGCACTGCCGCCATCGGAACGATAGAGGTCGTTTTCGAGGGAAATGTACTGGAAACGAAAGTTTGGGAAACTAGCGGTAATGTGCTGCTGGCACCAGTCCACGCCTTTTTTTACCACGTCAAAGCCTTCATAACGGCCATTTTTGCCCAAAAACCTGGTTAGTGGTAAGGCTATCCGCCCGATGCCGCTGCCAATGTCAAGCACACGGTGGTTGGGCTGCAAGCCGCAAATAGCTTGGAAGTTGGCTACCGTCTGCTCACCCGACCGCCGAAAATCGCCGCTGCCTGTGTAAACCATGCCACGGGGGGGCGTGAGTCTGTCACGCTGGCCAGTCACAGCCTCCCAAGTATCCAGCGGGAGGAAATAAATCCGGCGGGCAGCAAAACGCCAAGCTGGTGGCATGGCGTAGAATAATTTGCGGGCAATGTTTTTCAAAAAAGTATATTTGAATATTGGGTTGTACGAAGGCTGTGGCCATCTCGATAAAAATCAAACATATAGCTACGCTTTCCCAGGTTCTTTACCTCCCGCAAGAAAATCTTGGTATTCCTTTAAACTGTCTAACTCGCCACTGGCAGCAAGTCGGGCCTGCTCGGGCCAAGTGCTTGGGTCATGAATGCGGTAGCGCTCGCCGGCATCCACCAATACTTTTTTCAGTTGCTCAACGGTGGTTTTGGCGAGGTCGTTTAGGTTTTGGATGCCAGCATTGTGCAGCAGCAGTTCAATTTTCGGCCCGATACCCTCTACGATTTTCAGGTCTTCGGCCTTGGCTGCCTTGCTTTTTGGAGCTGCCTTTGTTTTTGTCGACTTCGCCAAAAGGGCTGCCTGCCCCACCCAATCATCCTGTTCAATGCGACCGGGGAAGAACTCGATGGCCGTGGTCAGTTTTTCAATCAGATTTGGCGTCAATTTGCTGATTTGCTCAAATTTGTAAATGCCGAGGCTGTTCAGCTTTTTCTCCAAAAAAGAACCGATGCCTTTTATTTCTGTCAGGTTGTCTTTTTGATCGGCGGTTGCAGAAGGGATAGTGCTGCCGATGGCTGCCAACACTTCATTCTTGGCGTCGGAAGGCGTAATGGCCCCTCCTGTGATGGCTTCCTTGTCGGCGGGATTGATGGAAGCCACGATGGGTTCTGCAAGGCGGGTGGAATTCTCTTCGGAAGGAGTTTCGCCTTGGCCTTCCAATTTGGCCCGCAACCGTTCGTTTTCAACCATGAGAATGCCCAGTTTTTCCTCCAAACTACCTAGGCGGTTAGTTGAATCATTGTATGATTTCAGAAGGTCTAACAGGTTCTCGTCTTCTTTTTTGATGCCTGTTTTTAGCGCTTCGTTCTCCGCTGCTAGCACTGCGGCTTTGGCTTCGAGCGAGCCGAGGCGCTGTTGCGAAGCCTCGTAGGAAGTTTGCAGTGCAATCAATTGCTCATTTGAGCTACTTCCATCCGAAGCAGCAAATGCTGTTTGTTCGTTGCGGGTTTTGAGGCCGATGATTTGGTTGTTGAGGTCTTCGATGGTGGCTTGGTAGGCATGGCTGGAGGCATGCAAACGCACGGTTTCTTCCAAAGACTGGTCGAGGTCTTTCTGCCATTTTATTTTTTCATTTTGCGTGGCAACGGCTTGGGCCAAAGCTGTTTCGGCCTCTCGTTTTGCCTTGGCAAGGTCGGCGGTGCTGAGGTCCAGTTTTTCCCGAAGGGAAGCCAATTCCAAGGTTTGGTCGTCGTATTTTTTCTTCCAATCGGCGGCTTCCCGTTGGTAGCGCTTGGCCGCTCCCCGCCACATGAGCCAAGCAGCAATGAAGCCAATCAGGAAGCTGACGAGCATGGATAGGAGGAAAAAAACACTGTCTTGGTGGTTTAAAGATTCGAATAAGTTTTCCATGTTGTTGTTTTAGAAATTGGTCAAAATGGATTTCAATTAGTTGATTATCAACTCTTTAAAAGTTTTTCTGGCCTTTATCAATTAGATTATTGAGCAGTTTTTTCTTCAATTTTAAAATTCACCCGTCGGTTTTTTTGGCGGCCTTCGGGGTTGTCCTTGCCGTCAACCGTGTTAGGCGCTACGGGCAGTTCTTCTCCCTTTGTGGTGGAAATGATTTCGGATTTCACGCCCAATTCCCGGAAATAGGCAGCGGCATTTTTTGCCCTCCGCAGGCCAAGGTTGAGGTTATTGGTTTCGGTGCCAATGCTGTCTGTATGTCCCGTGATAGTCAGCATCATGGTCGGATTGGTACCCAAAAAGGTTTTTACCGAATCTGCATAGAGTATGCACTGCTCGCCGGGCTTGAACTCGTCGGAGCCGAAGGCGAAATTGGCGTCGGAAAAGGTATTGTCCTTGAAGCTGTAAACCGGACGGTCGTAGTCGTCAGGCTTCGGGCTGAAAAGGTTGAAGGAGATTGGCTCTTCCAAAGTTGTACCTATAACCTTTTGATAATCAATGGAAAAGCGTTTTTCCGAAACGCCCAATTTTACCAAAAGCTGCTCTACGGCAGCGGCTCGGGCGATACCGATATTTTCGAAGATGCCACTTTTCGCAATGCTTTCTGAAGGCAGGAAGCGCCCCGTGAGGGTGATTTTTTTGTCAGGATTTGCTTTCAGGTATTCCGCCACTTTCGCCAAAAACGCTTGGTTGTTGGCAGAGAGGTCAGGTTGAAATGAGTTAGGGGCAAAGCCAAACTGCTCGTAACCTTGTAATATGGTCTTGTCGCCGTCGTGCAAGGAAAGTGTCATCGGGCGTGTGGGCGCAACGACCGCAGGCTCGTCGCCGCAGTGGTGCCGAAGCTGGCAAACGAAGTACCAACGTGCCGGAATGGCGTAGGCAAGTAAAAACAGGAAGCCAATGATTAAACCCCTCATAGTCGTTTTTCTCTTATGATGTTAGTATGTTGAGCTGCCAAATCCGCAGCCAAGTCCCTTCAAAGTAGTCCGCCAAATGTATGATATTCAATTGATTATGCAAAATTGTATTGTTTTTTGCGAAAAAATAGGCGGTCAGTGACTTTTTGGCTGTGGAAAAATGGCTTGAATTTTAAGCGGCAATTACGGCCAGCTAATTTACCAATAAAAAAAACTGAATGCGCAAACCCAAAATCTGAAAAAACAGCCTATCTTTGCGCTCCTTTTAAAAAAGTTCTTTAAAAATGGACATTTTAGAGCACTTCACCATCCCGGTTTCAGGGTTGCACAACGGTATCCACGAGTACGATTTCATTATAGATTCGTCGTTTTTCCAGTGCTTTCCAGAGTCACCAATTAAGGATGGAGACGTGGCGGTACATTTCGTTTTCGACAAGCAATCCGACATGTACACCATGACCTTTGAACTAGACGGCACGGTGAAAACCGCCTGTGACCGCTGCTTGGAGGAGTTCGACCTGCCCATCGAAGCCGACGAAATGTTGTTGGTGAAATTCGATGAGAAGGAGTGGGAGGATGCAGACATCATCTACATCCTAAGGGAGACACCAAGGCTGAACGTGGCTTCGTACATTTACGAGTTCATCAACCTTGCTGTACCGATTGCAAAAACCCACGACGACGCCGACGAGGAATGTGACCCGGAAATGTTGAAATTCCTGAAACAAGAGGAGAGCGAGGACGAACCAAGTTCTTCCACCTCCATTTGGGACGCATTGAAGGGCCTTCAAAATGATAATTGACATAAACAGACCGTAGATATTAGACAAAAGACATTAGATGATGTTCCACCGATTCCGTCTATAATCTAACGTCTAATTTCTAAAGTCTTAAATACAAATAGCGATGCCAAATCCTAGAAATAAACATTCGAAGCAGCGTACCCGCACCCGCCGGGCTCACGACCGTGCCGCAATGCCAACAATTGCCAAGTGTCAAGCCACTGGCGAAACGCATATTTTCCACCATGCCTACACGGATAGTGAGGGAAACATGCGCTACAAAGGCAAGATTCTGGTAAAATCCAAGGAAGACCAGGAATAAGCCCCGGCCAAGCAGCATCTAAAATCTAAAAGCTCCTGTCCAACGAAAGTTGGATAAGGGGCTTTCTCTGTTTTTAATACCTTCGCCCATTCACTCAACCTGTCATCCACTCATTTTTATGAAAAAAATCATTTCCACCCCCAATGCTCCCGGCGCCATTGGCCCCTATAACCAAGCCGTCATCCACAACGGAATCCTCTATGCCTCTGGCCAAATTGCCATCGTGCCCGCCACTGGCGAGCTGCTTCAGGGCAGTTTGGAAGATGAAGCCCACCAAGTGCTGAAAAACGTCGGTGCCATCCTAGAAGCGGCAGGCTGCACCTACCAGGATGTGCTGAAAGCTAGTGTTTTCATCAAAAACATGCACGACTTTGCCCGCATCAATGCCGTGTACGCCGAGTACTTCGACCCAACTTGGGCGCCCGCACGGGAGACCGTGGAAGTGGCCAACCTGCCCAAATTCGTCAACATCGAAATCTCCGTTATTGCTGCGGTGAAATGAGCCAGTCCACCCTGTTCAGTGCCCTCGGCGTCAGCTTGATTTTGCTGGCGTTCCTCGGTTCTTCTTTCAATAAAATCAGCCAAGCGAGCCTTGCTTATTGGCTGCTGAACCTGTTTGGCGGCATACTCGCTACCGTCGGGGCGGCGATGATGGGGTCGGTGCCGTTTGTCGTGCTGGAGGCGGTTTGGGTGGGGGCGAGTGTGGTGGGTTTGGTGAAATGGAAAAGAAACATGAAACCATTAAAAAACGATTGACGTTCCTAAGAAAAAAATGACAATGAAAAAAACAGTCCTTTCCCTCATCCAGCCCACGGGCCACATGCACTACGGCAACTATTTCGGTGCCGTGAAGAACTGGGTGGACCTCCAAGAGAAATACACCTGCTACTACGGCATTGCCGACTACCATGCCATGAGCATGCCCTACGTGCCCGCCAAGCTGCGGGAAAACGTCTGGGACCTCATCCTCAACCTGATGGCCGTGGGTGTCAAAGCAGAGAACCTTTTCATCCAGTCGCTGATACCAGAACATGTGGAACTCGGCTGGATTTTCAACTGCTTCGCCTCCTTCGGCAACGTGAGCCGCATGACGCAGTTCAAGGACAAAAGCGCCCAGAGCGAGGAGAAGGCCGAGGGCTTCATCTCTGTCGGCCTGTTCGATTACCCCGTTTTGCAGGCCGCCGACATCCTGATTTATCGGGCGGACTATGTGCCGGTCGGCAAAGACCAGGAGCAGCACCTGGAACTCAGTCGCAATATTGCGCAGCGCTTCAACAACCAAGTGGGAAAGGAATATTTCGTGCTGCCAGCTTCGCTGAACACTGAGACGCCGAGCGTTAAATCCACCGCCGACCCCTCGAAGAAAATGAGCAAAAGCGCCGGAGATAAGCATTACATCAACGTCTTCGCCGAAGATGCCGTTTTGCGCAAGCAAATCAAAAGTGCTGTAACCGACACAGGTGATACCCCAGCCGGGGAAATGAGCGCTGGCGTCGCCAACCTCTTCAGGCTGCTTAAAGCTGCTGGCAATATGGAGGCCCACGCTTCCCTGATGGACGACTACAACGCTGGTGCCTTGAAATACGCCCCACTCAAGGAGGTCGTCGCCGAATCATTGGCCCAATTGAGTGCCAGCTTCCGTGAAAAACGGGCTGAGTTGAACGCTGATAAAAAAGCCATGAAAGAGCAAATCCGGGAATCCTCTGCTATTATCCGCAAACGGGCGCAAGAGACAATAAGAGAAGTCAAGGAGCTTTCTGGGCTTATGAATGTCAAAATGTAATTGGTGGCGTTAAGAAAAAATCTGACGCATGTTTTTTGACGCTGAAAGACGCTGATTTTTATGATTTTTTATGCTGGACGGTACGTCCAGCAACATAATTCATCATAAAAATCTTAAAAAATCAGCGTCGAAAAAGTTTTTCTTAATATCACCAATCACCAATCACCGCAATATGAAAATAATCTGCATTGGTAGAAATTACGCCGACCACGCCAAAGAACTCAATAACCCCGTGCCAGTCGGCAAACCCGTCGTGTTCATGAAGCCACCATCGGCGCTGCTGGTGAACGAGAAGCCGTTTTACTACCCAGATTTCACGAAAGACCTCCACTACGAATGCGAGGTGGTGCTGAAAATCTGCAAAAACGGAAAGGCCGTCCAGCCGGAATTTGCCGACAGCTACTACGAGGAAGTGGCGCTAGGCATTGACTTCACCGCTCGTGACGTGCAGGAGGAACTCAAGAAAAAAGGCCACCCATGGGAGATTGCCAAGGGCTTCGACAATTCGGCGGTGCTGGGCAAGTTTGTTCCCCTGCACCGGGTCAACAGTGGCGGAAACATTGAGTTTTTTTTGAAAAAAAATGGCGAAACCGTGCAGCACGGCAACACCCGTGATGTGCTTTTTTCCTTCGGAAACATCATCACCTATGTTTCCCAATATTTCAAGCTGCTGCAAGGCGACCTCATCTTCACAGGCACGCCTGCCGGGGTTGGGCCTGTGAAAATTGGCGACCAACTGGAGGGCTTTGTGAAAACAGTGGACGGGAAGGAGGAGCAGTTGCTTGCTTGTGAAGTGAAATGAATGACGATTTACGATTTTGGATTTACGATTGAGTCCGCAACCAATAACGAAAAAGGGTACGAAGCAAAGCGCTTCCTACCCTTTTCCATTTGAGCTGTGTGCCCAGTCGTAAATCGTCAGTCGTAAAATCGTAAATCCCCTCACCTAATAATCATCACGTCACCTTTGAAGAGCACCACCACGCCATCCACAAACTCCACTTGGGCAAGGTAGGCGAACACGCCCGTGTCCATCAGCTTTCCCCGAAAAACACCATCCCAGCCGAGCGGCTCGTCGTTCAGCGGGAGGTCGGTTCCCACAAAGACATTGTCGCCCCAGCGGTCGAAGACCTTGAGCGTTCTGATGGTTTTGGCGGCTTTGCCCCCGAAGACGGTGAAGAAATCGTTGAGGCCGTCGCCGTTCGGCGAAAAGACGTTCGGGATGTACACCGGGCGCACCAAAATTACGAAGACCGTCACCGAGTCGCTGCCTGTGCAGCCATTCTCGTCGGTGGCGGTGAGGGTGTAAGTCGTGGTGAGGTACGGGGTAGCTTCCGGGCGCAGGCAGTCGGCGCAGCTCAGCGACTCCGAGGGCACCCAACTCAGCGTCACAGGAAGCGTTGGAGGTAAAACAGTGGCAACCAAATTGGCGGAGTAGCCAAGGTCAATCGTCTGGTCGTTACCAGCCTCCACGATGATGGGCGGCGGCTGGTTGATGGTGCCGGGGATGGTGAACGTGCAGCCCCTACTGTCCTGCACCACCACGTCGTAGGTGCCGCCGCCGAGGTTGATGAGGGCAGGGTCAGTTTGAAAATCAGTGCCGTTGGAACTGTACTCGAATGGCGGTGTGCCACCTGTGGCAGTGACGGTGATCACGCCCGTTTCATCCCCAAAACAAATCACGTCCACGGTTTCTAGGGTAGCCGTTAAGGGCTCCGGTTCAATAATGTCGGCCTCGGCGGTTGCGGAGCAACCATTCTCATCCGTGACGGTGACGGAGTAGTTGCCTGCGGCAAGGTCTGAGATGCTGGAAGTGGTGGCACCATTGCTCCAAAGATAGGAATAGCCACCTGCCCCACCCGTGGGCAGGATGGAAATGGTGCCGTCATTTGCCCCAAAACAACTGATGTCAATTGGGGCAATGCCTAAGTCCAACGGTGGAAAATCCACTACTTCGATGGTGAAATTACCAGCGCAGCCTTGGCCATCCACGACCTGAACGTTGTAAGTTCCAGCGGGGATTCCGCTAAAGGTATTGCTCGATTGTGGGCCGTTGCCGAAGTCGAAAGTAACTGGCGGGTTTGCGATTTGGATGGTGATGGAAATGCTGCCATCCGAGTCGCCGTTGCAGGTGGGCGGCGACACTGGGTCAACGCCAGCAGCGAGGCTCAAGCCTTCTTCCACCGTGAAATCAAAGCTCTGGGTGCAGCCGTTGGCGGTCTGCACGACGACGGTATAATCGCCCGAAGCCAAGTCAACCAGCGAGCTGTCATTGGTAAAAACGCCGGTTCCAGTCCAGTCGTAGGTGTACGGTTGTCCATCGCCGGAAGGCGACAAAATCACGGCGCCCGTGTTGTCGTCGGGTCCGCAATAGTCGTCGAGCAGGGTCGGGTCAACCTCCGGCAGCGGCAGCACGTTGATGGTTTCGATGTCCGTCACTTGGCAGCCTTCCTCATTGGTGATGGTCAGTGCGACGGACTTTGTGCCGGGTGTGTTGTAGGTCACGGTGTGCGGGCCTTTGCCAGTAGCGGTGGCGGGGCTGGCGCCAATGCCGAAGTTCCATTGCCAGAAAGTGATGGCGTCAAGAGAGTTGGAATTATCGGTGAAAGTGATGGTGGAGTTCTGGCAAATCGTTTGCGGAGCAACGGTAAAATCGGCAGTAGGGCCGAGGAAAGTGCCTGTGCCACCAAACTCAATGGAAAAGCCATTGCCGGATTCGCTAAAATTATTGATGACGAGGGCGTAGCTTTTGCCCACGACCATATCGAGTGCCGCCACGAAATTGTTCTGCCCAACTGGACAGCCCGGGACTTCAGTGACATCATTTTCAGAAAGTGCCAAGCCTGTAGGACCAGAGCAATTTTGCCAATCAGGAAAAGGTGACCCAACATTCTCTCCGGCTGCTTCGCAACGCACGACTTCCTTGTTTGCACAATCGCCGAGGCCACCCGGCAGTTCGTAAACGGCAAAGTCAATATCGTCTGTGGAATTATTTGGCGTGATGGTAAATGTGAGGGTTCCGGCATCTTTGCAGGTCCAACGGTACCAAGAGCAAGCGATTTCGGCGTTAATGCAAGTGCTGGGGTCCACCTCGTTCGGGTCACTGCCAGCGCCCACTGCCAGCTCCACACTGAAGGGTGATTTGTCGCAAAGAATCACGCCAGTGGGGCAGTCGCCGCTGAGTTCTGGCACGGCATTGTAGTTGTTGATACAGAGCTTGAAAGTGCCCGTGTTGTTGTTTCGTGCATCCACCCGAATATAGTAGGTTTGGCCGACGGTGAGCGGCCCGGCAAAGGTCTCGGCGATGTTGAGGCCGAAGGCATCGGAGGCGCACTGCACAAGGGTCAGGGCGTTGCAAGTGCCGCTGTAAAGTGCAAACTGTGGTTCCATGAGGGAGCCGCCCGGGGGGGTATTTCCGCCCGTAGCGCCGACGACCCGAATGTTGACGGTGTTGGCTTGCGCAACAAAGGAGAACCAAACGTCCGCATTTCCCGAAGGAAAACAACCAGGGTTTGTGACGTTGCTCAATGTGGCGCCCACGTTGGTGAAGCCAGCGGCGGCAGAGCACCAGTTGTTGAGGTTGCTTAGTGGCTGTGCGTTGGCACATTCGTTGTTGGAGGGTTGTGCGAACAGGCTGTTTGCGCAGCAAAGGAAAGCCGAACAGAGCAAAATTGTGAAGCGTTGTTTCATAACGGTCTGTCTCTTTTTTTTAGTGAAAAACCGACTGAGTCGGCGGTGTGAATTTTTTTTGGAACGCAATTAAGGGCGGCAAAAGTACAGATTTGACGGCATAAGTCAGTTATCACTAAGTTAAGAACGGTTTGCTGCCAATCTGCGACATTCCTAATTTTTGCTTTATGCTTTGGGTAAATGGCAAAATATTACTTTTGCCCAAAATGAGTGACGCCTAGGCCGACCTTTGGGGTTGGGTTTTTCAAGAAACTGCTTAGACCGCAAATTGGGCATGAAAAGACACATTCCGAATTTTATCACCTTGCTCAACCTGTTTTTTGGTTGCTGCGCAATAGCCAGTGTGCTGTACGGGCAGTTCGTACAGGCATTCTGGTTCAGCTTGGGCAGTGGTATCGCCGACTACCTCGACGGCGCCTGCGCCCGTATGCTCAAGGTGAAGTCGCCGCTCGGGCAGCAGCTTGATTCGCTGGCGGACATGGTTTCATTTGGGGTAGCGCCCGGCGCTGTGATTTACATGCTGCTGGTGAAGGGCCTCGCAGGCCACGATGTGCTGCCGATTCAACTCACGCTGGCTGCTTCGCCCGCTTTTCTCATCACGCTTTTCGCCGCCATCCGCTTGGCCAATTTCAATATTGATACCCGCCAAACCGAGAATTTCATCGGGATGCCGACGCCTTCCTGCGCCATCTACGCCATCGGCCTGCTGCTCATCTACCATTTCGATTCTTTTGGCTTGGGCAAAATCGTCACGAACCCCGTTTTCCTCTATCTCAACATCCCCGTACTTTGCCTGCTGATGGTGGCCGGACTGCCGATGTTTAGCCTAAAATTCAAAAACCTCGCTTGGGCGGGCAATGAGATTCGGTTTACCTTTGCCGCCTTTGCAGTTGGGCTGTTGGCAGTCATGCGGGAGGCAGCCTTCCCGTTCATCATCGTTGGCCACGTGCTGTTCTCGTTATTTGTTTACCTGAAAGTTAGTCGGAACTCGTGATCGGCTGTCGGTATCTCCCAATCCCTAATCACCAGTCACCAATCACCATCCAATGAAATACACCGCAGAAATAGACATCATGCCACACAGGGAACTCCTCGATCCACAAGGCAAGGCCGTGCAGCAGAGCATGAGCAACCTGCATATTGAAGGCGTCGAGGACATCCGCATTGGCAAGCATATTCGCATGGAAATCGAGGCGGTCAGCAAGGAAGAAGCCTCCAGCAAAGTTGACGGCGCCTGCAAGAAACTGCTCGCAAACCTGATCATGGAAACCTACCATTTTACAATAATGGAGAGTTGAAAATGGAAAATGGAAAATGCTCGTGATGCCAATTCTCCATTTTCAATTCTCAATTCTCAATTCTTCAAATGCTATACCTCATCCCTACCCCCATCGGCAATTTGGAAGACATCACGCTCCGGGCGCTGCGCATCCTCAAGGAAGTGGACAGGGTATGGGCCGAGGACACGAGGGTAACGAAACGCCTGCTCGACCACTTCCAAATCCAGACGCCCGTTTCCGCTTTTCATGCCTTCAACGAGCATTCGGTGACGGCCAATATCGTGCAGCAACTCAAGGGCGGGGCGACTTTTGCGCTTGCCTCCGATGCTGGCACACCGGGCATTTCCGACCCCGGGTTTCTGTTGGTGCGGGAATGCGTGCGGCAAGGCGTGCGGGTGGAGTGTTTGCCGGGGCCGACGGCCTTCGTGCCTGCATTGGCGGCGAGCGGGCTGCCTTGCGACAAGTTCTTTTTCGAGGGTTTTTTGCCCCATAAAAAAGGCCGCCAAACCCGCTTGAAATACCTCGCAGAACAGCCCTGCACCTTCATTCTCTACGAATCGCCGAACCGCCTAGTCAAGTGCTTGGACCAACTGGCCGAAGTCTGCGGGCCGGAGCGGCAAGCCTGCGTTGCACGGGAGCTGACAAAAATGCACGAAGAAATCCGCACGGACACGCTGGTGCAATTGTCGGCGTTTTACAAGGAAAAAACCGTGAAGGGCGAGATTGTGGTAGTGGTGGCAGGGAAGGAGTGAGTTTCGAGCGGTGAGTTTCGAGTTTCAAGCAGCACCAATCCAGTTCTGAAATAGTTATTTGATGAAGTATCCAGTCATTTTTTGCTTGGCAGTTTTCTCGGTTTTCTTTTTTGCTTGCGCAAACAAGGAACAAAACGGCCTTAAAAACATTGAAGAATATTACTACCCGCTGATTGACCTTCAAGACGGCATGGTTTACGAGTACGAGCCCGTCCACGAAGAGAACGACCCGCCAGTTTACTGGTACTATCGCTCCGTGCTGAAAGATGGGAGTGCCTTTCTGGTGGGGATGTCCTACAATCCGTCGTTTGAACCAGACCAATTCGTGCGGGAGGAGCGGGTGAACAACGGGATGTTGCTCAACGATTTCTACGTTTATGAAACGGACGCCGAAGGGAAAAGCCAGCAAATCGAGGCGGAAATCGAAGCGGCGAACGTCTTCCCCTTCGAGGTGAAACCGTTGGGCAACGTGTTGCTTTCCTCGCTGCACTGGCGGCAGTCGGGCGATTCGTCGAGTATCACCTTGGTCAGGAACCGACAATACGACAGCGATACGACCGTTGTTTTTGATGGAAAAAATGTGTCTGCCGTGAAATTCAACACCCGGGAACTCGTTGACCAAGAGGTAGAGGGGCATTTGGAACTGGAATTTGGCGGCACCGAGGTTTATGCCAAAAAGCTGGGCCTCGTTTATTTCAAAAAAGACGTGAGTGACCAGCGTCGAATCGAATACCGCCTGAAGGCTGTGTACAGCATGGCAGATTTTGAGCAAAAATTCAAGGAGAAACTGGAAATAGGGGAGCTAGGGAAGTGATTTTAAATGATTGAAAATCAGATATTTATGAAAAACAACAATTGGATTTTTTTGAGAAATATATTTACCGTGCTCGCCCTAGGCTTTGTTTTTACAGGTAAAATGGAGGCACAAATCCTACCGCCCGACCTGCGTTGCGTTCGAGGTGACACGTTGTTTTTCGACCTACCCGTGAATGGCTGCGGACCCTTCGTGAGCTACGATGTTTGGGCGAGCCAAAACCCAAATGGCCCCTTCACACCGCAAGGCTCGGTGACGAACCAGGCGCAGGATTTTTACGCCTTCGTCAACCCCAGCGGGCAGCAGTGGTTTTTTTACCTGACCAGCAATTTCAATTGCCCCGGCCAAATGGCCATCACTTCTGATACTTTGGACAACCGCCCGCCAGTGGTTTCCCCCATCCAAACGGTATCCGTGGAAGGCGGGCAGGCGGTGGTGACTTGGCAGCCCAGCCCTTCGCCAGAGGTGACCGGGTACATCATTTATCGGCAAACGGGCATCGGGGTTATTCCCGTGGACACGGTGTTCAGCGGCAATACCTATACCGACCTCGCTGCCGACCCCAATATTGGCCCGGAGTCCTATTACGTAAATGCGCTTGACCCCTGCGGCAATACGAGCATCTTTGACATGAAGCATACGAGCATCTTTGTTGAGGCGGAGCCGATTCCTTGCAACCAGTCGGTGAAACTGACATGGAACAATTACGTGGGCTGGACAAACGGCATTGCGGAGCAACAAATTTGGGCTGGGATCAATGGAGCAGCGCTGGCGACGGTCGCTGATGCGGGCACAAGCGCTGGGAGTTTTGAGGTGGGAAATTTGGTGGATGGTGCGACCTATTGCTTCGAGGTGCGGGCGGTAGAGGCAGTGACGGGAGCGGTGGCCAAGTCGAACCAGGTTTGCCTGCAAGTGGACGTGGTGCAGTCGGCTGATGGAATGGTGCTGTTGAATGTTTCCGTTAAAAACAATGGCGACGTGGACCTGAATTGGGAATGGAACCCGCTGGCAGAATTAGTCGAATATCAAATATTGCGGAGCGACCAAAACGCTGATTATCAGCCGATTGAAGTGGAGGCGGCGACCTTGCCGCTCCCAGCATCGAACACTTACACGGATGCCAGTGGCGATGCTGAAAATGGAAAGGTTTTTTATAAAATACAAACCTTGGACCTGTGTGATTCTACGCTGGTGACGAACTATGGCAGTACAATTTACCTCACAGCGACCCCACTTCCCGGCAACATAAACCAACTTGACTGGACGGCTTTTGACTTTGAAAATACGAGCGCTACTTCCTACACCTTGTACAAAACAGTGGGTGGTACGACGAGCGTACTGGACATGGCGGCCAGCAGTGCGACAAGCTACCAGCACAACTACGACCCCACCAATATTGAAGAGGCGCAGGCCTGCTACTTCGTGGTGGCGCAGTCAAACGCTGTTGGGCAAAATGGCCAGGCCGTTGCCGTGGAGAGCCGCTCCAACGTAGCCTGCGTTTTTCAAGCTGCCCGCATTTTCGCCCCGAACGCATTCGTGCCTGAGGGATTCAACCAGGAGTTCAAACCGCTCATCGTGCTGGGCGACCTTGCCAGTTACGAAATGCAGATTTTCGACCGCTACGGGCAAGAGGTTTTTAGGACGAAAGATCCTGACAAGGGTTGGTATGGCCAAAAAAACGGCAAGCCCTTAGCCCAAGGGCTTTACGCTTACATCATCAAAGTTGATCAAGCCAATGGAAAGCGCACCGAGAAGCGCGGCACAGTCTTGTTGATTCGATGATTTTTTTGGAGCTATTTTTGAAATATTGACCTTGGCAAAGGTTCGTTCGCTATCAAGTTTGTTTTCCCCTTCCGCTGGCTGGTCCTCCCTTTTCAATTCCTATAATTTGAAAAATTACAAACTGGTTCTTATCACTATTAAAAATCTTAGATGCAAGTCAAGACTTTCATAGCTCAATCGGAGGCTGGCATTTCGACGGAAATCGCAGCACTTTCAGGGGCGGGTTTCAAGCCCAACCTGGCCATTGTTTTTTGTTCCATCCATTTTGAAATGTCAGGGGTTTCCGCCTTGTTCTGCAAGCTGGGAATTGACATGGTTGGCGCTTCCACGGCAGGTGAGATAATGAATGACAATGTTCATGACGGCATCGTTACTGGTTTGTTGTTTGAAATCAACAAGGATTATTATAGCGTTTTCATGAAAGATTATGAAGGCACCAACCCTTATGCCACCTGCAAGAAACTTGGGGAAGATGCTGTCAGGCGCTTTAAAAATCCTGCGCTTTTGGTCATGTCGGGCGGCGTTTCCGTTGATGCCGAACAAATCGTTTATGGCCTGAAGGCTGGCATAGGGCACGAGGCGCCGATATTCAGTGGGCTGGCAGCGGATGACCTTCAGCTAAAGGCTGCCTATGCCATTTCGGACAAATCCGTGACGGATAATGGGATAGCTATTTTGGCATTTGATATGGAGAAGGTCGAGCTTAAGGGCCTTGCCACCAGCGGCTGGGAAGGCGTAGGCATGGAAAATACGATCACTCATGCCGAGGGAAACATCGTTTATACAATAAATGACGAACCTGCCATCAATGCCTTCATCAAGTATTTTGGGTATTTCAACAACACCAATTCGGAGAACCAGGTGAGCGACATCAGTGCACAGTACCCGCTCCAGATCATGCAGCCGGACGGGTCTGCCGTACTCCGGGCTCCATTGATGAGCCTGAAAGAAAATGGGGCACTCGTGCTGGCTGGAGGCGACAAGTTCCGGTTTTCCATTGCACCAGGCTTCGAGGTCATTGACCAGACGGTTGGGGAGTTTGGGAAATGAAAAGCGCAAGCGGCAGCGGCGGATGCGCTGATTCTTTTTTCCTGCAAAGGACGCCATGCCGCTTTAGGGCCACTTATCGAGGACGAGGTGAAGGGCATCTACGATTTCTGGAAAAAACCGATGATTGGGTTTTTTACTTACGGTGAAATTGGGAACGCAAAAAACGGTGTTTGCGAGTTTCACAATGAAACCTGTTCGCTCGTGGTGCTGAAAGAACGCAGCTGGGCAAGTTCCCCTTTTTAACCATATAAATTCTAACCACAGAACAAACAACTCAATATGGAAAATGCAATCCAGGCTTTCCAAATGAGGATTCAGGCGTTGGACGCTTCCGAGTCTGAGAAAGCAGGGCTGCTGCAGCTTGTGGAGCGGTTCAAGAAGGAGGTGGCACGCATGGATTTTCAGGTGAAGCGCACCATTAAGGACAAGTCCATCATGGTGAACCTGCTGAACCGAACAATTGAGGAACTTCACCTTCGGCAAAAAGAAATAGTAGAAGCCAACCATGAGCTACAGTTTCAAAAACAGCTGGTAGAGGAACAATCAGACAAGCTATCTGAGCAGCTCCACATGCTCGAAAAATCGTATGCCGAGCTTGAGCAATTCTCCTACATCGCCTCACACGACCTGAAAAGCCCACTGCGCACCATTGCAAGCTATGCTGGGCTTTTGCGGCGGCGCTATTCCCCGCAGCTAGATGCTGAAGCCAACGAATTCATTGATTATATCGTGAAAGGGGCAAGCCACATGAACGAGATAATTCGGGACCTCCTTGAATATTCTGGCATCAATAAATCCAGGGAGTTTGAGCGTATTTGCCTAAACGAAGTGATTGATTTGGTGAAACAAAACCTCAATGCGGAAATCAGCGAAGCCCAGGCTAGGATTGATTGCGCCGATTTGCCAACTATTACGGGCCATCGGACAGGCATGCTTCAGTTGTTTCAAAACTTACTGGCAAATGCCATAAAATTCAGGGGAGATGCGCCAATTGAAATAGCCATAAGTGCCGAGGAAAGGGAAGGATATTGGCAAATCACCGTGTCGGACAACGGACTTGGACTTGATGAGGGATTTCAGGAAAAGGCGTTCATGCCGTTTCAGCGCATCAGCCACCTGGAAAGGCCAGGCACGGGCATGGGTTTGGCCATTTGCAAAAAGATAATAAAAATACACAACGGGGATATTTGGTACAAATCTGAGGCGAATATGGGAACAACATTTTATGTAATGCTTCCGAAAGAAATCGAAGTGAGGAAAACTCTACCAACTATCGAGGAGAGCCTTTAAGTGTCTGTAAAACAAGCACTTAACCCTTGCAGCCATCATTTTCTCCATCCAAAATAAATCGCTGTTTGTAAAAAATGCTCCTGTTTTGCAGCTAGTGCTGGACATGATTTAAAAAAAGTCCTTACATTTGCGTCCGCTTTTAAGGAAGCGTATTTGAAATGGATATTTTGAAGTAAAAACCAAGGATTTGAAACCTTGTTCCTTTTGAGAGCGTTAAGGCTTTTGAAACTTTGAAATTCCCTTCTCAAAAAAATGGTCGGTTGGCCGAGTGGTTAGGCAGAGGTCTGCAAAACCTCGTACAGCGGTTCGAATCCGCTATCGACCTCTCTTCTAAAGTTGGCAGTGAGCTCCCAACAATAGCAAAAGCCCTTGGTTCTTTAACGGAATCAAGGGCTTTTCTTTTTCAAGGTAACGAAGCCAGTCTTGAATTTGGGCTTAGAGGTTGGAGCATCCACTGACTGCCCCCGACCAAGGTCGGGGCCCCCGTGTCGAACGGCCAACTTTCAAGCGGGGTATTCCACAAAATTTCGAGGGGTTTCATAGAGCCGAACAGCGAGGTCGAATTTTTCGTCCAATCGGTTTCTGAGGCGCTGCCAAATCACATAGCAGATATGCTCCGCCGTAGGGTTCAGGTGCTGGAAATCCTCCACATCCAAGTTCAGGTTTTTGTGGTCAAACCTCGATTCGACTTCCTCGAAAATCAGGTCTTTCAATAATTTCAAATCAATAAGGTAGCCCGTTTCGGGGTCCACTTCACCCATGACCTTCACTTCAAGGTCATAATTGTGACCGTGGTAATTGGTATTGTTGCATAGGCCAAACACTGCTTGGTTCTTTTCATCGGTCCAATTGGGGTTGTTCAAACGATGGGCCGCATTGAAATGGGCTTTGCGGAAGGCGGAAATTCTCATAGGAAAAGGTTGTTTATAATTATTTCGGTCGTTGAAACAGCTAAAGTCCATCAAAGTTGCGGAGAAGTATTGCAGGTCATTCTTGCCAACAAAGGCTTAATACGCCACTTATTGCCCTCAAAGGTCGTGGGGCTGACAAAATGTAGTTTGCAGTAGGGGGGTAAAGTTGAAACAGTATTTTACTACCTTTGGCGCTCGCAGTTCAAGTAAACTGCTTTTCTAAAAATTCTGTTGAGTAACAATTCATACGCTCCCAAGCCTATTCAAATTCAAATTGCAATTTTCACTGTACTTATCACCTAAATAAAAATTTTTCTATGAAGAAGATTTTGACACTTTTATTTTTAACTGTTTGTGCATTTTCAGCAAATGCGCAAACCACATTTCTAACGCAGGATTTCGAAGGCACCAACGGGACAGCACCTTTTGGATGGACTCAACAAACTGCTGCCACAGATGGTGGCTTCAAGTTTGGTGCTGCAAGTGTACTTTCAAGCGGCTCATTCCCAGTGCCAGACAATGGAGGCAAAGCAGCGGGCACCAACGATGACGGTTGCAACTGCAACAAATCGAACGACCTGCTCATTATGCCATCCTTTGATTTTACAAATGCGGCTGCTGTTGCAATGAAGTTTGACATGTTTTACGCTGCTGGGGTTTACCAAGGCGTAGCGGAGCATGCCTATATTGCTGTTTCCCAAAATTTCGGTCTTTGGGAAGATGTAGTTGAACTGACCGGTGACGGCAGCGGCTGGCAACAAGGCTACCTTGTAGATCTTAGCGCCTACGCAGGCATGAACAACGTAAGGGTTGCATTCCGTTACAATGATGGTGGCGGTTGGCTTTTTGGATTTGTTGTTGACAATGTCACTGTATTTGCTCCAGCTAGCCACGATGTCGCCGTTTCTAGGATTCAAGCTCCTCGCTTCAAACTTTCTGGCACAACCGTGGAAATTTCAGGTGAAATCACCAACTACGGTGCTGAAACCTTGACTGCCGTGGATATTGCTTGGACTGATGGAACAAATACCTACACGGACAACGTGACTGGTATCAGCGTTCCTTTCCTTGGCAAATACAACTTTGTTCACTCTGACCAACTTTCTTTGCCAGACGCCATTACCTACAATTTTGATTTGTGGGCAGCAAATCCAAATGGTGCTGCTGATGCAGACGACACCAATAACCAACAGTCTGGCGTGGTATCCGGTGTTTCCTACATTCCTTCCAAGAAAATGCTAGCAGAAGAAGGTACAGGCACATGGTGCGGCTGGTGCCCACGTGGTACGGAGTGGATGGACTTCATGACTGAAAACTACCCAGATGATTTTGTAGGTATCGCCGTTCACAACGCTGACCCAATGGCCGTAACCGCCTATGATAATGGCGTTGGCGATTTCCCTGGCTTTACTGGATATCCCGGTGTTATTGTTGACCGCAACGCTGTTTGGGATCCATCTGATCTTGAAGATATCTTGCCAGACTACCTTGCCAGGATAGCACCTCTTGCGCCCGAAGTTACAGCCTCAATTGATGTTGCAACTAAAACAGCCACTATCAATGCAAGTGCTGAGTTTGTGACTCAATTGGAGAACATTGACTACCGCTTCAATGTGGTGCTTACGGAGGATAATGTAACGGGTACAGGTTCCGGCTACGCACAAACCAACTACTATGCTGGCGCAGCTGCACCAACTGATCCAATTCCTGGCTTCGGCAGCGATTGGGATGCACTTCCTGCTACTGTTCCTGCAGCTGACATGGTTTACAACCATGTTGGTCGTGCGATCCTTGGTGGTTGGGCTGGTACTGCTGGCAGCGTTCCAGCCAATGTTGTGGCGGATGATATTGCTGAAAAAGAATATGTTGTATCTAACTTCAATACAGATTGGAATCCATTCAACATGCATGCAGTTGTTATGATAATTGACAATGCAACAGGTGAAGTTTTGAACGTGAACAGCACGCAGGTTGATGTTAATTGCCCAGCATCATTTAGTGCAGTGGCTGCGGCTACACCGTCTTCAAATGGCAGCAATGGTGCAGTTGACCTCACACCTCCGTCCAGCACCTATGGTTTTGGCGGCTACACTTATCTTTGGAGCAATGGAGCAACCACTCCAAGCATCAGTGGCCTGGCACCTGGCACCTACACACTTACAGTTTCTGACAAGATTGGCTGTACCCAAAGCCTTGACGTAGTGATTGAAAATACTTCCAATGTTGAAGATATCGCATCACTGACTTCATTCGGCCTTACGCCAAATCCAGCTTCCAGCGTTTCTGTGCTGACTGCTAGCTTCGCACAAGTTGTTGATGCAACAGTTGAAATGGTTAATCTCGAAGGCCAGGTTGTAGCCAATGCTAGCTTCGGTAAAACTTCCGCTATCAACCACACATTTGAACTGAGCGACATGGCTGCTGGCATGTACTTGGTGAAAATGAAAGTTGGCAACCAAGTTCACACGGAGCGTTTGGTAGTTACAAAATAAGGTGGTTTGATTTGCTAATTCGTTGGCTATCAATTCCTTAAATGTGCGCCCCTGCCGAGCTTCGGTAGGGGCGCACTGCATTTTGACCATTTTTTTGGCACTTGAAATGCAAATCAGTCAAAAATTAGACCCCTGAATCGCTCAAAAACCTTATTTTTACTCGAAATTATTTAAAACCTGTTTTTATGAAAAAATTACTACTCGGATTTACCTTAAGTCTTCTTGCCTCAAACTTCATCTTTGGACAATTGACCATTGCTGTGCATCCAGATGATTTGACGTACACACTTCAAGCTGATTTAACCGACGAATATGCGGAAATCATAGCCCATGCCACAGTTACGAACACCTCCAACCAAAGTATCAAACTCAGGTGGTTATTGGATGTACCAACTACAGATTGTATCAGTGACTGGAAATACTTGGTTTGCGATGTAAATGCATGCTATTCCATTGGCACAATTTCTAACATAAATCCAGGCGGAGGAGTCAACGTGCCAGTTGTCTTGGCACCTGGAGACAGCTCAAGAATGGACCTTCATATAAGGCCAGTATTTGTCAGTGGCTGCTGTGTCCCTACTATTCATTTTAGTGAAATAACTAATGCAAACAGCCCGATAGACTTGGGAAGTGCTGCTTATAATGTCTGCATTGACAATTTGTCTTCCTTGAAAGAGACAGCAGCTTTGGCCATCAAAGCTTTCCCCAACCCGTCCACCGGCCAGTTCAGTATCACCGACAACCCACTCGTGAAAAAAATCGTGGTGTACAACCTACTTGGCAAACAGGTACGCAGCTTCGAGCATTCCAATGGGAAAAGCTACGACATCAGCAATGCGCCGCAAGGCCTCTACCTGATCAGCATGCAAGATGCCAATGGCGAAGTGCTTAAAACCGTCCGTATGACCAAACAGGACTTGCGCCCATAGTCTTAAATTTTAAGTGAAAAAAGCCGTACCTTCTGCATCGAAGGCACGGCTTTTTTGTTTGCTCAAAAACCTAATTGCGTTAATGAAACGATAAAACAGTTGAGCAAGGGTGAAATTTTTGCCAACTTGCCATTCTAATAGATGCTGGCCCCCGGATTTTTTCACCGAACTTTGCGCAGCAAACAAAATAGGAAAATCATGAAGCAAGCCATACTCATTTTCTTCACCACCCTACTTTGTAGTCAACACCTCTTGGCACAGTCTGACCTTGACGTGGCACCCAGTCCACTAGAAGCCAGTGTGGTTTTTGACCTCAGCAACACCTATGACGACCTCACCTTTCATGTTCGCCTAAAAAACAATTCCAAGCAAACCATCAACCTCCGCTGGGAGCTGGTCGTTGACGAAACCGAAGAAGGCTGGCGCTACTCCGTTTGTGACCAAAACACTTGCTACTTCACCACCAATAGAACAAACGTTGACTACTACGACCGCATCCCCTACGCTCCAGTTATCATGCTGCCGGGCGATACCGCCAGGCTTGACCTCAACATATTCCCCATCGGGCAGGCTGGCACTGCCAATGTCCACATCAACCTCTACGATATGGCCAACCCCAAAACCTTGCTCAATACGGCCTACTATTTCGTGACTATTGACGGCCTAACGCCCATTACCGAGGGCGACAAAAACCGCCTTCGTATTTACCCAAACCCTGTAACGGATTACTTGACCATCACCCGCAACACCTTTGTCAAGCAACTCTGGATTTCCAATATCCTCGGCAAGCGGGTGCGCACTTTCGATACTGCCTTTGGCAACAAATATGACGTGGCCGACCTACCCGACGGCATCTACCTCGTGAGCATGGTGGACGCCAACCGCCGGGTGGTGAAAACCGTGCGAATCAGCAAGCGCAGCATCAGGCCTTAGAAACTGTTTTAAAACCCCTCAACGGCCATAAAACGCCATCTTTTGGCGACATACTTCGACAATTTTTGCAGCGATAGCGCTGCTATCCCAGCAAAAATTCTCTTCGTCTGTCACTCAAAATCTGACATTTTCTGTCTCGTCAGAGGTTTTAAAACAGTTTCTTAGTTTTATCTTTTTAGAAATAAGGAGAGAAAGGCACAAACCAACGGAACAAAACCCAGCAACGCCCACTTGATAGCGCCGCCATAATTTCCTTTCCCAAACTGAATCCAAGCAAGAATATCCGTCACAAGGAACGCTACGGGTGAAGCCAACATTAGGTAAACAAAAGCCCACAAGGCCGTGGACTTCTCGCTCCCCGGCGCATCCATCGCCATCGGCGACATCATGGCCATGAAACCAGAAACGACGATCATGCCGGCGCCGGCGATGCAAAGCAATAAGGCAAGTATTTTCATGAATTGGAAGTTGGTTGAAAAATTTTGAGCGAAAATACTGCCAATTTGTGGTCGCCCAATAAATTGGGCGACCACGACTCCTCCGGTGCGGGATTTCACAAGCTCAATTTTCCTTTTGTTACATTTGCTCCGCAATGACCATCCAGCACAACAATGAGAAATTCCTTCGGGAACTGGAGCGCCTCAACCCGGCGCAACGGGAAGCCGTGGAAACCATCGAAGGCCCCGTGCTGGTCATCGCTGGGCCGGGCACGGGCAAGACGCACATCCTCGCCGCCCGCATCGGCAATATCCTGCTGAAAACCGACGCCCAACCCTACAATATCCTCTGCCTCACCTTCACCGACGCTGGGGTGCAGGCCATGCGGCAGCGGCTGCTCTCGCTCATCGGGCCGGATGCCCACAAGGTGCACATCTTCACCTTCCACTCGTTCTGCAACACCATTATCCAGGACAATATTGACCTCTTTGGGAGGCGGGAACTAGAACCGCTGAGCGACCTCGAACGGGTGGAAACCATCCGCCAATTGATGGACGAACTGCCTTGGACGCACCCGTTGCGCCGTGGTCGCTCGGATGGTTATCGGTATGAAAAGCATTTGACGGAACTGTTCCGGCGCATGAAATCGGAGAACTGGACGCCCCGTTTTGTCGAAGAAAAAATAGACGCTTACCTCGCCGAACTGCCGACCCGTGAGGAATTTATTTACAAGCAAAACCGGGGCACTTGGAAAAAGGGCGACCTGAAAACCGCTGCCATTGAAGATGAAAAGGTGAAAATGGAGCGGCTTCGCTCGGCGGTGCAACTCTTTCCCCGCTACGAAGAAATATTGCGGGAGCGCCGCCGCTACGACTACGAGGACATGATTCTGTGGGTGCTGAAAGCCTTCAAAGAGAACCCCTTCCTGCTGGCCCGATATCAGGAGCAGTACCTCTACTTCCTGCTCGATGAATTCCAGGATACCAACGGCGCCCAGAACGAAATCCTGCACCGCCTGACGGAGTTCTGGGATGCCCCCAACATCTTCATCGTCGGGGACGACGACCAGAGCATTTACGAGTTCCAGGGGGCGAGGCTGAAGAACATCACCGATTTTTACCACACCCACCACGACGACCTGACGGTGTTGGTGCTGACGGAAAACTACCGTTCCACCCAGCATATCCTCGACACGGCAGGTTCGCTCATCGCTGGTAACACGCTGCGCATCGTCAACAACCTCAAGGATTTGGGGCTGGAGAAAATCCTGACGGCACGACATCCCGACTACGCCGAACTGCCCCTGCGCCCCATCGTGACGGCTTATCCGAACCGATTGCAGGAGGAGGTGGCCATTGCGGAGCAGCTCGAAAACCTGATGAACGAGGGCTTCCCGCTCGACGAGGTGGCCGTCATTTTTGCGAAGCACCGCCAAGCGAAGCGCCTGATGGCTTTGTTGGAGAAAAAGGGCATCCCATACCAGACCCGCCAGTCCATCAATGCCCTCGACCTGCCGCTAGTACAGAACCTGCGCTTGATGCTCGGCTATTTCGTGGATGAATTTCACCGACCATACAGTGGGGAGCAGGCATTGTTCCGTATGCTGCATTTCGAGTTTTTTGGGATAAAACCGGCGGATGTTGCACGGTTGTCGGTGGACAATCGGCGGTGGGTGGCAGTTGAAAATCCGCAATCCGCAATCCGCAATCCGCAATCGGAAAGGCCTTGGCGGGTCCTGATTTCTGATAAAAACCTGTTGGAATCAGTGGGTTTGGAGAAGCCGGAAGCATTCGTGGCGCTTTCCGAATTCATCGAATTCATGCTGGGTGAGTACGCCAACCTGAGCATTCCGCATTTCATCGAAAGACTGATAAACCGCAGTGGGCTGCTGCGCCATGTACTCGATTCGGAGCGGAAGGCGGAATTGCTGCAAGTGCTGTTTTCCTTCACCAGTTTCATCGAAAAAGAAGCGCAGCGCAACCCTCGCCTCGGCCTTACGAGGCTGCGGGAGATTTTTGCGAGCATGGACGCTAACAATCTCGGATTGCGGATTGCGGATTTGGGATTAAGCTCTGGCAGTGCTTTGTCCGTACTTCCCCCGCCAAACCCAAATAATGTCCCAGAAGCAGCCCCCCAATCCCGAGGTGTCGGGACAAGTTCCGTCATCCGCAATCCGCCCCGACGCCACGTCGGGGCAAGCCAGTTGTTGACGGCGCATTCCTCCAAGGGCCTAGAGTTCCGCTACGTCTTCCTGCTGGATAGCGTGAAGGACAACTGGGAGCCGAGGCCCCGCAGCGGGCAGTTCCAGTTTACGTTCCCGGATACGCTGCACCTGAGCGGGGAGGCGGATGCGATGGAGGCGAGGCGGCGCTTGTTCTACGTGGCGATGACGAGGGCGAAGGAGCGGCTGCACATCAGCTATGCGACGCAGGGCGACGATGGGAAGGCGCTGCTGCGGACGTCGTTTTTGGATGAGATTTTGGGGGCAAGCAAGGGGGCAAACCCCCTTGGAGCGGAAGGTTTAACTGACGGGGAGAATCCCAAGGGGGCTCGCCCCCTTGTCCAGGAAGAACTGGGCCATGTTGCACCAACGGCCATGCTGGAGGCACAGGCGGCGCTTTTGCTCGAAACAAAGCCGCTGGGCGTTGAGCCGCACGACCGGGCGATGGTGCAGGAGCTGCTGGAGAAATTCACGCTGAGCATCACGGCGATGAACAAGTTCCTGCGGTGCCCGCTGAGTTTTTACTATGAAAACGTGCTTCGTGCGCCCGCCGTGGCCACCGAGGCGGCGTTCTACGGGGTGGCGATGCACAACGCCCTGCGCCGGGGCTTCGACCAAATGCTGCGGGCCATGCCGACCAATCGGCACTTCCCGTTTCCGGGGGAGTTCGTGCAGTTTTTTGAGCAGGAGATGCGGCGCCAACAGGGCTTCCTGAGCAAAAAAGACTTCGAGCGGCGGCTGGAAGTGGGCAGGCAGTACCTGCTGGGCTATGTGCAGCAGCACCAGCACCGTTGGACCATCAACTGCAAAGTGGAGCAGGAATTCAACAACGTAGTCGTGGACGGTGTGCCCATCATGGGCATCCTAGACCGTGTTGACTACCTCGGAAAAGGCGACCTCGAAGCGCATATCGTGGATTATAAGACCGGGAAGGCAGACCCCACACGGCTTCGTAGGCCGGATTTTGAGTTGGCAGTTGGACGACCGAAGGGAGGACATCCCGATGAGGAACGAATCGGGATGGCAGTTGGCAGCCCCGAAACCAAAAACCAAAAACCCGAAACCCTCCTCGGCGGCACGTATTGGAGGCAATTGGTCTTCTACAAAATCCTCTTCGACAATTGGCGGCGAAACACGGCCCGTGCCGTGAGCGCCGAAATCAGCTACCTCGAACCCGATGCACGGGGCAATTACGAGACGAAGCGCATCGAATACCAGCCGGAGGACGTGGCCTTCGTGAAGGGCCTCATCACCGACACCTACACCCGCATCATGCACCAGGAGTTCTACGAAGGCTGCGGGCAGGACGACTGCTCGTGGTGCCGCTTCCTGAAGCAACAGCAGCAGGTGGATAGTTTTGCGGATGTGGAGGGGGAAGAGTTGGATGATTGAGCTTG
>JBGSWN010000120.1:0-8627 GCA_041752395.1 Saprospiraceae bacterium | reverse complement strand
GGAAAAGTTTTGCGCCGCAAATGGCTGAATGTTAAAGACTTGCAGGCTGAGCAATTCCAAATTGCCGAGGAATACCGTGGCAATGTTAGCTACACCTATTCTTGGGCCAACCAAAATCGTAGCAGCAATGGCCAAGGCGTCATTGCCGTGCCGTGGAGCAACAAGGACTTGACCATTGAATACGGCAGTTTTAGGGACAAGCTGCTCCCCGGCCAGCAAGAAGAATGGGTCGTAAAAATCAAAGGCCCAAAAGGCGACAAAGTGGCGGCTGAGATGGTGGCTGGCATGTACGATGCTTCTTTGGATGCCTTCGCCGCCAATAGTTGGGGACTGAATGTCTGGCCATCGAGTTATTCCCGGATTCGCTACAATTCAGCTGGCTTCCAGCAGGTGCAGGCTGACCAATTGGCGTACTACAATCCGTCAAATCCAGAAGGTGATTATCGGCAGTATCGAGGGCTAAACTGGTTCAATTGGGGGATGTATGAAAATCAATATTATCTTTCAAACGCATTGGTTGGTCGAGCGGCAGGTATTGATGTTCAAAGAAAAACAATGATGATGGATGCCGCCCCAGCCCCGATGATGGCGGAAGAAATGGCAGTCATGTCCAAAGCTGGAAATGCTGATTCAGCGCAGACTTTTGACCCAGCATCAGATGGGCCAGGAAACGTTAATCCTCTAAAACCAGAAACCGACCTCTCCCAAGTAAAAGTCCGCACGAACCTGAACGAAACCGTCTTTTTTTACCCGAACCTGATTACGGATGCCGAGGGCAATGTGGTCATCAAGTTCACCATGAACGAAGCACTGACAAGGTGGAAATTCCTCGGTTTGGCGACAACGCAGGACTTGCAAATCGGAGCGACAAGCAAGGAAATCGTCACCCAAAAAGACCTGATGGTGGTGCCCAACCCGCCGAGGTTCTTTAGGGAATACGACGAAATCGAATTTACCGCCAAAGTGGTCAACCTGAGCAAGGAAACCCTGAATGGTGAGTACAAATTAGAGCTGAAAAATGCACTAACGGGCGATGAAGTCTTTCCATTGAATGGGACAAACCCAGCAATGGCTGCCATCTTGGCCGCACAGCCGCTGAGGGATTTGAAACCGGGCGAAAGCCGCCGCTTGGCTTGGCGTTTCAAGGTGCCAGATGTGGCAGATGTGCCAGTGATTGAGCACACGGTCATTGCTTCGGCGGGTGCTTTCTCAGATGCGGAGCGAAGTGCTGCCCCTGTGCTGAGTAACAGGATGTTGGTGACAGAAACACTTCCGTTGCCCGTTCGAGGTGGTCAGACAAAGAATTTCACCCTGAATTCTTTGAAAAACAATAACTCCACCACGCTGCGCCATGAGGGCATGACGCTGGAATTTACCCAAAATCCAGCTTGGTACGCCGTGCAGGCGCTCCCCTACTTGATGGAGTACCCTTACGAGTGCAACGAGCAGATTTTCAGCCGCTACTATGCCAACAGTTTGGCCACTTCCGTCGCCAATGCGCACCCGAAAATCAAAACAATTTTTGAGCGCTGGCGCAATTACGAACCACAGGCGTTGAAATCCAATTTGAGTAAAAACCAAGAGCTGAAAACGGCGCTTTTGGAAGAAACACCTTGGGTGCTCCAAGCCCAGAGCGAGGAGCAGCAGAAACAGAACATCGGCCTGCTTTTCGACCTGAACCGCATGGCTTTCGAGCAGGAAGCGGCCATGAAAAAACTGCAAGAACGTCAACTCAGCAACGGCGGTTGGGGCTGGTTCCCAGGCGACCGGGACAATTGGTACATCACCCAGTACATCGTGGAGGGACTTGGCCACTTGCAGCGTTTGGGTGTGCAGGATGTGATGGGCAATGCGACGAGCCGCCAGATGGTCGAATCGGCAATCCGCTACTGCGATGCAAGAATGGTGGAACAATACGACCAACTAGAGCGGCTGGTGAAAGCAGGCAAGGCCAAATGGGAGGATGACCACCTCGATTATATGGCGACCCATTACCTGTACACTCGGTCATTTTTCCTTGAAAACAATTCCGCACAAGCCAATACTGGCGACAATTTCAAAGTGAAACAACCAATTAGTTTGGAGCAAAAAACAGAAACAGTTCATGCCTACTACCTCGGTCAAGCCGAAAAATACTGGCTGAACAAAGGCATGTATAGCGAGGGCATGTTGGCGCTTTCCCTTGACCGCAGTGGAAAATCTGCCACTGCGCAAAAAATCGTGAAGTCACTCAAAGAGCGCTCGCTGAACAACGACGAGCTGGGCATGTACTGGAAATACACGACCGGCTGGTGGTGGTACCAAGCGCCCATCGAGACGCAGGCGCTGATGATTGAAGTGTTCAACGATGTGGCTGCTGATTCAAAATCGGTGGATGACCTCAAGGTTTGGCTGTTGAAAAACAAACAGACCAACCACTGGAAAACGACCAAGGCCACTGCCTCAGCCGTTTACGCCCTGCTCTCCTCCGGCGACAATTGGCTGTTGGAAGACCAGCCAGTGACCATCAATTTTGGTGACAAAAACTCACCGAAAGCTGCTGAAAGCAATGCCGCCATTGCGCAAGCGCAAAAAGGTGCGGAAGCGGGAACGGGTTATTTCAAACTTCGCTTCGATGGTAGCCAAGTGACCAAGGACATGGCCAATGTGACGGTCACCAACCCGAACAAAGTGGTGGCTTGGGGTGCGCTCTACTGGCAGTATTTTGAGCAATTGGACAAAATCAAGACTTTCGAGGAGACGCCGCTGACCATCAAAAAGCAGTTGTTTTTGGTGCAAAACTCGGACAAGGGCGAAATGCTGAAACCCATTGCCGAAGGCACAAAACTGAAAGTGGGCGACAAAGTGAAAGTGCGCATCGAACTTCGGGTGGACCGTGACATGGAATACGTCCACATGAAGGACATGCGGGCCAGTAGTTTTGAACCAATTATTGTGCTTAGTAGCTACAAATGGCAGGGTGGCCTTGGCTACTATGAAAGCACCCGTGATGCTGCCACCAACTTCTTTTTCAGTTGGTTGCCGAAGGGAACGCATGTGTTTGAATACCCACTTCGGGTAACTTACAATGGCGATTTTTCTAATGGCATCACGACTGTTCAGTGCATGTATGCGCCGGAGTTTACAAGCCATTCGGAAGGGATTCGGGTAGTTGTTGATTGAGATATTGGGTTATTGGGTTATTGGGTTATTGGACTGAATTAAAATCGCTCAATATCCCAATAACTCAATACCCCAATAACTACCTTCGCCCTATGAAAATATTCGATAAAAAACTAATTCTAGCATCCAAGTCACCCCGCCGGAGCCAATTGTTGGCGCAGGCGGGGTTTCGTTTTGAACTGAAAACCAAGGAGGTGGAGGAGGACTACCCTGCCGATATGCCTGCCGATGAGGTAGCGCCGTTTTTGGCCGATAAAAAGGCAATGGCTTGTGCCGAGTTTTTGCAGGATGATGACGAGGTGCTCATCGCTTCCGACTGTATAGTGATTTTGGATGATAAAATCTACGGCAAACCTGTTGACTATCAGGATGCTGTGCGTATTTTGAAGGAGCTTTCAGGTCGGGTACATCGGGTAATGACAGGAGTTTGCCTGTTGTCCAAAAACAAAAAACGGGTGTTCAATGAAGTGGCCCACGTACACATGGGCACACTGACGGAGGAGGAAATCCACTATTATGTCGAAAAGTACCAGCCCTTTGATAAGGCAGGCGCTTACGCCGTTCAGGAATGGATTGGGCTTTGCAAAGTGCTGAAAATCGAAGGCACGAACTCGAACATCATGGGCTTGCCGATGGTGTCGGTTTACCGGGAGTTGGAGCAATTTTGAAATTGAAAATTGATGGAAATTGAAACGCTGGAACCTAGGACAATAGAGACAAGGGGAGACATTTCTCACCTCGTACGCTCGTTTTATGCCAAAATAAAGCAGGACGAAATGCTTGGGCCTATTTTCAATGAGGCCATTCAAGATTGGGAGCCGCATTTGGTAAAGCTGACGGATTTTTGGGAGGGCAATTTGTTTTTCTTTGTAAAAACAAAATATACTGGTGACCCTAAAATGGCTCACCAGCATTTGGATGAAATTCTGGGCAACAGCCTGACTATGAACCACTTCGGGCATTGGATAAACCTGTGGCTGGAGACGATTGACGAGCATTACGTAGGAGAAACTGCCGAGCGGGCGAAGATGATTGCGAGGAAAATGGCATCGTTCCTGTTTTTGAAAATTGTTGAAAATCGGTCTTAGTTGTACCCCTGCAATTTGTACATCACACAGCCCATCCATTCTTTGATGAGCATTTCCCAAAAATAAAATCCCATCCGGTCGGGGATAATAGAATTTTCAGGAATCCAGCGGTCCTTTTCCGTCACAAAATCAACGCTGAAAGGCGTAAATTCCATTCCCGCTTTGCGGTAGCAAGCAACTGAACGGCGCATGTGCCAAGCCGAAGTGATGAGCAGGCATTTGGCGTAGGGATATTCGGCATCAATGATCTTTTTGGTGAAAATGGCATTCTCCCACGTATTTCGGGACATGCCTTCCTCAATTATGTCAGTTTCAGGGACACCTAGCCGAATCAAGAATTTCTTTATTTCAACAGCCTCACTGGGGTTCTTTTGGAGGATGTCACCAGAGCCACCTGTCAGTAAAAGTTTACGGACTTTTCCGGTTTTGTAAAGTTCAAAGGCATTCAAAAAACGATTGGCTCGTGAGTTGAAATTGAAACGGTCGTGGTTGGGCCGAATCTGGCTGTTGGAGTAGCCGCCGAGCAAAACACCGATATCGTATGGCTGTTTGATTTGGTCGGCAGTGATGGTTTTTAGCTCCCAAGCTTTTGCGAACTGGTTGAAAATCAGGCGGTTGGTGAAAAAAATTGCGAAGATAGCCGCCCAAATAACCGCCCGCTTTTTCCATTTTTCTTTTTTGGTAAAAATGGAAAATACCATGAGCCCAATGACCCAATTGATGGGCTGTATGAAAATGAACAAGATTTTTGACAGGATAAAAAACATGGCAACATTTTGATTTTAAGAAGTGCCAAAGATTGCGAATGTCCCCCAAACGGCAAATTTTAAGTTCCGCTTCCTGAAAATCTGGAAAACATCCCTATTTTTGGCCATCTGAGGCCAGCCTACATCCGTTTTGCGAGCACCCTTTTCCAATACCAATCTAATAATTTAAGGAACAAGCATGAAAAAATCATTGACCCTCTTTGTAATTTTACTCGCTTTCTCAAAAGCTTTTGCCCAACCAGCAAACGATGATTGTGCTGGCATAATTGATTTGGGAATTGCCCCAATCTGCCCCGTTTTAGACACTTTCACGAACCTGAACGCCACGCAATCGGTCGTTTTCAATTCACCCTCCGATAATATTCCAAGTTGCTACCCGACCGGTGTTATCAATCGGGATGTTTGGTTCACATTCACTGTGCCACCGGATGGTAGTGTCGTTGATTTTACCATCACTGTGACTGGGGTTGATGGGCCAAATGGGGCTATGCAGCAGCCTCAATTTGCTATTTATCGAGGGGACTGCGAGTTGGAGGGTCTGCAAGAATTGAACTGTGCTACTTCTGGATTGGGTGAAGATGTAGTTTCGCTCGACCTCCTAGGTTTGACGCCTGGTCTTCCTTATTTTATCAGGGTAAATGATTGGTCAGCATCTGGCTCACCCAATTGGGGGGATTTTGTGTTTTGCATCGCTGAGTACGTCCCCGTTTTTAATATTGGCGATGTACCGTTCACAGCTGCCTGTGCTGGAACCTTGTACGATACTGGTGGCCCAGACGGCGATTATTCCAGTGGTGAAAACAACAGCTTCACTGTCTGCCCGCAGGATTTTACGCAATGTATTTTTGTGGATGTTCAAACTTTTGCCACAGAAGCGGGCTTTGATTACCTGAATATTTTCATTGGCGACGACACCAATGCGCCCTTGTTAACCAGTTTGAATGATTTTGGCTCCAATGTTCAACTTCAAATTTATGGCCAATGTGTTACTTTTCAGTTCACTTCTGATGGTTCCTTTAATGACGAAGGCTTTGAATTGACTTGGCAATGTTCACCCGACACTTGTACTGTTCCACCACCTAGCACTTGCGACAATCCAACGGTGATTGGTAGTTTACCCTATGTTGCCACTGATTTAACTACCTGCAATGCCGCTGATGCCGTCAACGATAGCCCATGTAATGATAGTGATTGGTTGCAAGGTCAAGATGTGATTTTCACTTATACTTCCCCCGGTGACGAATGTATTGGAATTAACTTGACAGCTACGAATACGGCAACAGCGGTGGGCATTTTTGATGCTTGCCCGAACATTGCTGGTGATTGCATCGCCGTCGCTGGCGGTGGTTTTGGGCAGTCAAACCCTAGTATCAATGGGGCATTTCTGGAACTTCCCGGCACTTATTATATAGTGGTGGACAACCCAAACTCCTGCACCCCTTTCAATATAGAAGTGACGCAGGTTACTTGCCCAATTGTATTGCCTTCGGCAGCAGATTGCAATAACGCTATCGGCTTGAATGGCTGCGGGGATTTGCCAGCAATCGTGAGTGTAGCACCTGGCCAAGGTGATGCCAGCCTGATACAAGATGGCGTTAACGATGGATGTTGGGGCTTTTTTACACCAAACTTTACATGGTTTTTCTTTCAAGCACAAGAGGACGGCAATTTTGCTTTCACCATGCAAGCCACCAATCCTGCGGAGGCATCGGATATTGATTTTCAGGTTTGGGGACCTGTCACCAATGTGAGCGACCTCTGCACCTTTGCTTACGAAAACCAGCCCATCCGCAGTTCCTATGCTGCTGGTGCCGACCCTACAGGGCTTGCCGATATTCATCCTATTTTAAATACCCCTGTAACGGATGTTTGTGAAACAGCAATTGGCGACGACTTCGTATCTACAGTACCAGTTCTTACCGGAGAATACTATGTGGTTTTGATAAATGACTGGGGCGGACAAATATCAAGCGGCGCCGTTTCCATTGATTTTGGAAATACCACCACTGGCGTACTGGACAATGACGGAAACAACTTTATGGTTTCACAAGATACGGCGCTTTGCCCTGGTGAATCAGCACAATTGTTGGCATCCGGGGGTGAACTTTACCAGTGGTTTCCAGCCGATGGGCTGAGCTGTGTTTACTGCCCGAACCCGGTGGTTACGGTTTCGCAAACCACAGTTTATCAGGTAGCAATCAATAGCCTGTGCAATTCCGACACCTTGGAGGTCGAAGTGGGCATACTGCAAGTTGACGCTGGGCCTGATGTAACTGTCTGCTTAAACGAGGAAATTCAAATAGTTGCTGGTTCAAATTTCACCAATATCACCTACGCATGGACAGCACCGCCGGGGTTCTTGAGTTGCACGGATTGCCCAAATCCAATCGTTACTGCGATTCAGGCTGGCACTTTCAATTTACAGGTAATGGTGACTGGGCCAACTTGTTCGTTTAGCGATGAAATGACTTTGATAGTTTTACCCACTGCTGCACCCGGTTATCAAATCAACGATGACCAAAGTATCTGCTTTGGTGAAACAGTAAGCCTTGGAGGGCCAACTTCGCCAGGCACCACCTACAATTGGACTTCCAACCCGGCTGGCTTTGTGTCTGCTTCCTCAAACCCCAACGTATCTCCAACTGAAACAATTACCTACTATCTGACAGCGACAAATGGAGCTTGCCCATTGCCATCATTCGACAGTCTAACGGTAATTGTTTCTGCTTTGCCAATCGTAAATGTTTCAAACGACACTTTGATTTGCCAAGGTCAATCAATTACTTTAGGGAATACCCAAATTGAACCTGGTGTAACTTATTCTTGGAGCCCAGCAACTGACTTAGACGATCCAAATATTCCAAATCCGGTTGCGTTACCCCAACAGACTACCATTTATACACTCACCGCAACACGACAGGGCTGCGAAGTTCAAGAAACGGTGAATGTTAATGTTACACCTATATCAATTGAAATCTTGCAAGCGGACACCATTCCGATTTGCAAAGGTGTAAGCGTTCCTCTGTCCGCAACGGTTGTACCAACAGGGACAAATGTTGTTTGGACACCAAATGATGGTTCGCTCGATATAAACACTGGGCTTAATGTTGTGGCTACGCCACAAACTGCCACTACCTATACTGTGAGTGTTATCACAGCAGGATGCATTAGGTTTGATACCGTATATATAGGTGTGGATTCACTTCCATGGGCGACCAACATCATGCCCGTAGATACTACGGTCTGTCAAGGTGAGCAAGTTTTGCTGACTTCTCCGATTTACGAACCTGGCGATTTTTCGCTCATTGAATTTCTTTGGACAGGTGATGGGCAATTGACGCCTGATTCATTCTACAATATGGTTGTACAACCAACTGATACAACTACTTACTATCGAACTGCTACAAACGGATTTTGCTCCAGAACCGATTCGGTGATTGTCAATGTTATTCCGGTTGCAAATATCCAAGTCATTCCACCCTTCGACACCATCTGCCCGGGCGAGTCCGTGAACCTGCTGGTGCAAGGCCCGCCTGAGCTCACGGACTTCAGCTGGACACCTTCCACCAACCTCAGCTGCTCGGACTGCCCGAACCCGACCGCCTCCCCC
>JBGSWN010000119.1:0-31144 GCA_041752395.1 Saprospiraceae bacterium | reverse complement strand
CGCTTGGACAAGCAAGCGAATTCCTTGGCGTGCCGCAGTTGATATTCCAAAAAGAACTGGCCAAGCGTAAAATTTCCATCCACTATGACGTGGAGGACTTTCGAGAAGACCTGAAAACACTGCGTAGCCTCGCATGATTGTTGCCAGCGATACCTCGCCAATCTCCAACCTGTTTGTCATTGGCAAGCTTGGCCTGCTACGGGATATTTACCAACATATCATTGTGCCGCAAGCTGTTTATGATGAACTCATGAAGCTGAAAGCGTTTGGGTATGCTATTGAGGAAATTGATAAACTAGATTGGATTATTGTCAAGAAGCCTTCCAATCCACAGCAAGTGCTTTTGTTGAGGATAAGTTTGGATGCGGGTGAAAGCGAAGCAATCGTGCTTTCGCAAGAAATAAATGCTGAACTGCTGCTAATAGATGAAAGAGCGGGAGCCAAGAAGGCCAAAGAACTGGGACTAAAAACAATTGGTTTGCTCGGTGTATTGGTCAAAGCCAAAGAACTCGGATTGATTGATTCATTAAAATCAATCCTCGACGAATTACAGGAAAGGGCAGGCTTTTGGATAGGTGCAAAATTGAAAAAAGAGATTTTGGAATTTGTGGGTGAGGAAATAGGATAACTGCCTTGCCCAAATGCAAAACAGAACAGTTACTCATGTGGCAACTATGGCTTTAAAAATTGGAAAATCACTACTGTACTGCTTGCTATTTTTGGCATTCTCCTCCTCAAAAACCCAGGCTCAGCCCTGCCGAGAGGTCATCGGCTATTACCCCAGTTGGAAGTTCTACGCCCGCCAGCAGCTCGTGAACCCCGCCACCATTGACTATTCGAAATATACCATCCTCAACTATGCCTTCTTCGAGCCGAAGCCCGACGGCAGCGTCGTGCCCTTCGACCCCCGCACCGACAAGCGGCTTTTGTTGGGGGAAATAGCCCCCGCCGCCCCGCCCGGCTACGCCAACCGCAAGGATTTCGGACAGGCCGAGTGGCACGTGCCCGGTACTTCGCTCGTCGAAAAGGCGCACGAAAACGGCGTCAAGGTCTTCATCAGCATCGGTGGCTGGACGCTTTCGCAATATTTTTCGCCCATTGCCGCCAATCCTGAAAAGCGCCAACGCTTCGCCCACTCTTGCGCCGAAATGGTGCGCACCTACGGCATTGACGGTATCGACATTGACTGGGAGTACCCCGGCTACCGGGCGCAGGGCGGCTCCCTCAACGACGGCCACTATTTCACGCTGCTGCTGCGGGAAATCCGGGACTCGCTCGATGCCCTGCAACCCATCGCCGAACGCCAGCTGTTCCTCACTTCGGCCTTCGGCTGTGCCCCCACCCGCATGGAGGTCATCGAGTGGGATGCGGTGGTGCCGCTCCTCGATTTCATCAACATGATGACCTACGATTTCTACGGGCGGGATTTCTCGGTGACGAACCACAACGCCCCGCTTTATCCGCCAGCCAAAGGCATACAGGGCTACGACACGCACAGTACCATCCATTTTCTGATGGAAAACTACGGGGTGCCGCCCGAGAAAATCTGCCTCGGCGTGCCGTTTTATGGGCGGGCGATGAAGACGAAAAGCACGCCGGGCCTACATGTCGGCTCGGCGCTGGCCGTGGACAGCCGCACCTTTGACGAGGATGATGGCTCGCCCACTTTTTACAATATCTTGGCGAAGCAAAACCTGTTTTTCTACGATTGGGACAGCCTTGCGCAAGCGCCATTTTTGCGGAGCAAAAGCTCGAACACCTTCGTGACTTTTGATGATGAACGCTCGGTGGCGAACAAGGCCCGTTACATCCTCGACCACGGGCTGGCGGGGGCCATCGTCTGGGACATCACGGGCGATTGCGTGGAAAGCCGGGCCGAGCGGGGCGTCATCCAGTGTACGCCGCTGGCCGATGCGCTGAAGGATGCGCTATGTTATTCCGGAACTGATTTTGTGGAAACAGGCAAGCCGTCTTCCATCGAGCGGCTGCCGACGCTGCCGCAGCGGGGAAAGCTGCTGCGGGTTCGCTACCCTGCACCGAGGGTTTTTGCGGAGCAAAAATTGACCAAAAAGGAGCAGCGGAAATTGCGCAAGCAACAAAAAAAGAAACGCAAACGGCAAGCTTCCACTGGCCGGTACTTCGATGGAGCGCATTAAATTTTGCTTTTAAAAAAAGCACTTCCTGTCAGTTCCATTTATTTCAGAAAAAAAAAGCATCCACCACTTACTTTTGTCTAATCGGCGGCAATAAACCACCGACAACAACCTGATGCGCATTTTTGATTGGTTCACGTCAGGCAATCCCTGCAAGCAGTTCGACTCGCACGAGCGGCTGTTCGAGGGCTTGCGCAAATTGGAAACTGCGGCCATCCTGTGCCTGCAAGCCAAGGCGTTGCCGTCGGTGAAAAAATTGGTGGCGGGGCATGGGTTGCCGGATGAAAAAGCAGACGAGATACTGAACTCGGCGACGCTTGTTTTTCTCCAAAAAATCGAAAGCGGGGCCTATCAGTTCCAGGGCCATGCGCCCACGACCTATTTCATCGAAATTGTCAAGCGGCAGGCGCTGATGGCGACCCGTTCTTTTAAAAAAGCGACTGCCCCCCTCGAAAACCTCCCGGAAACCGCCGACCCCGACCACGCCGACCTGCTCCGCCGACAGGAGGCTGCCGAGACCGTCCGCCTGTTGCTCGACCAATTGGGCCAACCTTGCCAGGACGTCGTTCGGCTGCATCACATAGACGGGTACAGCGATGAAGAGGTTGTCAATCAACGACTTACGAAATACTCGACCCCCGATAGCCTTAAAATGAAACGCAGTGACTGCATGAAAAAACTTGTACAACTAGCCACACAATGGAAGACTTCGACAAATACCTGAGCGGGGAAATGACCGACGGGGAACGCCAGCGCTTTAAACAGGTGCTGGCTGGCGACCCTGCCCTGCAAACCGAGCTGCGGGTGCGGGAGGGCTTGCGGCAACTTCGTTTGCAAAAGAAAGTGGAAGTGGTGGCCACTGCCCGGAAGGATTGGGAACGGCAAAGAAATTGGCGCAGGATTTTGGTGGGCTTTGTGCTTGCCGGGCTGGTTGGCCTGGCTATTTTTGTTTGGGTGAAAAACGAGCCGCTGCCGCCCACGTCGCCGTCCACGCAGTGGCCCAACCAAGAAGCCGCTCCCACTGTCGACCCCTCGCAACCTACTGAAAAAGAGGAGGTTGCGCCCGTTTTGCCTGAGAAAAAGGAGGCGAAACCGGGGCGGCAACCCATCGCCGAGGCGCAGCCAAGCGGCGGTTCGCTGCCCCCGCCAGCCGACTTCCCCAACCTGCGTGGAGAGGAAGCGGCTGCGTCGGAAATGAAGAATTTGCTCGGCCAGGTTTGGTACGCACAGTACCCGCTTTCGGGAATGAAGCCAGCCGAGGTTTTTGCAGAGGCCAATGCACTGCTGATGGGACGGGAATATGAAAAGGCATACGCTAAGCTGCAACGGCTGGAGCGCAAACTCCCCGACAGCGATACACTGCGCATGATGAAGGGCTTTTGCCTGATGTACATGGGCGAGGGCACGGAGGCGCTGCGGTACTTCGATGACGTGGGCGAGCAGCCGCTGCCCACCCAGCAACTGCTGGAATGGTACCGGGGCCAGTGTTTGCTGCTGTCGGGCAAACGAGAGGAGGCGCTGGTTGTCTTTAGAAAAATCGCCGCCGACCCCAAGCATTTGTACCAACGGCAAGGTCAGCAGGCTATGAAGTTTGTGGAATAAAAATGCTTGAGTCATATCAACCTAAAATTTTGACCAATGAAAAATACTGTTTTAATCGCATTGATTTGCTTGCCTTTTGGATTGTTTGCGCAGGTGGTTGATTCCGCTATTTACAAGCAAGTGGATAGCTTGATTAGTGTTTCTTATGAATTATCTGGAAAGCGTGAGTATGAGAAAGCTTTAGAAATAAATGCCGTTGCAGAGGAGCTTTCGCTTGCAAATTATGGGCGTGAATCTGTTGCTTATGGCAACGCCTGCTTTAATCATGGTTTGGTACTACATGAAAAAGGAAATTACCAAGAAGCGGAGAAATGGTATTTAGAGGCTAATAAAATACGGGCTAAAACACATGGCAAGGAACACAAAGATTATGCGCTTAGTTTGGACAACCTCGCCGATGTGTATCTCCAAATGAGGGATTTTTCAAAGTCAGAACAAGCCTATTTAGAATTAAAGGCAATCAGGGAGAAAACACTCGGGATTAACCATGCTGACTATATTTCAACAATAGGCAATATCGGGCTTTTGTATTCCGAAATGGGCGATTTTGAACAAGCGATTTTGACACTAATTGAAGCTGCAACGCTTCGAGAAAAAGCGTTTGGGAAGGAAAATAAAGATTATGCCACTAATATAAACAACTTGGGCTTAACTTACTTAAAGGCCGGGAATTATGAAAAAGCAGAGCCACTCTTGCTGGAAGGAATGCACATCCGGGAAAAGGTGGTAGGCAAGTCACACCCCCAATTCGCCTCAAGCTTGAACAACTTGGCCCATATATATGCCAATATGGGTGATTATGAAAAAGCAGAGCCATTCTTGGTTCAATCTAAAGATATCCGTGCAGAAACATTGGGAAAAACCCATCCTCGTTATGGCTGGAGTGTAAATAACTTGGCCAGTTTATATGGTGAGATGGGAAATTATGAGAAGGCAGAGGCTTTATTTATTGAGGCTGTGGGCATCAAGGAAAAAACCTTGGGTAACGCAAATCCTGACTATGCACTGAGTTTGAATAATTTGGCAAAATTATATCAATTGGTTGGGAAATTTGAAAAAGTAGAAAAGCTTATCTTGGAAGCAATGAGCATTCAAGAAAAAAGGCTCGGTGAAGAACACCTCGATTATTTGTCAAGCTTGGATAATCTTGCAAATCTCTATCAAAAAATGGGGATGCTTGATAGTGCTAAGCACGTTTTTTTTAAAGAAAAAAACATTTTAGAGCGGACATTGCAAACAGAGCATCCTGATTATGCTCGCTGCTTGCACAATTTAGCAGCAACGTATTACCAAATGGGGCATTATGCAGAGGCTGAAACATTATACCTCGAATCTATCACAATATACGAAAAGTCACAAGGTAAAATGGCCCCGAATCAAGTGGAGATGCTGAATAACTTAGCAGATGCGAGGTGGTCCTTGCAGAAGTATGAGGCTGCCGGGGTCAACTTGTCGGAAGCTACTACCATTGAGAAAGAATTGATAGTCAAAGCTTCACGCCATCTTTCGGAGCGGGAGTTGTCAAGCTTCATCCATAAATTTGAAGCCAGTCAAAATCGTGATTTATCATTTCTCCAATTACATGCTAACGGGATTGCCACCTGCTACGACAATACCCTCTTTCACAAAGGCTTCCTTCTGAATGCCCTTTCTCAAGTCAACAAACTCGCCACTACCAACCCTGCTACTACCGAGCAATATTACCAACTCAAATCCTACCGCCGCCGCCTTGCTGTCGAGTACGCCAAGCCCATTGCGGAGCGGAAAACCACCGCTGAACTCGAAGAAAAAGCCAATACGCTCGAAAAGGACCTGACCCGCAACGTGGCAGGCTTCGGCGAGGCGCTGCGGCAGGTGACCTGGCAGGAAGTGCAGCAGAACCTGCGGCCCGGTGAAGCTGCCATCGAGTTTGTCCACTACAAGTTCATCAATCCCAAACCAACTGACAGCACGATGTACGCAGCGCTCGTGCTGTTCCCTGGCACAGCGCAGCCCACCTTCATCCCGCTTTTTGAGGAGAAACAATTGGATGCGCTTTTGCAATCACAAGGCAAATCCAAGCCGGACTTTGTGGACGGCCTGTACTCCGTAGGAGATGGGGAAAACTCACTGTACAACCTGCTTTGGCAGCCATTGGAACAGGCGATTTCTGAGGCACAAACCGTTTATTTTTCGCCATCCGGCCTGCTGCACCGATTGAACCTTGGCGCCATTGCCATGCCGCCCATGTTCCGGGGAGAAGCGCCGGGTGAAACCCTTGCTGACCGTTACCGCCTTATCGAACTGGGCAGTACCCGGCAGCTTGTCGTTCCGTCAAGTACAAAATCTACTGGAAACGACGCAATGCTCTATGGTGGGTTATCATACGAAATGGACAGCACGGCCATCGCCTCGTCCATTTCAAGTTTGGGCAACGAGCTGTTGGCCACCCGCCGAGGGCTGGACTTCGCCAATGCGGACTCGACCCTTCGTGGGGGCAAATGGGGCTACCTCCGCTGGACGGACGTGGAGGTCAGTTCCACTGAGGAAATATTCGCTGAGGCTGACCTGCGCCCCACGGTGCGGAAGGGCTACGAAGGCACGGAAGAATCGTTCAAAGCCATTGGCACTAACGGCCCGTCGCCACGGGTGCTGCACCTAGCCACGCACGGCTTCTTTTTCCCAGACCCGAAAACGACAGGCGGTGGACAGCAGGCAGTGGACGGTGGAGAACCGGTTTTCAAGATTTCCGACCACCCGATGATACGCGCTGGGCTGGTGTTTGCGGGTGGCAACTACGCCTGGCAAACGGGCAAGCCTTTTCGCCCCGACCGGGAAGACGGCATCCTGACGGCCTACGAAATCAGCCAGATGAGCCTCTCGAACACCGAGCTGGTCGTGCTGTCTGCCTGTGAGACGGGGTTGGGTGATATACAGGGCAACGAAGGGGTTTATGGCCTCCAACGAGCTTTTAAAATCGCTGGCGCAAAATACCTTATCATGTCGCTGTGGCAGGTGCCCGACTTCCAGACGCAGGAGCTGATGACCAGCTTTTACAGTCTCTGGCTGGAGGATAAAATGACCATTCCAGATGCATTTCGTGCTGCGCAAAAGAAAATGAAGGAGAAGTACAAAAGCCCATTCCTGTGGGCGGGGTTTGTTTTGGTGGAGTGAGCAAGTGGTTGATTTTCAATTCGTTAATCGCAGCCCCATCGGATGTCATATTCGATGGGGCTGTTTTTTTCAAAAAATCCAATCTGGTACTTACCTCCGGCGAATTGGTTGCAATAAAAGGATGAAAAGCATTTTTTCAGAACGCATTAAAATCTATTTCCAATGAAAAAGCAAACCATCATCGCCTTGTTCATCTGCACTTTGCTGGCAGCCAATGCCGTAGCACAAACAGTGCCTACTGCGAACGCAAAGCAATCATCATTTGACAAAGCTGCCGAACGGGTAAAGCTGGCCCCTTTTAGCCGCATCCAACCAGTGGCGGCTGCCGAAAAGCACGTCAGCAAGGCCGATTGGTTTCAGCTCCAGCCTTCGGCGCTGACACCCATCCTCTCCCAAAAGCCCAGGATGCTGCGCCTTGAACTGCCGGGCGGCATGGCTGTGGAACTGGAACGGGCCGACCCGTTCACCAGCGATTTTGTACTGAAAACCTCCGCCGGCACTTCGCCCGCCTACCAGCCCGGCCTTCATTACCGGGGTTACGTGGCAGGTAAAAACCGGGAACATTCCATGGCCGCCGTCAGCATTTTTGAGGATGAAATCGTGGCGGTGATGGCCACGGAAGAGGACGGGAACATGACCCTTGGCCGCGTAGGCGACCGGAAAGTGCCCGATAATCGCTATGTTTTTTTTAAAGAAAAAGACCGCCAACAGGCCATATCGCTAAAATGCGGCACCGAGGAAACGGATTTGCCCGCTACGTTCGATATATTGCCGCAGGCAGAAAAAATGGTAATCAACCATAAATTGGTGCGGGTGTACGTGGAAGTGGATTATACTTTTGGCGGTGCGCTGGGCGTCACTTTGTTCAATCCAGCGCCGGGCGTCAATTATGTTGCCGCCATGTTCAACGTGATGGCGCTTTTCTACGACCGAGAAGGCATTTATACACAGGTTAGCGAAATCTACCTTTGGCTCAGTGCAGACCCCTACAATGCTACCGACAATTTTACAGCAAGGAATGATTTTAGCGACCGCCTTGGGGCATTGGGCGGTTTCAATGGTGATTTGGCACATCTGTTTTCCAATGACGCTTCCGGTGGTGGAGCGGCGTTTGGCGGTGGCGCTCACACTATCGGAAGCGTACTGTGTGACCCGCAGATAAAATACCGTTGCTGTTATTCGGGCACCTTGGGCAATACGTTTGAGTTTTTCCCCACCTACACGGAGGACGCCTACATTACCATCCACGAAATGGGCCACAACCTCGGCAGCCCGCACACTCAATGGTGCGGCTGGGCTGGTGGCCCCATAGATAATTGTGCTATGGTGGACAATGGACCTTGCAATGCCGGCCCACCCCCGCCAGCGACTGGGGGAACTATCATGTCGTACTGCAATCCTAATGTAAATTTTGAACACGGCTTCGGCCAGCAGCCATCAAGCCGCATCAATTATTTTGTGAACGCCGCAGCCTGCCTCGGCACGGTACACCTCGATTGCTACAATGCGCCTTTTTACCCCGGCGGCCCGGTGACGGCCAGTAACAGCGGCGGCAATTTGAGCGCCAGCCAATACAGTTGCGTGGGCTGGAACGAGAGCGGCCCGGAGCGGGTGTACCGCGTCATTATTGACGAAGCGCAGACCATCACCGCCACCCTGAGCGGCCTCGGCGCCGATCTCGACGTGTTCATCCTCGACGCTTGCAGCGAAAGCAGTTGCATTGCCCACGGCGATGTGTCGGCCACGACGGCGACCGTTCCAGCGGGCGAATATTTTGTGGTGGTGGAAGGATACCTCGGCGCGGTGGGCAATTTTACGCTGACCGTGACCACCAGTGTAGATGGGTACTGCTGGACGAATGGCAATTCCGATGAAGAATTTATTGCAGGCGTCTCGATGCCTGGGAGCGGAATTGCCTACACTTCCGGTGACAACGAGGGGTATCAGAACAACAGCACATCTAATTTTTTTCCCTTTAAAAGAAGCCTTCCCGCTTCGCTCACCCTCACGCCTAGCGGCGGTTTGAGTGAAAACTGGAGCATATGGCTGGACGAGAACAACGACCAGCAATTTCAGGCTTCGGAGCTGCGCATGTCTGCCGGGCCGTCCGCGCAGCCCGTTAGTGGTACCATCACGCTGCCTGCTTCTAATGGGTTTACCCACCAAGAATGTCGTATGCGGGTGAAAATGTCGAGGGGTGTTTCCAACAACCCCTGCGGCGATGACTACTTCGGTGAAACGGAGGATTACAAGGCCATCATTGACGATTATTGCATTGCCTGGCCCGATGGGGGCATGGGGTATAAAATGCAATCAATTGTAATGAATGGGAATAGCGTGTACTGCAATGAAGCAAATTATGGCAACAACTTCAGCCAGTTTTTTTATGCGGTGCGCAATGGTGAAAATACCTTTACGCTAACCCCTCACCATACCTACCCAGAGGACCCGCAATTTAGCATCGGCTGGCGCATCTACGCCGACCTCGACCACAACTACAGTTTCAGCGACCCTGGCGAAATGTTGCTCAATCTTGCCAACACCCCCGATGTGGCCCAGAGCGGCACCTTCACCATGCCTTCGGGCAGTTTCACCGGATGGACCCGATTCCGCGTCACGATGGGCATTGTAAATGGAGAGGACGCTTGCGGCGGTTTTGCGGGCACTGTCTATGACCTCAAAGTATGGGTCGGTGACTACTGCCCCACCAGTGCCAATAACTCCCAACTGTGGATAGAAAGCGTACTGCTGGACCCTGCCACGGGTAATAACAGCGGGAAAGACCCCAACGGCTACGGCGACTACAGTGCACAACAATTTATACTCGACCGCACACTGACGCATGAGATACGGCTGTACCCTGCTTTTGCAAACAATACTGCTGACGTTACTTGGCGCGTGTTCATTGATTACAACCACGACCACGATTTCAACGACCCCGGCGAGTTGGCCGCTGACCTGCCCGGCTCTCCAAATTGGCAGATTGCGACTATCAACATCCCATCCGATGCCTTGAACGGCCCCGCTCGTATGCGCATACAAATGTTGTGGCTGGTAGCCAGCGACGCCTGTGGGCCAAAAGTGATGGGCGAAATAGAGGACTACACCGTGTATATTGACCCTTACTGTCGAGCCAACCCTTTTTACAATGATTTGAACTGGATTAATAAGATATCCGTCAACGACTACGTGCGCCAGACTGGCCAAAATGCACAGGCTTACACGTTGTTCCCAGACTACCAAGGTAGGGTGACCACTGCCGTGGACAATTACATCAGCTTGTACCCCGGTGGTGTGAACAACAATGATGCAGTGGGCTGGCGCGTATTCATTGACGCCAACCAAGACGGCGATTTTTATGATGAAAGCGAGATGGTCGTGGAGATTCCCGTCGCCGTCGGCGATAGGCTAAATGTCGGCTTTGCGCTGCCCGCCGCCGCCATCCCCGGCTGGACAAGGATGCGGGTGGTCATGGCAGAAGGGATATTGCAAGGCCCATGTGATATACAGTTCGACGGCGAAGTGGAAGACTACGCTATTTACATTGACGACTACTGCCTGAGCCACGGTGTGTCCTCTTGGGAGCGCATCACCAACGTGGAAATCGGCACCATTGCCAACTACACACCAATGCTGGACCCGGTCATGGGCTACCGGGATTTTACCGCCCAAAGCACCAACTTGAATATCGGGGAAGCAACGGACTACTCTGTGGCACATTCGATTTACCTGTACCAACCCGACAACCCCTCGCTCACGATTTTTATTGACTACAACCGTGACAACGATTTCAACGACGACGGTGAGCGGGTGGTGACGGAAGAAGCCAGCCCAGCCTCTCCCCGCACGGGTGTAATCAATGTCCCAATCAACGTGACGCCCGGTCCTACCCGGATGCGCATTACCATCCAACAGGACTATGTTGTGAACCACAACTGCGATATAATGTATGGCAGGGGCGACGTGTCAGACTATACCGTCAACCTCGTGACAGGCTGTGCTGCGCCCACCAATATCTGGGCCATCCCTTCAAGCGCTACCGCCGCCATGCTCGGCCAGGTACCCCAGTCGGGCGTCAATTTGTACGGCTACCGCTACCGGGCACAAGGCACCAACACATGGACGACCGTCTCCGCCACCGTTCCATTCAAATCAGCAACAGGCCTGACGGCAGGCACTACCTACGAGTACCAAGCACGGGTTCGCTGCGTCAACCCAGCGGGTGGGGCAGGCACTTACACTGCGTACAGCTCCAGTTTGCTTTTTACCATGCCTGTAGCCAATGCCCCCTGTGGCCAAAGCGCTGCTGGCCAAGTACGCAGCATTAGTTCAACTGGTGCTACCTTCCAGTACCGCTACACGCCAAATTCGGCCAAATACCGGGTGCAATGGCGGGCACTTGGCGCTCCGGTTTGGAGCACGTGGGAAGGCACTACAACTTCCCGTACCGTCACGGGCCTGACAGCGTTCACCACTTACGAATGGCAGGTGACCACCCGCTGCGGCACGACCTGGGGAACGCCTTACTACATGGGCAGTTTCACCACCTTGCCCACGCTCAACATTGGTGGGGATGAAGCCTCAGACGACCGTGAAAACGCTGAGAATGAGTTGGTGGAAATAGCTCAACAGAAGGCCGAACTGGTCGCCTTCCCTAATCCTTTTGGCGAAAGCGTAACGTTACAATTTGAAAGTAAAACCAATGGTAGTGCTACGCTCGAAGTTCGGGCCATGACTGGCCAGCGGCTGATGTACCAGGATGTGGAACTTGTCGAAGGCTTGAACCAATTGAATATCTTCACCGAAAGCTTGGCGGCAGGAATTTACTACTTACAATTATATGGTGAGGCAGGATTGAGGCAAGTGAAGGTAGTGAAGAACCAGTAAAACCAGATGCTGTGGGTTTCCAGCTGGCTTTGTCCGGCAGGCCATCCTGCATCGAGTAGCGGTTGAAATGCGCTTCTAGTGGCGGGTTTCGGGATGGTTTGGCAGTTCGTTAATGCGAGCAGTAGCAGCGAAAACTATATGCTATTATCCCGGCAAAAGTAGCCGCTTTCGCAAGTAATCAGTATGGCATGTTTGCGGGGGTATTTCGGGTTGGAATTGGATGAAAATCCCCGCAAGCATGCCATTGTTGGAGTAAGTAAGGTGGGGGATTTTTGTAGTATCAAAAGCATATTAAAATAAGCAATAAAAGTTCTGTCTTTACTTGAAGGCTATTGGCGGTAAATGAACTCACGGAGTTTAATATAGACCTCAGCAACTTGGCCAGTGGCGTTTACTTTTTGGAGTTGCTCAATGGTGGTCAATTAACCATAAAGCATATTGTCAAGGAGTGAAATCTATTAATGCTATGAATTAAAATTGAGTCTTATGAAAAAATTACCCGGTAAGTTGCCAACAAGGTGATACTTCAAGTGGCTTTGCCGGAGGCTTCATCGCTTACTGTCGCCGTCACCGATTTGGCTGGCCGCACCGTGGCCAGCACCAAAATGGATGCCGTAACAGTTTTTAGAAAGAAACAAGCGTCAGCACTTACTTCGCTGACTTTAGATGCAATGAAATTGAAAACATTCCAACTAGTAAAAAAACGAGCTATCAATGAATAAACAAGACCTTATCCAACTTCTCACCGATAACGAGGTGGAAAGCCTCTTCGAGCAGTTGAAAATTAGGCAGCGCAACCCAGGCGAACAAGTGCTGCTGGAAAGCCAGTGGAAGGACTTACAGTCCCGGCAGCGCTCCGGCACGATTTCCTATGACCAAGCCAATATGGAAGCCGCCCGGTTGCGCAAGGGTTTGTTGGAGCTTATCGACATGTCTTTTGCAACACCTTCGGCACAGCCGGTTAGCAAGGAGAATGATGTTCAATTTGCTGCTACTGGGCTGAAACCTGTCGTGCTTGTGCGTGCCGCATACATAGCTGGCGCAGCCTTGCTGGTTTACCTGCTGGTTTTTCAGCTTTTGCCGCTGCTGAACTCGGCCGATGCGGGCGGTGACAAACAATCAGACCCGAGCAAATCCGTAACCACGTCGGCTATTATCGGCGGGAAACCTGGCAAGGCTGGCACTTTGAACATCTCGGCAGCAGAACCACTCACGTTCTCGCCGGGCAATGATCAATACGAGCGTGTGTACTCGGTACTTGAGGGCAAGGTGGAAAGCATTGGCGGTGGGCGGCGGTTGGTCACGCTAAAAATCGGGCTGGATTTCAAGGGCATCATCAATACCATACTCAGCAATGACGACTTCAGGCTGGTGGCCCCAGCACTACGGGGCCCGCTTGCTCCGACCAATTTTTTATCCGTTCTCATTGATTCCAAAAGCTATGGAGAGGGGGAGGTAAAGTTCGAACTGAGCGATGCCGTTACCGACTTCAGCATCATATTGGAGGGCAAGGAGGACAGGAAATGGGATTTCAATATCGAATAGGAGCAAATATTAACACCATTATCCCCTTGTAATGCCAGCAAGATTCAGGTAAAAATAGGGTGACCCATACGGCCTGTCGAAGGGTAGCTCATGCATTGGCATAAAGCAGCAGCCTTGGGTGCATTTCAATCAACTATAACCTTTTCATCATGAAAAAACGACAACCATTTTTTATCCTTTTATTGCTCGTCAGCATCACTGCCAAGCCACAACAGGCGTACCTCTCGCCAGAAGTGCTCGCCTCAGCAGGCAGTACAGCCACCGCCAGCGGGGCAATCCTCAGCTACACGGTGGGGGAGGTCGCTGTACAGACCCTCACGACTTCCGGCGTCAGTTTTGGGCAGGGCTTCCACAATGGCGTGCTCGACATCGTGGGCAGCACCGACGAACTAGCCAACTGGCAACTTTTGGTTTATCCAAACCCCGCTTCGCAAGTAGTGTACGTGGAGTACCAGGCTCCTACGCAGGACGACACCCTGACGGCGGCAATCTGGGACTTGCAGGGCAAGCAACTGTTGGCATCCATGCCCTTGCTTGCCATCGGCAAAAACGCCTTGGAAGTCCAGTACTTGCCCAGTGGCATCTACCTGCTTCGGCTTTCCGACCCTGACGGCAACCATGCCACCGTCAAAATCGTGAAATCAAAATGCCCCTGACATCGCCCAGAAAACTAACATAAAACAACAATTCAAAACTTTTCAAACCCGCCAGGACTGTAAGCGCTTGGCTCAAAAAAATTAGCAACATGAAAGTAATTAGACTTGTCCTAACATGGGTATGCTTTGCTCTTTCCACAGGTGCCATTTACGCACAGACTATCGGCTTCAATTATCAGGCAGTACTTCGCAACAGCAGCTACGTGGCCATCGGGAACACCACTGGCACGGCCACTATCAGCATCCTGAACGACGTGGGAACCAGTCTCTATTCCGAGACGCATACCATCACTACCGACCAGCTCGGCATGTTCAGCCTCGTGGTGGGCAAAGGCTCTAGCCCCTCCATCCCGTTCTCCAACATCAGTTGGGGCACCGGCGGCCTCTTTCTCAAGGTGGTCATAAATGCCAATGGCAACAACTACGACTTCTCCCCCTCCGAGCTACAGGCCGTGCCCTATGCAAAGGTGGCCGAAAGAACCATGCAGGCCCTCGCCTACGACCCCGCCACTGGCCAGTTGAGCCTCAGCAACGGTGGCGGCAGTGTCAACCTGCCCGCTGGCGGTGGCACCTACGTTTCAGGGCCTGGCATCAGCATCGTCAACAACACCATCAGCAACACAGGCGACCCCATCGCCACCGACGACATCACCACCAGCACCCCGGCGGGAGGTAGCCTGACGGGCTTCTATCCCATGCCGCAGCTCGCCGCCAACGCCGTCAATTCCGACAAGATTGCAAACGGCTCCATCCAGGCCTCAGACATGGCCCCCGGCGTGGTGCCCCAAGGCATCAACGACCTGAACGACGTGACTACCACTGGCGCCGCCAACGGCCAAGTGCTCAAGTGGAACGGCTCGCAGTGGATACCTCAGGACGACAACGTGGGCGGAGGCGGCGGTGGAGGTGCCACCGTGACGCAAACACCGCTCATCGGCAACGGCTCGGCGGGCAGCCCTGTCACCATTGGGCAGAACGGCGCTACCAGCGGGCAGGTGCTCAAATGGAACGGCTCCTCCTGGACGCCCGCCAATGACAATGGCACCCAGTACACCGCTGGGCAGGGAATCAACATCAATGGCACCACCATCAGCGCCACAGACAACTCGGCCTCCAACGAGCTTCAGAGCCTCAGCATCAACGGCAACGAACTTACCATCTCCAACGGCAATTCCGTGATACTGCCAACGGACCCCGGCTACTTCGCAGGGCCTGGCATCAACATCAACGGCAATTTCATCTCAAACACGGGCGACGACGACAACTCCAGCTTCAACGAGCTCCAGTACCTCTCCCTTAGCGGAACGACGCTCAACCTTAGCGACGGCGGCTCGGTTTCCCTGCCCACTTACACTGCTGGCAGCGGCATCAGCATCAACGGCAACAATACCATCACGAACACGGGCGATGACGACAATTCCAGCTTCAACGAAATACAGTCCCTCTCCATATTTGCTCACACCTTGTACCTTTCCAATGGTGGCGGCTCTGTTGACCTCTCCGATTATAGCACGTGGTCGCCAATATTGGGTGGCGGCAATATTTGGCGCCCATCAGGCAACGTGGGCATCGGCACCGACCCCACTGAAAAATTGCATGTAGCTGGCAATATCCGCCTGGGGTCAACCCTCTATATAGGCTCTGTGGAATCCATTAGCGATGGCGGAAATTACGAATTGATTTGTGATGGCACTATTTCATCAGCAGTTGATGGTGGCGACAATTGCGGTGCTTCGGGCAGGCGTTGGGCTTCAGTTTATGCAGTAAATGGTACTATCAACACCTCTGATGCCAGGGACAAATCAAACATATTGGGGCTTAAGTATGGTTTGGAACAAATCATGAAACTTCGACCCGTGTCTTTCACTTGGAAAGACGATAAAATACAAGACACCAAGCTTGGTTTACTGGCACAGGAGGTTCAGGAAATCATCCCCGAGGTCGTGGTTGACCACGAAACAAAAAGGGATGAAAAAACGGGGGAGCTAACACAGGTACCCTCAGAAAGGTTGGGCATTTACTACTCGGACTTAATACCAGTCTTGATTAAAGGAATGCAGGAACAACAAGCGGAAATTGAGAAACTGAGGGGAGATAACGCTGCCCTAATTGCGGAGCAGGCAGGCAAAATGGAGGCCATGGAAGCCCGGCTTGCGAAGCTGGAGGCGTTGCTGATGGAAAAGAAATGACGTTTTCCAAGTCAGGCGGCGACTTGAAGTTGCCGCTTGACTCCCATTGCTCAGCAGCCCATCGCTTGACCACCTATTCCACCAATTTATAAATCCTTTCACCATTGAAGAAATTGCTGAAAATCCTCGGCATCCTGCTCGGCGTCCTCGTATTGGCCATCGCCTGCACCGCCGCTTGGATAAACTTTACCGACCTGCCCACAAATCCCGTAAAAAACCTTGACATCCAAATTCCAACGGATAGCACTTCGATTGCGCATGGTGCAAAAATCGCCCGCACGATGTGTGCTGGCTGCCATGCAAGCGAAAGCGGCAAGTGGGAAGGCAAGCTCTTCCTGCCCAAAAGCGCAGGGATGGGCGAAATCTGGTCGGGCAACATCACCCGCCACCCGACGGCTGGCCTCGGCAGGTACAAGGACGGCGAAATCGCTTACCTCATGCGCACGGGCATCCGACGGGACGGCCAGATAGTGGGGCCGTACATGTATTTCCCCAATCTCTCGGAAGAGGATATGGCGGCGGTCATCGCTTTTCTCCACTCCGACGCACCCGAACTGGAAGCCTCGGATGCCACGCCCCACACTGATTATTCGCTGCTGGCAAAAGCCCTGATTAGGTTCGGCATCTTCAAACCACTGCCTTTCGACGGCCAGCCCAAAACGATGCCGCCAGCTACCGATGCGGTTGCCTACGGGCGATACTTGGTCACGACGAGGTACAATTGTGTGGCTTGCCACGTCGCCAGTTTTGAAAGCCACAACATCATGGAGCCGGAAAAGACGCCGGGCTATCTCGCTGGCGGAAACCACATCTCCGACCATGCGACGCTTGAAAGCGTTTCCCGCAACATCACACAGCACCCGGAGCAGGGCATCGGCAAATGGACTTTTGATCAGTTCCGGCAGGCAGCCGTGAGCGGCATACGCCCCGATGGCACGGTGCTTAGTGTTGTCATGCCCCGCTTTGCCTTGCTGGACAACACAGAGGTCAGCGCCATTTGGGCCTACCTACAAACGGTGCCTCCGCTGGAAACCAATCCGCCACCTTCCAAATGAAAAGATTGCCGAACGGCCATGAATAATGCCTACTTCTTTTACCTCAGTAATCAATTACCTAAATTTCATCAAATGAAAACCATCCTTTCAACCCTTTTTTTCACCTTGTTTTTTCTTCAAAACGCCATTGCCCAAGGTACTGTGCACGGTAAGGTCTTCGACGCCAGCGGCCCACTTGCTTTCGCAAACGTGCTGCTGCTCAATGCTTCCGACTCCTCCCTCATTCGGGGCGAAGTGACGGGCGAAGACGGTGGCTTCACATTCCGTGAAGTGCCAAAGGGCAGTTACCTGCTCTCCACGACGATGGTTGGTTTTTACGCAGGCTACCTTCCGTTCAGTTTAGCTGCTGGAAATGATTTTGCCGCAGGTAATATCCAATTGAACGAGGATGTTGCGCAACTGAACGCCGTGGAAGTGGTGGCCAAAAAGCAGCTTTTTGAGCAAAAGATAGACCGCCTCGTAGTCAATGTGGAAGGCAGCATCACCGCAGCTGGCACTACGGCACTGGCCGTGCTGGAGCGCTCCCCCGGCGTCGTGGTGAACCGCCAAAGCAACCTCATCTCGATGGCGGGTAAGAACGGTGTCATCGTGATGATGAACGGCAAAATCAACCGAATGCCGATGGAGGCAGTAGTGCAGTTGCTGGCGGGGATGCCTTCTAGCAACATTGAGAAGATAGAAATCATCACCACGCCGCCAGCAAATTTCGATGCGGAGGGCAATGCAGGCTACATCAACATCGTGCTGAAACAGCGCAGCGACCTCGGACTGAACGGCTCCTATTCGCTCTCCGCTGCCGTTGGCAATGGGACGGCCCCTTCGGCGGGCATCAATTTCAACTATCGCAAAAATAGGTTCAACCTTTTTGGCGATTATTCTTTCAGCCGCCAAGCCCAGTTGACTGTCGCTGACTTCCAACGAGAAACCATCGTGGCCGGGCAGACCCTCATCACCCATACCCGCAATGAACGTGACCCCGCCATCCAGCGCAACCACAATGCGAGGCTCGGCCTCGACGTGAGCCTAGGCAAGCGGACCGTGCTGGGCATTTTGGCTTCCGGCTACGACAACCGTTACAGCCAAGATTCCGAGACCAATACTTCCGTGGTATACGATGGCAGTTTGGACAGTTTGCTGACCGTCAACACGGCGGAGGTGAACCATTGGCAACACCTCGGTGGAAACCTGAACCTTCAGCACACCTTCGAGAAAAAAGGCGTGCTGACCTTCGATGCGGACTACCTGCACTACAACAATGACCAACCTGCCGACTATGTGATTGACCACGCCAACGGAGCTGGGGATTTGAATTACACTGACGAGACTTTCACCGGCAAGAAAACGCCCATCAACGTGGCCGTGGGAAGGCTGGAATACTCGAAAAGCATTTCGGAGAAAACCAAAATGGAACTGGGCGTGAAAGGCACCAGTTCCCGTTTCGACAATGACGTGACGGTTTACTATCTGAAAAACGGCTCAAAAGTAAACGACCCCGAACTGAGCGGCGAGTACCGCCTAAAGGAAAGCATCGGGGCGGCCTACTCGGCTTTTGATGTGGCGGTGAATGCCAAAACTAACCTGAAACTGGGCCTGCGTTACGAGTACACCAATTCCAACCTCGGCACCGTGGAGCAGGCCAACATCGTGGACCGCCAGTACGGCAGGTTTTTTCCCAGCTTCTTCCTCTCCCGCACCCTTAACGACAACAACTCGACGAATTTGTCCTACAGCCGCCGCATCACCCGGCCCACGTTCAACGACCTGGCGCCGTTCGTTTTTTTCTTCGACCCCTTCACGTTTTTTACGGGCAACCCGGCCTTGCAGCCGTCCATCTCCGATAACGTGAAGCTGGACTACCGCTTCAAGACCGCCTTGTTTTCCTTGCAATATAGCTTGGAGGACGATGCCATCGCTGGTGCGCAGTGGCGGGTCATCGAAGGCACGAACACGCAGACACTGGGGGCTGATAATTTGAAAAACCGCCAGACTGCCTCCCTCACCGTGGCCTTTCCGTTGCAACTGACGAAATGGTGGGGAATGCAGAACAACCTCATCGGCACTTGGCAGGAGGCAAATGCCTATTTCGAGGGGGACCTCGTGAGCGTCAGCAACAAAAACTATCAGATAGTCTGGATAAACAGCTTCACGCTGCCCAAGGATTTCAGCGCTGAACTGGTGGCATTTTACCAATCGAAATCGCTGTCGGGCACCTACCTTTCCCTGCCCGTGCGGTTCATCAATATCGGTTTACAGAAGAAACTAAAGGGCGACCTCGGTACGCTCCGCTTCGGCATTGACGACCTGTTCGACTCGATGCTGTTTCGTTGGGACAACAATTTCCCAGAATACAATCTCGTGTCCACCGGAACGCTGGACTTCAGCAACCGGACCTACAAGCTGACCTTTTCCCGCAATTTTGGGAACAACAAGCTGAAAGGCGCACGGCAGCGTGGAACTGGCTCGGAAGAGGAGCGAAAGCGGGTGAATTGATATGTGCAGTGTGCATATTGCGGCCTCGGATGATTTGTTCCTCCAGGTGATCCAAATTCCCACCTACTTCGTAATCTTATTCAATGGTAAAAAACGTCGGTGCGACCAATTTGAAAGCCTTTGCGACAAAGCTGATAACCCTTTTGTGGCCCTTGACCCCAAATTTGCATCAGCAATTCATGCTAATCAAGCCGCATGAAAATCGCCAAGACCGCCAGTTTATGCGGTTGCGTTAACGGCGGCACAAGGGCCAGTTTTACAATCGATTTCAGCCACTAAAATAACCAAGAAGTATTTCACCAACAATCAAATGAAAACCGCATTTATCCTCATCAACTGCCTGTTGTATTGTTGCTTCGCAACTTCGCAAAGCAGCCTCGGCATCCGGCTCGACACCCTCAGCGTGCCGGGGCTGCCAGGGCTGCACTCCTTCGCTGCTGCGCAATACGAGGGCAAGTGGCTCCTCCTCGGTGGCAGGAAGGACGGCCTGCACCCCAAGAACGGCGGCTTCCAAACCAGTGCCGCCAACCAGTCCATCTACGTGGTGGAACCTGCAACTTGGCAGATATGGCAGAAGCCGCTGAACGAGCTGCCCGACACGCTCGCCGAGCAGTTGCGCAGCAGCAACATGGAATTTTTTCAATGGGGCGAAACGCTGCTTTTTGTCGGCGGCTACGGGCGCAGCGAAGTGCTGCAAGACCATCGCACCTACCCATACCTGACGCTGATTAACGTGCCTTCGGCAATGAATGCCGTGATGAAGGGCGACTCGCTACTGCCTCATTTTCAACAAGTTAGGGACACGTTCTTCGCCGTCACAGGTGGGCAACTGGCCATGCTGGCCGACACGTTTTACCTCGTCGGAGGCCACCGCTTCGAAGGGCTTTACTCGGCCAATGCCGGAGCGAACAACGTGCAGGTTTACACCAACGCTATTCGAAAATTTACCCTCGAACCCGACAGTGCAGGTTGGCAAGTCCCTCACAAAAGCGAAGTGAAGGACGAGCTGAACCTGCACCGCCGGGACTACAACCTCGTACCACAGATTTACGAAAATGGTGAAAGCGGCATTAGCGCCTTTTCGGGTGTTTTTCAGCCGGGGCTGGCGCTTTTGCCCTTCTTGAATACAGTGGAAATTCGGCACAGTGGCCATGCACCGGTCAATGGCTTCAGCCAGTTTTTGGCGCAGTACCACTGTGCCAAAGTTCCAGTTTTTTCTGCTTCGCAAAACGAGATGCACACCCTCTTTTTCGGCGGCATGAGCCAGTATTATTTGAACGAAAATGACAGCCTCATCAAGGACAACCGCATCCCGTTCGTGAAGACCGTGAGCCGGGTCAGCCGCCTCGCCGATGGCAGCTACGAGGAGGTGGCTTTCGATGCGGAACTGCCTTTTTACACCGGTACGAGTGCTGAATTCCTGCTTGCGGAAGGCATACCGACCCTTCCAAACGGCATCGTGGACTACGACGCCTTGCCAGATGGCGAAACGCTCGTGGGCTACATCGTCGGGGGCATCGTGACGCCGGAGGGGGTGTCGAACCCATTCGTGGTGAACAACCAGACTGGGCAGACCTCGGCAAGTGCCACGCTGCTCCAGGTTTTTTTTCAAAAAAACATGCCCAGCAGCGCAACAAAAAGGCGGCTTGACGGCCATACGAGCCTGGGCTTGACCGTCTCCCCAAACCCTGCAAGTTTAGTTTGGAACGCCCATCTCCGCTTACCTCGGGCAGGTGAGCTGCAATACATTTTGCAGGATATGCACGGTAAAATTTTACAGCAAATAAAGCTGGGGAAAAAGCCGGAAGGCGAGCTTCAATTTGGCATATATACGTATGATTTACCCAAAGGAATTTATTGGCTGACGGTAAATGTGGACGGCGTATATGTGGAAACTAAAGCCATTATAAAGCAATAATAAGAACCAGCAAATTCCCGGTAATTACAGCAACTGCATTATCACAGCAATAAAACAATTCAACATTCTTAACAATCAAAAATTTTTCAAATGAAAAAACAATTACTTTTTCTCGCAACTGCCATTATCATGGCCACATTTACCCTGAAAGCACAAGTGGAACCGACCATCGTGGCGCAGGGCTTCGTGAACAATCTCATCGGTGTGGAAGTGGACGACAGCGGCAACCTTTGGGTCACCGAGTACGGCCAGGCCAACGACGACGGCGTTATCACCATCATCGCCCCGGATGGCACACAGACCATCTTCATGACCGGGCTGCCCAGTGCGCTGAACCCCCTGACGGGCGAAGTGGCCGGAGCGTTCCGCACCTACCAGATGCCCAACAACAAAGTGCTAATCGTGGTAGGCGAAGGCCCACATGCGATGGGCGAGTCGCTGCTGGTGGTGGACAAATCGAACTTCACACCGGGCACCCCGCTCACGCTGAACGACGTGGAACTGAGCATGAAGCTCGGCGACCACGTACACGACCAAGGGCTGCTGCAGAGCGACCCGTACAACATCACCTGGGCTGCCAACGGCGACATACTGGTGGCCGACGCTGGCGCAAACCTCATCCTCAAAGTGGAGGCCAACACTGGCACGGTGAGCACGGTGGCCTCCCTGCCTCCCTTTGCGAACCCGCTGCCCTTCGGCCCACCCTTCGTTGACGCAGTGCCAACGGACATCGTGCCGAAAGCCGACGGCAGCGGCTACTACGTCTGCCAACTCACGGGTTTTCCCTTCGTGGATGGGGCTGCCAGCATCTTCAACCTCGACAACAGCGGCAACCTGACCCCTTGGCAAACGGGCTTCACCCTGCTCACCGACATGGGCTACGACCCCAAGGACGACAACCTCTGCGTATTGCAGTTCGGACAGTTCGGCCCGGTGGATACCACGCTCGGCTTCTATCCCGGCACGGGCAAAGTCATCAAGATAATGCCCAACGGCGATAAGTCCATTATTGCAGAAGGCATGATAGGTTTGAACCCGAGCTTCACGTTCGATGCAGTGGGCAATATGTACGTGACCGACCTTTTCGGTTTTATTTACAAGTACGATTTTGTGTCCGGCACCGGGGAAACGAAGCCGTTTGCATCGAACGTGACGGCCTCACCCAACCCTTTTACCGAAAGGGTGAACCTTGGTTTTGAATTGGAAAATGTAGCCGATGTTCAGGCCAATATTTACGACATGAACGGCAGGTTGGTCAAGGCGTTTGCGGAGCAAAAAATGACCGCAGGCCAGCAATCACTGACTTGGGAGGCCAATAATGCCCAGCCCGGCATGTACTTTTACCACCTGCTGGTGGATGGCCGGGTGGCGAGTGGCTTGGTGACACTTTCGAGGTAAAACGAGTGAAAATGGCCGGGTGGAGTAGCATCCACACGGCCATTTTTTCATAATGACAGCTTAAGTAACGAATGAATAAACAGCGTTAACTTACGCAGTGAACATGAATTCTCTCGAATTTTTGAAAACAGAAATCGGCCTCTTTCAACCAATGATTTAAATAATAGGTGACGGCAGGGAGAAGGCTTTTCAAACGGGTTCATTTCTTGCTACCTCCCAGTATTTGCAGTACTTAAAACCGTGGATTGAAAATTGGGACGACTCATGTTTTCGTTTTGCGGAGCAAAAGCCAGCTATTAATCCTCGTCTTCTTCCTTTTCCGTTTTCTGCTTGATGACCGTCCCGTCGGCACCGAAGAGCACCTCGATGGTCGTCTCGCCTTTTTCCATTTCCACTTCGTAACCAGCGGCCATTTCAGCGGTCTGAACCATACTCGCTTCCTCGGTTTTGTAGCCAGCGAATTGCGAAGCCATCGCATCTTTCACGGCCTGCGGCAGGTCGGCGGATTTGATTTCCGTTTCCGTCTCCAACCAAGTGCCGTCGTTGTTGAAATTGGCGGACATCTCCTTGCCGTCCTTTTTGAATTCAGCCTCCCATTCGTTCTCGTCCTCCATGTCCCATTTGGCTTTTTGTACGGTCGGGAACTTGGCCTTGAAAGCGGCCTGAACGGCTGCTGGTGCTGTCTTTTTGCCCTGTGCGCAGGAGGTGGAAAGAATACCGAAGCTGAGCACGGTGACTAATAATAGGTACTTCATGTTGTTGCTTTTAATGATTGAAAATGATTTTTGATGGGGCAAAGATGCGGGGCGATTCTGGAGGAAATTTGGAGGGTCGCAAATGGTTGTTTTATTTTCCAAAAACCACGGCAAACTCATGCCTTTCTTCCTTAAATGCATACGAAACTTTCCACCCATTTACCTCGCATATCTTTTTAACAATGGCCAAGCCCAAACCGAGCGAAGTGCCATTATTGTCCTGTTTCTGAAAGCGCCCAAACAGGCGGGCAGGCTGCTCGATGGTGGCATTGCCGGGGTTGCTGAACGTGATTTTTTCGGTAGTCGTTTTCATGAAAATGGTATCGCTAGGCTGGCTGTACCGAATGGCATTTTCCAAAAGATTTTTCACCAAAATCTCCACCAGCGCCTGATTGGCGTGGATGTTCAGGTCGGCTGAAAGTTCGGTTTTGAGTTGCAGGTTTTTGCTGTCGGTCAGTTCGCCGAGCAGTCCCACGTGCTCCACGATGATGTCATTGACAGGGACTTTCGATGTATCCCCAAACTGCCGGTTCTCGATTTTAGTGAGTAACAAAAGGCTTTGGTTGAGGCGACTAAGGCGGTTGGCAGCTTCGTAAACTGTGCCCAGTGCCGCCATCTGCCCATCGTTAAACGCTTCATTTTCAATAAGATACTCGATTTTAGAACGGATAATGGCAATCGGTGTCTGTATTTCATGGCTGGCATTTTCGGTGAATTCCTTGAGGTTACGGTAGTCCGCCCGCACCTTTTCGGTCAGTTGTTGGAGGGCAGTTCTCAGTTCTTCAAACTCGCTGATTTCGCTTGGTGCCAGGGCAATAGGCTTGTTTTGCGCCAGCGAAAACTGCTTCAGTGTACCCAACTGCTGTTGAAAAGGCTCCCATAATTTTTGCGAAGAACGGCTGTACATCCAAGCAAAAAGTAGCAGCGCCAGCGCCGACATGCAGCTGCCAATGGCGAGTATCAAATCTTCCGATTCCAGCAGGGAGGTGCGGTTGGTGATGCGGTATATTTTACCATCAATATTTTCCTCGGAAATAAGTTGGCGGTATGGCTCATCTTCTTTTTCGATGGGGTCAAATACCATAGTATCTGAATAACCAATATTTGCTGTTTTTTTTTGGAATAATTTCAACTTATATAATGGGTGGAAACTGTGGCAAGGATTGCCTATTTTTAATTATTCTGATAGCTCGTTGCTGGTTTACTTCCAGTTTTTCATCAATTTCGGAGCGGGTTATATAGTTTACGGTAAAATAAAAAAGCACACTGCCAAACAGCAGCAATAGGGCTGTAAAGCGAATAAAATTGCGATTATTTTTATCAAGTAGTTTCATGCTGTTTGCGGTTGGCAATTGGCTGTTAGCTATTGGCCAAATGCAAATAGCTAACAGCCAATTGCTATTTAAGCGTTTGCATATAGGTATTTGTTTTCTTTTGAAAAATTTCAAGTTTTGAAATGATTGGATTTGATTCGCTTTCTACGAAATAACCAATTTGAGTACAAGCTATGAGCTGGGTCTCCAATTCAAAAGCAGAGCCAATAGCTATTTCAAAGAATCGGGCCGTATCCTTGTTACTATTGCGACTACAGCCTTCTGCAATATTGGAAGGCATGGAAATAACGGCCCTTCTCATCTGAAGACTAATGCCAAACAGTTCCTCTTTTGGCAGTTTTTTCACCAAATTATACACATCGTTCACAATCTCCATCCCTAATTTCCAAAACTCAAGTTTTCTAAAGTCTCTCATAGTATATATTTTGTTTTTGTTTCCAAGTCCAATTTACGACAAATTGCCAATAGCAAACAGCCAATAGCAAATGGCCATTACTCCCCATTTATATCCCATGCCGTAAACTGTTTTTATGTAATCGTTCCCACCGTGCTGCATAATTTTTTTCCGAAGATTTTTAATATGACTATAAACCAAATCAAAATTATCGGCCAAGTCCATATAATCACCCCAAAGATGCTCGGCAATGGCGGCTTTGGTCAGCACCCGATTTTTATTGGTGATAAAATATAGCAGCAGGTCATACTCCTTTTTTGTCAGTTCCACCGGCTTGCCGTGTACCTGCATGACGTTGTTGGTCGGGTCAATTTCGATTTCCTCGAAAACGACGCTTTGGCTGCCCTTGAAAAACCGTCGCCGGAGCAGTGCCTTCACCCGGGCATTGAGTTCGGGGAGGTGGAAGGGTTTGGTGAGGTAGTCGTCGGCACCGAGGTCGAGGCCCGTGATTTTGTCGTCGAGCGAGTTTTTGGCGGATAGGATGAGGACGCCTGTTTCGGGATGGATTTTTTTCAGCTGGCGCAAAACGTCCAGCCCATTGCCGCCAGGCAGCGAAATGTCAAGTACCACGAGGTCGTACTCGTACAGGGTGACCTTTTCCGCTGCCGTGTGAAAGTCTTCCGCTGCCTCACAGACGTAGCCCTCTTTGAGGAAGTAGCCAGCGATGGTTTCCCGAAGGGCAGGTTCGTCTTCGATGATGAGGATTTTCATGGGGGTAAAGATAAGGTGGGAAATCTGGAAAGAATTTGGAGCGCTTGCGGCAAAGATTTTATTCCTTTATGTTTCGAGATAAAGCAATTGGGGCCAGTTGCTTCCGAAAACAAATCGCCCGATATGGCATCATACCATATCGGGCGATTACGTTTAGCTTATATAATGCTTACGCCGCTCGTTTCAGCACCACCGCCACCTTGTTCACACGGCACCGCACCACTTTCTGTTGCTTGAGCAGGAATGACTGGTAGCCGGGCAATTCACATTGGTAATCATAGATACCAAAAGGCAGTGGGTTCAGTGCGGCCTCGCCTTTTTCATTGGTAGTGGCGGCGTGTTTGGTGCCATTGATGGCCATGAAAACGGCATCGGCCACTGGCACCAGCGCCTCGCCATCCTGGGTACTCACCAAGGCCAAAAGCTGCGTCGGAGTGCTTTGAGGTTTCACCACATGGCGGGCAGCTTTCCACAGTTTCATGGCGGTGGCGTCCGTGTCCTGCAAACTGGCCACCATCGGGTCTAGCTGGTGGATTTCTAGGCCGATGACTGGCTTGTATGTGTCGTATTTCATGAAAATAAAGTTTGGAAGGCTATTGAACGCCAAGATGGAGCGCCTGTTTCATTGCTTGATTCGGAATTACAACTGTAGTTTTTCTCGGAATTGTTGTTTGCCAATCACTTCTACTTTTGGAAATTCCACGGCTTTCAAGATTTGAAAATGCCTGTCGTCACTGACCAAAAATTGGGCATCGGCAGCAATGGCACAGTCCACGAACTTGTTGTCGTCAGGGTCGGCAGTGATGAGATTCCATTGGAAATACCGATTTATGAAATGAATATTGGGCAGGGAAACAAGCAATTCGATGGCAGCACTTGCTATGGCTGGACCATTTTTCCGAGCGATGATTTCTTCGTATTCCAGCAAAATATCGGGAGTGACGCAAACTTCGTATTCCCCATTCAACAAAGCCAGAAACAAATCATGGTCAACAGATTTTTCAGGCAGCATGACGAGCATGAGGTTGGTATCTACGACGACCTTCATGCCTTGGCTACTTGTTGGCTGCGATAGGGTGTACGGTTATGCTCCTTGTACCACTTTTCGAGGGTAGCCTGCGTCCAGCCCTTTTGTTCCCATTGGGCATTCAGCATTTGTTGAAGCCGTTGGTAACGGAACTGCACCAGCATGGAGCGCAATTGCTCCAATTCAGCCTCGGTAAGTGGCTCGGACAGCAGCTCTAGCAGTGTCCTTTGTGCATTATTCAATGAATTGGTCATGTGGCGGAATTTTTATCCAAAGTTAAGCTAATTTCCCAAAACCGCTGCAAAACGCCTCGCTTTCCGTGGCGAGTTGGAGGTGGATTTCGAGGCCGATTTCGGGTTCGTAGGATTCGTATTTCGTGATTTCGTTGGTGAATTGGTGTGGCAAAGGTAGGGGTTTAACGGGGATGGGTGAGTGTGGGTTGCGGGCCACAGAATTGGAGCCAGAAGAATCATGTAGACAAATTTGTAGATATAAAAAATTGTATTTGTGCAATGCGTCCTATTGTGCCTCCCGCTGGTCACTATTCCCCAATCCTGAATTATCACGAGATTGGAAAGGATAGATTATCGGTAGCGCAATGCAAGAGCCGCTTCGCTCAACGCTTGATTGAACTACTGCTATATTTGTAGCATCTAGTAAGTGTTGCTCAAATCGAAAGGTGTAAAACCTGAAGTAACTGGGGCAACGTGTCGGTCTGTAACAACGACATGGCCAAGGTGCCGTTCCGGGTTTTCCACAACGGGGCAGATGCCTTGGCGCCAGCGCAGGATTCCCGCGACATGTACGACCGCCCGAGACCCTCGGCCGCTATGCCAGCTAAGTCGAATACCCATTCGTGAACCACAATAGTTGGGACTATGACTTTGCGGGAAAGGACTTTTTGTAGTGGTTATTTTCGAAGAAAAAATAAGGGTCGGAAGCGGACCAGCCGCGAACGCTCTTTTGAATTGACACAATTTTGAAAGCCATGATGAAAAATCTTCTGCTTTTTGCGCTCACTGTGGTGCTGCTGAATTGTCATGAAAAACAGGCTCCCTCATTAAAATCTCCCGTTGCCCCGGATCCACGGCTCGATTTCACCATCGTGCCCGGCGAACGGGTGGGCCTCCTCACAAAAGACCATTGCTCGAAAGCTGACGTGTTGGCCGCCTACGGCGAATACGCCAAGGTGGACCAAGTGGACGTCGGGCAGGGATTAAGGGCCAAGGGGGTGGTTATTTTCGAGGGCCAATCGCACCGCAGAGTACAGGTGTACTGGACACCGGCGCCAATATCGCAGCGCCCCGGTTTCATCAAAATCGACGTGGATCGTATGGCTGGCGGCGACTCTGACTGGAAGCTGGAAAACGGCCTCACTATCGGCTCGACAATGGAGGAAGTGGAAATGCAAAACGGGGCACCTTTTGAATTTTGGGGCTTTGACTGGGCCTATGGCGGCCGAGTGGCCAACTGGAACGGCGGCACTTTGGCAGGCAAAGGCGTCAGGATGTTTTTCGGCGCTTCTACCGGGGAAATTGATGAAAAAATCAAGGGGGAAGGCAGCCACCTGAGCAATGAACCGCTGGTGCGGCAGGCTTCGCCGAAGGTGGTTTCGCTTGAACTCACTTTCCCCGTACAGAAGCAACTGCCTGCCTGCCTCGCCGAGAAAGTGCGGGAACTTGCCGGCCATAAATCCATTTTCACCATCCTGAAAATGAAAGTGGGCGGAGAGAACCTTTATAGGGTGAGAAACGAAGAGGTGACCCATGAAGGCGTGGATTATATTTACGACGAAAATTGCAACGAAAAATGCCGGTGGGTCAGCTTCCAAAAGCCACCGGTGGAATGTAGAAAGGCCTATCTAAACGGTCGATGGGAACCGGTCTGGGAGCATTATTGATTCTGCTTTTCCGGCCATACTCACCCACAAAATACAATTCTCGCCAATCATCATTCCCTACCTTCACCCAAAATTTCCTCCACATGAAAAACAAATTCCTCCTCCCCACCGCCCTGTTCCTCGTCGTTTGGACACAGGCATTCACCCAAAACGTCACCACCACCCTCCCGCCGTTCCTACGGGACAGCCTCGATACCTACGTCAATCGGGCATTGACGATGTGGAAAATCCCCGGCGTGGCCGTGGGCGTCGTCAAGGACGGCAAACTGGTCATGGCCAAGGGCTACGGCGTTCTTGAAGCTGGCAAACCTGCGAAGGTGGACGCCAATACGCTTTTCGCCATTGGCTCCAATACCAAAGCGTTCACGGGTACGGCGCTGGCCATGCTCGAAAACGATGGCCTTTGCCAGCTCGACGACCCCGTGGTGAAGTACCTGCCCAAATTTACGATGAAGGACGACTGGGTGGCGCAGCACCTGAACCTACAGGACATCGTCAGCCACCGCATCGGTATGGAGACTTTTCAGGGCGATTTTATGTACTGGACGAGCGACCTGACGCAGGACCAAGTCATCGAGAAGTTCGGGAAATTGACGCCTGTTTACCCTTTCCGCACCAAATGGGGCTACTGCAATGCAGGCTTTCTGCTGGCTGGCAAATGCATCGAACGCATCAGCGGCAAAAGCTGGGAGGACAATTTGCGCCAGCGGATTTTCCAACCGCTAAAGATGAACCGCACGCTGGCACTCAGCGCAGAAATAGGCAAAGCTACCAACGCTGCCCATGCCCACACCATCCTTCCTGCCACGGGCGAACTGGTAGGGATTCCCTACGGGAAAATCGACAACCTCGCCCCGGCAGGCAGCATCTTCAGCAGCGTGGAGGACATGAGCCACTGGCTTATTGCGCAGCTCGATAGCGGACGCTACGAGGGGCAAACTGTGCTGCCGCTCAAGGTTTTGCAGCGCACCCGCCAACCGCTCAGCATTGAAGGACGCCGCAACACGACCACGTATGGTATTCGTCGGCACTACGCCCTTTACGGCATGGGCTGGGAACTGAGCGATTATGAGGGTTGGGAGGAGGTGTCGCACACGGGCGGCGTCAACGGCTTTGTGACTTCCGTGACGATGTACCCAGAGCAAAAATTGGGGATTGTGGTGCTGACGAACACAGACGCCAATGCGTTTTATGTGGCGCTGAAACGGGAAATTCTGGATGCTTACCTCGGCCTGCCGTATCGCAATTACAGCCAGATTTTTTACGAAGGAAACCAAGCCCAAAATGCGGAGGAAATGCAGCAATTCCAGCTGATGCGGGACACCATTGCGCAGCAGCCAAAGACCGAATTGGCCTTTGGGAAATATGCGGGGAATTACGAAAACGAAGCTTATGGCAACCTCAAAATGGTCAATGACGATGGCAAGTCGCTAAAGTTGATTTTCCAGCACCACCCGAACCTGATCGGCAAACTGGAACCGCTCGGCGGCAGTCGCTTCCTGCTTTCATTTAACGACCCGCTGTTTGGCATCAAGCCCGTGCATTTTGACGTGGAAAATGGTGCGGTGAAGGATTTCATCCTTCAAGTGGCGGATTTCGTAGAGTTTACGCCGTATGAGTTTGTAAAGAAAGGGTGAGCCAGTTGCTTCCGAAAACACAATCGCCCGATATGGTACTAACCATATCGAGCGATTTTTTAGTTTATACAATGCCCAAAATGCCTTTTGCAGCAATGGCTCAACATTGGTCATATGGCAAAGCTATTGGTCTGATAAACAAGCTCAATCATCCAACTCTTCCCCCTCCACATCCGCAAAACTATCCACCTGCTGCTGTTGCTTCAGGAAGCGGCACCACGAGCAGTCGTCCTGCCCGCAGCCTTCGTAGAACTCCTGGTGCATGATGCGGGTGTAGGTG
>JBGSWN010000118.1:0-20960 GCA_041752395.1 Saprospiraceae bacterium | reverse complement strand
CCGTTCGAGCCGTCGTTCATGATGAAGACCTGGCTGTTCGGGATGCCGTTCGGCCCCGTTACGCTGATGGTTCCGCCCGTGATGATTTTGCCTGTTTTATCGCAATAAATCCAACCAGTGGGGTCATGCGGAATGAGTTGGATGGACACATCGTCCATGTCGTCCTCGCCGGGGGCGCTGTTGTTCGGCGTCGAATCCAGGTCGGTAATCACGTCGCCGTTGATGTCCTTGGCGCTGGTCACTTCGGCCATGTTTTGCAAGGTGACGCCCGAAGCTGCATACTGAACGGTCATCAAGATTTCAACCGAAATGGAACTGTCGGGCTGGATTGGGCCAGCGATGGTGTAGGTTGCGGTGTTTTGGCCAGCAGCGTTCCAGCCAGCGTTGCCAGGGCTCAGCACGAGGCCGGTTGGGTAATGGTCGGTGATTTTTACTTCGTAAACAGGGTTTGCTCCTTGGTTGGTTACGGTGATGAGGTACGAGATTTGGTTGCCAACATCCACGGTAGCGGATTGGCCGGGGCTGAGGGTTTTGGTGAGGGCGAGGTCAAAATCGGAGGAGTAAAGCCCCATGTCCAGCGTGTTGTTCATGTCACCCGCTTGAATTTGGAAAGCATCGGTCATGCCCATCGAATTGGCGTCGCTGTCGTTGTTGTCGCTGCCGCTGTTGTCTTTTGCCACTGGCACAAAACCTTGTGGGAAGCTGGTCGGGTCGAATACGAGGTAGTAGCTGCCGGGGCTGAGGTTTGCGAAGCCGTATTCGCCGTTGGCGTCGGTTTCGTCGGTGGCAATTTGGTGGTCGTCGTTGCCTATCATCCCATCGTTTCCGAGGTCGAGGAGCACGACGGAGATACCCTGAATGCCCGGTTCACCGCCATCTTGGATGCCGTTGTTGTTGAGGTCTTGCCAGACGAAATTGCCGAGGCTGGCCGGGGCGGGTTTTAGGCCAAAATCCAGTGACACATTCACCTCTCCAGAAGCAAGTGTGAACACATTGGTCGTACCCGTTGCGTCAGCATCGCTGTCCGTGGTATCGTCGCCTTGGTTCTGCAAGGTTGGGCTGTGGTTTGCGGGGAACGACGTCGGGTCGAACTGCAAGTAATACTTGCCGGGAACGATGTTTTGGATATAAAAAACACCGCCTGAATTGGTGGGTTGCGAAGCAAAAACAAAATCGTCGCCACCGCCAATCATACCATCGTTGCCCGCACTGTAAAGATTCACGACAACGTTCTCCACGCCTGTTTCATAATATTCTTGTTGGCCGTTGCGGTTGTTATCGGACCAGACAAAATTGCCGAGGGAAGCAGGCATTTGTGGTTCGTAAATTCCAAAATCGAGGGTGAGGTTCACGTCCCCGTCTGGCTCACCGCCCGGCGTCAAACGCATTACGTCAGAGACGATGGTTGCGCCAATTTGGATGCCATCGTCCACGTTGTCCATGTTGCCATCTGCACCGATGGCTGGCTCGTAGGCACCGCTGCCATCGGTGTCCAGCACGCCATCGCCCGTGGAGGAAATATGGTTTGCTGGGATGCCGCTGCCCGTCAATTTTACGAAGTAATAGCCCTCGGACAGGTCAACAAACAAATACTCTCCATCAATACTCGTGGCTTGGCTATCAATGAAAATATCATCCGCTGTGTTCCTGGTTTGGTCAATTCCAGCGTCATACAAGGTTACTTCCGCCCCTTCCACGCCAGTGTCGTTATTGTTGAAAATACCATCGTTTTCTTGGTCGAAAAAAACGAGGTTGCCAAGGCTGATAGTTGGTTGGGTTTGCGGGTAGTAGAGGCCAAAATCTATGGTCAGGTTGATGTCACCCCCTGGCTCATCACCTAGGCTAAGTTCAAACACGCCAGCGGTAATCATTGGGCCCATTTGGGTGCCGTCGTCCTTGCCGTCCTCGTTGAGGTCTGTACCTGTGGCAGGCTCGTAGGCACCTGCGCCATCCATGTCGTAGATGCCATCGCCCGTGGAGGAAACATAGCCTGCAGGGATGCCATTGCCCGTGAGTTTTACGAAGTAAAAGCCCTCTGATAAGCCAGTGAAAAGGTACTCGCCAAAGCCGTTTGTGGTGTGCCTTTGGATGAATTGGTCGTCAGCAGTGTTCGCAAGGTGGTCAGGCCCGGCAGCGAAAACAGCGACTTCCACGTCTTCAATTCCGACATCCGAATTGTTGAAAATGCCATCGTTGTCCAAATCATTGAAAACGAGGTTGCCGAGGCTCAGTGTCGGCTGGATTTGTGGCTCGTAAAAACCAAAGTCAACCGTTCGGTTCACATCCACTTCTGGCTCGTCGCCCAGCGTCAATTGGATGACGCCAGAAGTGACCATTGCTCCCATCTGGGTACCATCATCCGTGCCGTCCACATTGAGGTCAGTACCAATAGCGGGTTCGTAGGCTCCTGCGCCGTCCATGTCGTAAATGCCATCGCCGGTGGAGGAAACATGGTTGGCGGGGATGCCGATGCCTGTCAGTTTTACGAAGTAAAAACCTTCTGACAGGCCCTCAAAAAGATACTCGCCAAAACCGTTGGTAACCTGACTTTCGAGGAATTGGTCGTCGGCTGTACCTTGCAGGTGGTCTGTTCCAGCATCAAAAAGCTGGACTTCCACATCTTCTATCCCAGCATCCAAATTGTTGAAAATCCCATCGTTGTCGTAGTCAAAGAATACGAGGTTGCCAAGGCTTAGGGTAGGTGGGAACTGTGGTTCATAGAAGCCGAAGTCCACCGTGTTGTTGGTGTCACCGTTCGGTTCCGTCCCAAAAGCAAGTTGAAAGACTTCCGAATGAATAATATTGAAATCCTTTGTACCATCATCCTCGTTGTCAATATCATCGTTCGTACCAGTGGCAGGTTCGTAAGGGCCTGTACCATCCATGTCATACACACCGTCTCCTGTTGAGGAAACGAAGTTTGCAGGAATACCAGTCCCATTCAATACGATGTAAAAAAAACCTGGGGATAGCGTATAAAAACTGTATTCACCCGCACCGTTTGTGAAAGTGCTGCTAATTAAAATATCATCAACTGTGCCCAGTGTATGGTCAGGCCCAGCGTTGTAGAAATCCACCTTGACATCAGCTATTCCTTCATCCATATTGTTGAAAACACCATCATTTTCCTTGTCATTGAAAACCAGGTTGCCAACAGATAGCACGGGCACACTGACCACCACCCTTGCGCCGTCGTGGTCGTCCTCGTCGGTGAGGGGGTCGTTGGAGCCGAGGGCACCAGTGCCATTTCCGGTAATCACATCATCCGCTGGGCTGCCCGGTAGCCCTCCTGGGTCATCGAATCGGTAAGCATTCGGTTTTGAGTCTAAATCAATTGGCGAATCTACGGTGTTAGGGTCATTGTCGTCAGCAGAACTGATTTCCACGTAATTATCTATCGGGCCATTTGGTGCCGTTGTTTTTATCTTCAGGATAATTTGCTTTGTGAACGTAGCACCAGGAGCCAGCGATTGAATGAAAAGCGTTGGGCCAGCCCCAAAATTCACCCAACCTGGGTTTTTCGAAGCAGTAAAAGTCATATTGGCAGGCAGGTAATCTATCACCAAAATATTGGTGGCAGCCAATTGTCCTTGGTTGAAAACATTGACGGAGAAAGCAACATTTTGACCCGGCAGGACGGATGTGGGTTGCCCAGTGTCCAAAGTAAGGCGAAGTGCAAGGTCAAATGACAATGGGCTGGTAATGTCAAAGCTCTTGGATTGCGTGCAGTCATTAGCGTCCGTAACCGAGACGGAGTAGGTATTTGCTACTAGGTCAAAAAGGTCATCGGTGTCGTTGTCAGGGGATTCTGGGCCATCGTTGCTCCAATCAAAGGTGTAGGGTTGCGTACCTCCATTGACCGTAAGGTCAATATACCCATCGTTGCTACCAGCCGAAGTGAGATTTCCAACCGTACCAGAAATCTGCAAAGCAGCGGGCTGCCCGATTTCCACCGTCAAAAATTCAACACAGTCAAATTGATTGGTCACGGTTACCGTGTAGAAACCTGCTGGTAGGCCACTGAGGTCTCGCGGGTCATTGTCCGGCACGTCGGCACCATCATTTGACCAATCGTAGGTGAAAGGTGCGCCGCTTCCGGTCACGGTCAGGTTGATGGCCCCGTTGGCAGCTGAGTTGCAAAGCGCATCGGTTTTGGTAGCGGAAAGCAGCAGGTCGCAGGTAGGCTGATTTACCTGGAAAACGGCAGTGGCCGTGCAGCCCGTTGCATTTGTTACGGTGACGGTATAATTGCCCAACACCAGCCCAGTCAAGTCTTCGGTGTCGTTGTCGGGGGATTCAGGGCCATCATTGCTCCAATCGAAAGTAAAAGGGGGACTTGGCCCACTGACTGTCAGGTCAATTCCCCCATCGTTACCGCCAAGGTAGCTCACATCTGACACAAGCCCAGAAAGATTGATGTTTTCAAAAACGAGGTTTACTTCCACGATGGAATCACAGCCGTACTGGTTGGTCATGTACTCGGTTCCAGTGGGGTGGTTTTCATCGTACAAAACACCGTTGACGGTGGTAAAAAAACCATCACCTGCGCAGCCGGTATAGTTAAAAGGTAGGGTGGAAACTGGGTACACGGTGAGCTGTAATTCGACGATGCTATCGCAACCATGCACGGTGGATAGGGTATCGAAATAGTTGCCGCCGATCGTCAGGTTTTGCCCATTGAACAGGGTGCTTTGACCTTCGCAAATGGTTTCAGGAAAGGCGTAAAAAAATTTAGGGTAAACCGTGACCAGTGCAGTATCAAAAGTACCAAAAGAGGAAGTAAAAATGACAGTATCCACTTGTACGGTATCGGAAGGGTTTGAGAAAATGACCGTCAAAACCGAATCGCCAAGCAGCAGGTTTGGCGTTGCCGTTCCATTGTCCTGAACATGCACTTGCCAGTCGCCAACGATTGAATCTGTGGAGAGGTTGATGCCTGGGAACGCTATGAAAACCAAGGTATCGCCCGTGCAGATGAACTCGTCGTTTCCAATAAAGGGCTGGGAAGAATTGAGTGATTCGCCAAGCGGCAATTGGCTTTCCCGACAAATTTCTTGAAAATGCGACTTCATCAATCCCGAAACGGACATGGCTTGCCAGATTTTCAAGGCAAAATGATTTGCTTCGCAAGGCAAAGCGCCTGTACCAAAGATTTGAACTGCCACCAATGCAATAGCCAACACCCCTTTGTGTAAAGTATTCCTCTTTTTCATGCTTCTTTATTTAAAAATATGCGCACACACCAACGCCTGCGCCCAAAACAGGGCACCGGGTGCGGCATTCTCGAAAATTGATACAATGCAGAGAAGTCTGAAAGCTAGTAGGGGGATACCTTCAGTTACAGGGTGAGATATTGTGGAATTGAAAACAGGTTTGTCGCAAGTAGTGCTTGAACAAGCGGTGGACCTACTTCCTTGAATGGCAAGCAGGACAAGGGGGGGAATTGGGTATCTTGATTTTTTGGAATCAAACGAGCTGGCCAAAAATCATTCCAAACAAGAAAACAGTACCATAAAAAAGCGTGACAAGCCACTGCTTGCCACGCTCTTGATTGAAAAGAACAATATTCTTGAAGTCTAATGTGAACGCAATTTTTAGGAACGTGTGCGAAATAACATGCCATTTTGGGCGGCGTCTTTTTGACGCTGACTTCGTTGACGAAACAGTTGCGTAGCTAGGCTAGGCGCCTGTTCCGCCGCCTTGTCATCGCCAAGAATACACTCGCCGAAAACGGCACCTTATTTCACCCACGTTCCTTAGGAACCAGCGCCCTACGGCAAATACTCCCGCACGATAAAGTTTGCCAAGAAGCTTGGGTTCGATGGATGCCCTAAAATAGTGTAGTAGAGCAACATGGCCCGCTCATTGTTTGGCCCTTGGTAAATGACTTTGCCGTCAAGGTTGAGGTCGTTTCGGTCGTATCCATTACCGATATAATTGGCCAGGTTCAGGGTGTTCAATGGGTCGGCCACCACCCTCGAAAACAAATTGAAAATATCGTTGGCAGGGCCTTGGTAGATGACCTTGCGGTCACTGTTGAAATCCCCTGCCCATTGCATACGCTTACCGCTGAGTTGTTTTCCAGCTTCGTTCCAGCCTTTCACCCCGAAATTGGGATTGGTAAAATCAACGAGCGGTGGAACGAGCGAGCTCAAATCAATGGTAGCGTCCGACATCAGGCCGACGTGGTTCCTGTGGCGCACGGCCACGTAGTATTTCCCTTCGGGCAATTCCGGGAAAATGAGCAAATCGGAACCTTCTGGCGTTACCACGTCGCCGTCTCGTTGCAGCAGGGCTGAACGAGTAGCCAAGACTTTACTGCTCAAAATGGAATCCCGAATTTCGACGAAAACCCAATCCACAAGGGCATTTGGGCCGGTATTCTGCAAGAGCGAAGCCTGTAAGGTCGCTCCCCCACCCTTGCCTTTGTGCTGGAATTTCGGTGCCAATGCCGTGTATGGTTCCAAAGTTGGCAAAAAGCCTTTTATCCGCAAATCGTCACGCATCAGGCCATCGCCAGCGTTGCCTTGAAATGCACCGTGAAGCATCGTTTTTAAACGCAGGGCAGCAATGGTGCAAGTATCGCTTCGAGTAGTGACGGTTGTTTTACCACAATCGTCAATGGCCACCCAAGTGCGGGTCGTCAACATGCCAGTCGCCTGCATTTCCTCCGTTTCTGTTTCACCAAAATCGAGTTGCTCGTCACAATTGTCGTGCGCAAAAATGGTTTGGTTCATAATCAGGTTGTTTGGCTTTCCGTCGCAATAATAATTCTTGTCGGAAGGAATGCTGCCCTCCACAATCAGGTAGGTAACCTGCTCCACCCCGTGATTGCCATCTTGGTAAGTCCATTCCTGCAAACGTGCCTGAAAGCTGGTGGCAGTCACCGATTTTACCCGAAGGGTCACTGGGTCGACATCGTTCAATGTTACACCCCCCATGATGACGATTGGCTTGGTGTATTTGTGCCGCATTTGGAAAGTGGCCCAAGCATTGGTCAGGTTTAAGGTACCTGTTTCACCTATAAAATCGCCTCCTGTGTCGGTAATATCTACGCCCGGCGTGACTGCCAAGTAGGCCAATGATTCCGCCACGTGAATGGTTTCACCATCCTTGGATTTCTCCTCATGGACGAATGTTTGAGCGCCTGTGCTTGTAAGATTTTGAAAACGAGGCGTCGCTGCGTCCACTTCGTTCGTGGTTTGCTGGGTGGCTATCAAACCGGGCACATTCGAAAATGCGAGGGTATAATTCAAGGCAGTCGGAGCGTTGGTCACATTGGTTTTCAACCCCGCTTCCAAGGCAAACGAAGTGCTGAAGGCACTGCCTTTTTCCATGGCCATCCATGACACTGTTTCGGGCGAGTGTGCGCCATTGGATGCTTCCTGCTCCGCCAATCTCAACTCGAATCCTTGGGTGGAAATATTCCGCATTTGCACCATAGCTGCTTGTGCCTCAACCTCGGAGGAAAGTTGGGCAAACACGACCGGCACACTGCCAAAAGTGTTCGGGAACGACACGTATTTCCAGCGTTCGGAAGTTAGCGCCGCATTGCCCGCAATCATTTTTTTACCGTTGGAAAGGGTATAAAGTCGCATTATTTCCGGCGCTGTCAGGTCTTGAACGTTGATGACCTGTTTGCCAATGGTCTTATTCCCACAAAGGTCGGTGGCAGTCCATGTCCTAGTGATGTCAAAAGACTCACAGGCACCGTTTGCGTGTTGGGTTGTTGCCTCAGAAAATTCCATATAAATACCCGGACAGGCATCGAAAGCCAGAACCTGGGTCGGTACAGGCACCTCGTCATCGCAGCTGATGATCAGGTCTGCGGGCAGGTTCAACATCGCTGGAGCTTGGTTGTCACCAAAAACGAGGTTGACATTGGCTTGGTCGCAGCAGCCTGTGTTCTGGTTGCAGACTTGGTAAACAAAAACATCGTTTCCACAATATTGACCCGAAGGGGTATAGGTGAATTTACCAGTCCCGTCTATGGTCACAGTGCCATGCGTTGGCAATGTGATGATGCTGAAAGCAGGGTTATTTAAATTCCCATCATTATAAGTTACACGATCGGTATAGGCCGTACCTGGGCAAGTGGTGTAGTTGTCGTCTGCCAATTGTGGTGCTCCAACCAACGCACAGTCTGGGTCAGCGCAATCCACCAGACCATCCAAATCGTCATCTATACCGTTGGTGCAATCCTCTGGACAGGCCATCACGTCCACTTGAATGGCACGTGTTTTACTGCAACCCGAACTTGGCGTCACGGTGACTGTGTAGATGGTGGATACAATTGGTGAGACGGTTTTCGTTTGACCTGTACCAAGCCCATGACTCCAAGTATAAGTAAATATACCACTCGCACCAGTCGCCGAGGCATTCATCGTAACTTGAGCGCCGAGGCAAATAGAAAAATAAGAATCGGAAGATACCGTAATGCCGCAAGTAGGGTCTGCACAATCCACCAGCCCATCACCGTTATCATCTATGCCATTGGTGCAGTTTTCCACGCAGTTTGACGCCGTTACCGTTACTTGGTCGGTAGCAATGCAGCCATTGCTGCCGGTAACAGTTACCGTATAAGTTTTAGTGGATGAAGGACTAACGGTTTTTACGGAACCGCTACCCAATCCGTTGTCCCACTCATAAGTATAAGGGCTGGTCGCACCGCTCCCTATAGCCGTGAGGGTGGTACTTTGCCCCTTGCAAATATTGACATCGGGCCCAGCATTTACGCTGGGTGAAGGATTCAGCATGACCGTCACGTCATCAGTGGTGGTGCAACCGCTACCTGCCGTCACGGTCACCGTATAAGTGGTAGCGGCTGTTGGCGACACGGTTTTGTTGGCGCCACTGCCCAGGCCGTGACTCCAGTTGTAGGTAAACGGGCCAGTAGCACCGGATGCATTGGCACTGAGGCTGGCACTTGTTCCGCTGCAAATGGTCACATCCGAGCCTGCGTTCAAGGTGGCTGCCGGCTTGACCACTACCGTATATTGCAACAGGGGTGCACACGATAATGGATATTGCGGCGCTGGCTTTACAACGCCATATACATAATAGGTCGTGTTATTATTCGTGCTGTTAGGGAAATTATTGGTGGTCAATGTCCCCGTGCCATTCGTATTGGCAAATTCTCCAAGCCATGTTTTTGCATCGGTGGATAAATATGGATTGGTCTGAACCGTATTATACCTGTAAAATTCAATAGAAGTATAAGGTGGTTTCGGCGCATTTGTATTTACATTGAAAGCTACCGTCTCACCCTCGCATATCGTTCTGGTAGTTGCGTCATTGGCCGTGATAGATGGGCAAAGGCAGTCCTGGTCTTGGTTGTCAATATACCCATCCAGGTCATCGTCAATGCCGTTGCCGCATATTTCAATGGCTTGTGGGCAATTGATAGGGCCTGTTAAATCCCATATCTTGCCAGCGAAGGAAATTATATTTCCATAAAAATAACCAGTCTGACGGTTTATCATTTGAATACTACCGCTGGAAAGGCTACCAGCCCAGGTATTACCTTGAATATCAACGCCTATTTGCATTTCCGTGGGCAAATCGTTGCGTATGACGTTATATTGAGAAGTTGCAACATTGTATTTAAAGAAGGTACTATTGCCCGCAGCAGCCATACCATATATGACTACTTGGCCACCTTCCGAAGTAGCGATCATATCTCCCCACGAAAGGTTGCTTTGGATAGGAACATTCAGGTTGACGGGTGCACCTATGCCTGATTTACCATCAGGAGATAGTTGCAAACGCCATATTTTACATTGTACACCAGGGTTCCCGTTTTCTGTGCCGAGGTATATATGGCCATTGTAATACTCACCACCACCACTGCTTAATGACTCATTGTTGCCAATATAACCATTGAGGTCGAAGACGATGCCGTGCACGCCTGTAGCCGGCACCCAATAATAGACGATCTTTCCACTGCAATAATAGACGAGGTTTTTGTCCGCATTGGCAGCCAAAGCATTCAAATTGCCCGTCACATACGGCGAAGAAGTAGCAACGCTGCTGGTGCCGCCTGTGGCAAGGTTCACGCTTAATATGACGCCATTGTCCCGTGCCACCATCATGATGGTCTGGAGACAACCGCAATCAGGGTCTGCACCATCCACAAAGCCGTCGCCATCGTCGTCAATGCCGTTGGAGCAGTTTTCTGCTACTACTAAGGGTACATCACATCTTGGCGTTGGTGTGATCGAAAAAGGTGAGGATAAGTGATACTTCTCGGATATTTGCCTGTTCAACATTGTTTTTAACAGGCCCATTTTTTGGCTCGCAAGGCTGTTTGGGTGCTGCGGTATGCAGTGGTCCACAGGCTTGTCCGCCGTCAATGGAAGTATCAGGCTGATCAATACGATTAGTGTTAAGCCGCATACTTTTGAATTTAGTGTTTGTGAAAGTCTCATTTGCACGCATTTGTTTTGTGTTTGTTGCATCCATTGATATACCAATGAATCGTTGTGCCAGGATTAAATGGTTTTCTACTGCTTCAGCGCCGTAGTGCTGAGTAAATATCTACCAATCAAACCTAAGCTTGCCCAATGAAGGCTTCCAAATGTTTTGTAGTGAGACCTTTTCAGAAGAGGAAGTAAAACAACGACTAGTACTTAAACGATTTTAAGCTGTTTTAATAGACGCTGTTTCAAACCCCAAGCACGACTGCGAACGCATCTTTTCGCCCTGATTTCCCCTTGATTTTCGTCACGTATCTACGGATATGCTCCTCAAATCAAAAGAAAATCAGAACAAAAATCTTGCGCTCTCGCTCGCACTTGGGGTTTTAAAACAGCCTCTAAGCGATTTTGCAATTCTATAGCTACCGATTTGAAAAATATGAAGCAAAATTACTTATGTTATCCAAATCAGCAGCTTTTAAAATTATGTTTACGATTTATTGAAGCTGTTTAGACTTTCCTCATTAGGGTACAAAATCCAAAGTAATATAGTTGGACAACATTGCTGTATTCCCCGGATTAGACAGAATAGAACCGAACAGCATGGCACCCCTGTCATTTAATGGGCCTTGGTATATTACCTTACCATCCAGGTTAAAATCTTGAAGCTCATATCCCGGCACTATGAAATTAGCCAAATTCATTGCATTATTTCCATCGCCCACCACCCGGGTGAACAGGCTGAAAACATCATTATAAGGCCCTTGGTAAATAATCCTTCCATCGCCATTGAAGTCACCGCCCCAAAGCGTGCGCTTACCGTTGTTGGTTTTACCAGCATTATTACCGCCTCTAATTGGCAAATTCACATTCGTAAAATCCACCATTGGAGGATCGGAAATGGTCAGAAATACTGGTGTATTGGTCATCAGGCCAAGGTGGTTCCGATGGCGAATGGAAACATAATAATCGCCCTCATCCAACCCCATGAATACGATTACAGAATCGCCTTTTTCAGAAACTATTTCGCCGTCCCGTTTTAGCAATACAGTCGCATAGCCCAATATATCAGCTTCGTTTGAATAGCTCCTCAATTCAAGTAGCAACCAGTCAACAATGGCCTCATTGCCAGTTACCTGCAATATTGGTGGGTTCAAGATTCCCTCGCTTGCTCTTATCGGCCCGCCAGTGTTGCCGCTGCTGGTATTACCACCAGTATTGCCGCCACCTCCAGTGCTGCCGCCGGTACTGCCGCCACCTCCAGTATTAAATTGGTTGACCCCCATACTGCAGGATGCTACCCAGTTGAAGATATTGGCGCAATCCATAACGGCTGGCAGTGAAATTGTTGGCACAGTAACCAGCCCCGACACGCAATATTGTTCTACCGTCGTATTCCACACGCCTAGGTTTATCAATGCGCCATTTTCAACCAATACCGTAAGCCCATTTCCGTTGATGGTGTTGCCAGCATCATTTCTGAAACTACCGTTCACTATTCGGAACTTACAGTTGGACATGTACATGGAACCATTTTTCCAATTCTTAAAATTACCATTTACGGTTGCTGTGACATTAATCAGGGTGTCCAAAACGCCATTGTAGCCCTTGATAAAATCGGTCCCGGTGTTCACACAGACATTCTCCAGTTTCCGCATACCGCTTTCATGGGCAAACTCAGCCCCTGTCCGCACCTCACAGTTTTTCATATATAGCTCAACGGAGCCAGTAGAAGTAGAAAAACTGCCACTCACATCAATAGAACTATTTAATGCATTGAAGGAAGACGCTGTTAAATATAAGTATCCGCTAACAATTTTTAGGCTGCCATTGGTTATCCACATTTTGGAGCCATTTTTCAACCAAATATTACCAGCCTGCAGGGTGACTTGGTGTTCGATACTAATGGTCTGGTTCAGGATATTGCCCGTTGGTGGCACCAATCCATTCTTCCACGTGGCAGGGCTCATCCAGTTGCCAGCCGCAATGGTTCGATAGGTGGCACCAGCAGCACCGGTCGGAACCGGAGGAGGCAGCGGCCCACATTCACCCACGACATCCCCATGGTCAAGGTGAATTTGCAAGTCACTTGAATTTATCATCATTGTCTGCTGGTCTGGCAACCCGGAATGGTGGCAGATCGTCACTTGGGCATTTTCATTCTGAACATAAGGATAAGCAGGAATTTGTGAATAAGGCTCTACTGTTGGTACATAGTTCAATGCTCGCAGGTTATCCCTCATGGTATTACCTCCACCATTGTTCAACATTGGCCCATAGAGCAAAGCTTTCACTCGAACTGCCGCTACCTGACAGGTATCATTTCGGCTAATAAGCGTCGTGTTGCCACAATCGTCAATGGCGGTCCATGTTCGGGTATTGATTACGCCCGTTGTCTGTTGGGTGGAGGATTGGGTATCACCAAAAGCCACCAGGTCATCGCAATTATCCACTGCGAACAGGTTGATATTTGGCTTCAAATGGTCGGCAGAACCTCCACAGTAGTAGCTAATGTTTCCTGGCACACTGCCCTCCACTACTATCCAGGAAATGGACTCGGCGGGGTGGTTGCCATCGAGATAGCCCCATTCTTGCAGCCGCACCTCAAACTTGGCACCAGTGATGCCCCTGACCCTGAGCGTGATGGGTTGGCCATCGTTATTGGACACGCCCCCTATTATGACCACTGGCTTTGTATATTTCCTAGCAAGGCTCACCGTGGCCCAGGCATTGGTAATATTGAGCCTGCCGGTCTCACCAAATACATTGCCGTCCGCATCCACTAAAGGAGCGTTGTCTTTGATTACTAAATACCCAGCTGTCTCATTGATGCGGCCTACTTCCGTGTCGGCAGATTGTTCTTCTTGTGCAAAGATTTCCACACCAGTAGTGCTCAAATTGACTCTTCGCAAGGTGGCTGGATCTGATTGTCCGTTCGTCATGGACGAAGCAAAGAACAAGGGTGCCGAGGTATAGGTTTGGGAGAATGTTATGGTATTCAAGACTTCGTTCACATTGGCCAGTGTGCCAGCTTCCCACTTTAGGTTGCCATTATGACTTGTGGCATCCATGGCTATCCACGACACGTTTTCGATGCCATGCTTGCCATCCAACGCCTCCTCTTCTCGAAGTCGAAGCTCAAAGCCCTGCATGCTCACATTTCGCATTTGTGTAATTACAGCTGTGACGTCGGTATTGGTACCAATACTGGCCAGCACTACCGGCGCAGCTTTGAAGGTGATCGGGAAGCGGACGTATTTCCAGTCGTGCGTAACTCGTTGGGCATTGCCTGCCACCAGTTTTGCCCCACCTTCCAGCGTATAGACTTGAAAAAGTTCGGGTTTGGTTTGGTCAAGCACCGTGATATTTTGGTTCCCCGTTGTAGCATTTCCACAAAAATCGGTAGCCGTCCAAGTACGGGTAATGGTGTAGGAACCACATGCTCCTACATAGTTTTGACTCGATGTTTCATCAAAGTCCATGTAAATGCCAGGGCATTGGTCAAATGCAGTGACGACGGATGCAGGTGGAACCGCATCATCACAACTGATCGTTAAATCAGCGGGCAAGTTGGTCAGCACTGGTAGGGTATTGTCACCCATCGTAATGCTTACCAGGGCGGTTTGGCAACAGCCAGAAGTTTGGTTGCAGACCTGATAGGTAAAGTAGTCTGTTACGCATTCAAACGAGTTCGGGGTATAATTGAATTTGCCCGTCCAATCAATCGTCACAGAACCATGCAGTGGCGCTGCCGCAATTGAAAATGCGGGGTTGTTCAGGTTGCCATCGTTATAGGTTACCCGGTTGGAGTAGGTCATGCCTGGGCAAGTCGTGTAAAAGTCGTTTACCAACACGGGTGCCGTCACACCCGAACAATCAGGGTCGGCGCAATCCACCAGCCCATCGCCGTCGTCGTCAACGCCATTTGTGCAATTTTCACTGCAAGCATTTACGCTGACTTTTATCTGGTCAATACTAGTGCAGCCTGAAGCAGAGGTCACTGTAACGGAATAGGTTGTGGTTACCAAAGGCGAAACCGTTTTGGTAGCACCTGTGCCAAGTCCATTGCTCCATGCATAGGTGTACGGCGAACTGCCCCCGGTCACACCCACACTCAGGAAGGCTGGCGTTCCTGGACATACAGAAATATCCGATCCAGCATTGGCCGAAGGCCCACAATCGGAGTCGGCACAGTCAATAAGGCCGTCAAAGTCGTCATCGAGGCCATTGTTGCATAGCTCTGAGCAGTTTTGTACCGTCACCACTACTTGGTCGGTGCTAAAGCAGCCGCTGGTGTGCGTGACAGTGACCGTGTAAGTAGTCGTACTGGTTGGAGAAACGGTTTGATTTTTACCTGTCACCCCATTGCTCCAAGCGTAAGATATTTGCCCATTTGGGCTTGTGCTACTTCCAGAAAGCGTTGTGGAAGCACCGTTGCAAATGGTAACATCCAACCCAGCATTGGAAGTTGGCGAGGTGTTCACAGAAACCACCACTTGGTCAGTGGAGGTGCATCCGTTGGCGGCAGTCACTGTGACCGTGTAGGTCGTATTGGAAACTGGGGTGACCGTCACCGTTGGATTGCTCCCAAGGCCATTGCACCAGTTGTAGGCGTAGGGAGCTAGCCCTCCTGTTGCATTGGCAGAAAGCTGCGAACCTGTGCCGGAACAAACGGTAGCATCTGCGCCAGCATTGGCTGAAAGCGTATTCACCACAACTGTGGCAGCGGATGAAGTCACACTGCCGCAGCCAGATGCAGCTGCACTTACCACTACTCGATAATACCTGGTAGCACTCAAAGCCAGCGTGGTATAGCTGCTGGAAGTCGCTCCACTGATATTGGTGAAAGTTATATTGTCCGAGCTGCTCTGCCATTGGTAGCCCAAACTTGGTGTACCGCCTGAAGCTGTTACACTTAAGGTTTGTGCGCTACCAGAACAAATGGTGCCACCAACCGGCTGTACAGTGATAGCCGGGTCGGGCACCACCGTTACCGTCGCTGCATTCGAAGTGACACTAGCACAGCCGCTTACGCTCACTATCACACGATAGTACGCTGTAGCCGACAATGCCGGCGTAGTATAATTAGCAGAAGTGGCACTGCTGATGTTGGCAAAAGTCACGTTGTCGGTGCTGCTTTGCCATTGGTAGGTCGCACCGCCCGAAGCGGCTACGCTCAGGCCATAGGTGCCGCCGTTGCATATCGTCGAGCCAGTTGGCTGTGAAGATATGGTTGGTGAGGACATCACTGTAACGGTAGCCACAGCAGAAGTGACGCTGCCGCAACCGCTGCCGGTGGCGCTCACCAATACCCGATAATAGGCCGTGGCAGCCAAGGCTGGCGTGGTGTAGCTGCTGGATGTGGCCCCTAAAATATTGGACCAGCCGCCATTCCCATTGGGGCTGTCCTGCCATTGATAAGCAAGGCTTGGTGTACCGCCCGTTGCGGTCACGCTCAGGGTCTGCGTTCCGCCCGTACAAATCGAAGTGCTGGCAGGTTGGGCGGTAATCGCAGGGCCGGCCACTACGGTGACGGTGACTTGGCTACTAGCGGTACAGCCATTGGCACTGGTCACCGTGACAGTGTATGTAGTCGTGCTGACGGGTGTGACCGACTTTGAAACACCACTGCCGAGGCTGTTGCTCCAAGCATAGGTGTATGGGCTAACGCCGCCAGTAGCACTAGCAGTCAAAGTTGTGCTGCCACTTGCGCAGATTGTTACGCTAGTTCCTGCATTGGCCGTTAGGCCAAGGTTGCAATCAGAATCTGCGCAGTCAATTTTACCATCACCGTCGTCGTCAAGGCCGTTGTTGCAGATTTCCAGATTGCTTTTGAACCCAAAAATATTGTTGCAATCCACGGTGCCAGATGCTGTGAAAGATGCCGTTGCTGTGCCTGGTGTTGTAAGCTGAGTAAAAGGAGGTAGCGTACTGGTCTCCAGTCTTACCACATATTTTTCCGTGTTGTTCAGTGTGTAGTTGATGACCAACCTCGGCGCTTGGGAGCTGTTGTTGTTGGTTTCATAAGATTTTGCTTCCACGTTGTTAAAACCAGTAGAAATCATAATCATGGCTATGGAGCCATTGGAGTAGGCTCCATAAGTAGTCACCAATTCTTGAATTACATTTTTGACGTCCGAAGATTGATATTCTGTGCCGTTTGACCAGCTGCCCACTGCCCAGGAAGTTTTTGCTGTGGTTCGGGTTCTGAGGTTGACATTACTGTTGGAACAAAAATCAGCGGGGCTGGCAGTTTTGTTGGCATAAACGTCTACGCTGCCCGAATTGCTTTGATTAGTATTGGACACGAAATACAAATAGGCGCTTGTGATAGTAGCACCAGCCGGAATACTTATTCCGGTAAATCGAAGACCTATGTTTTTATCCTTTCCAAATTGGATTTTGTTCTCGCTATTGTTGCCATTCCTACCGTCGTTGCAGGCAGCGTTGATTCTGTCGTTGTATATTGCATCAAAAGCTGGATTTACGGTGAAGGCATATTTTCCCGAACTACCAGTTACCTTGGTATCTAATTGTGTATCGCCAGCGTCAACCGCACCATTCGAGTTGTTGTCCTTGAACAAAGTAAGTGTAACGCCTGACTGAGAATTTTCACCATTATTGAATACTTGGTTACCGTTAGCGTCATTAAAAACTGCTCCAGTAATATTGTTCTGTCCTGGGGTATTCCCACAATTCCCAATATTAAAACAGTCCGCATCTGCGTAATCCACAAATCCATCACCATCATCATCAAAGCCATTCGTGCAGATTTCATAATTTGGACAATTTAGAACATCAATTTCGGCTATACTAGTCCAAGGGTTACCAGCAGCTTCAGATATTGCTTTTAGGCGAATATACCGTGCTGATGTTACTGTAAATTGAACTTCTTTCGCACTATAATCAGAATAAGTCCAAAGCCCAGACACCAAAGGAGTACCCCAATTTATGCCATCTTGACTGAGGCTAAATTCAAAATTAGCAATTCTACCATTCACCCCGCTTTGACGTGGCAGGCATCTAAATCCACCAATATTTTTAGATGCCCCTAAATCAATTTGGATTTCATGGGGCATGGCATCGCTACCATTATACCATTTGGTGTGCCAAAAAGTGTTGGTATTTCCATCGAATGCGTTGGTCGCTGCACCATTTTCACCAACAGTTTCTTGGCTGTCAACATATTTAAGCGCCCACCCAGTTTTAGGGAGTGCAACCAAACTTCCACAACAATCTGGGTCATTAGAATCTATCAACCCATCACCGTCATCATCAATACCATTATTGCAGATTTCATGCTCTGCTGGTACAATAGTAATTTGAATTGGCTTGAAACTGGTTCGATTGGCACAACCATCGGTTACAACCAACTGGATCGTACAAGTAGTTGGAGTAGTAACAATTGGCGCAGTGAAGCTAGAACTTGCACTATTTGGATTACTAAATGTGCCACCACAAGATGAAGTCCAAGTATAGGAATAGCTCCCAGAGCCCCCAGTAGCGGTAGCAGAAAATAGATAGGATTGGCCAGAATAGGTAGCGGAAGGAACCACAGTAACCGGTTTAATGGACTTGTCGTACAGAGCCATGAAACTGAAGTTGAAGAAGGTGCGTTGTGCTGCAATATTTGCTTCATTATTGCTTTTTGCGATGTCGTGCCCACTCGTATAATTAATATAACCTCTGCTACTGTTTCCGAATGCTGGCCCAAATGCCAATTTTGCGGCAGGCCCAGGCGAAAGCGTACCCAAATTACTTTGGGTGGGATCCCAAACGCCTATGTAAGTACTTGGCCTCCAACCAGTTGTTGGTAGATAAACTTGTTCTGCTCCACTTTCTTGACCACCATCCAATGAACCTAAAAACTGCATGACTGGATTGTCGTAATTAGAACCATAAGTATAAGGTGGGTTACCATCGTTGTGGTTGTTTGCAGGTACAGCAGGGTTTGTTGCGGGTGCAATAGGGTCTTTCATTAGGAAGTTAAGCCTTTGCGAAGCATTGCTTGGATTGACAATGTTTTCTAACTCACTCACTGCCTTGCAGCCTGCCCAGATGGCACCACCGCAACCACCATTTGCCTCACTATCATTCCAAGTTAGCAACTTAGAGTGCGTACTCCAAGTTGGGTCAGCATGTGGCATAACAAATAAATCGTTACAGCAAGTAAGCGCACTCGGAGCCACCCAATTATAGCCTGAACTTGGTATGCCAGCATTTTGCAAGAATTTTTCGGCAATAGAGCCATTTTGCGAGTCGAGAGTCCATCGCATTGAGTAGTTTAAAACCCTGTTGACTGGCACTGTAATATCATAAGTTGTAGTAACTCCTACTACTCCCAGCGATTGCCAGCTCACAATTTTAGCATTCACAGCCGCAGTCCGATATTCCGCAGAGATAATGAAAGGCCCACCTTTGAAATCGGTACCGTTGTAGGTAAAATCAACCCCATCCTTGGCCTTCCCAGGATTTATAGCCCAAATAATAGGCACCTGATGGTTTTCGAGTAGGTCCCAAATTAGGCCATACGGTTTTAAAGCGTTGTTTACCGTTTGAGGCTGGACACCCATGTTGATTATAAAGGAACCTGCCGGAATTATCTGGTAATTTACCATTGAGAACGGTGGATTATCATCAACAACATTGAAGACCTCAGGCACATTACCCAATGTCAAGTTGGGATTGTTCGACATCAAGTCAAATGGCAAAAATGCAAGGATTGCCAGTAAGGCAGGAATAAAAATGGAACTAAACCTAGTTAGGATAGTATCAGTGAGGCTTCCGGACCGGCAGAGGCTGTCAGGAACACATCTTCGATGGGGAAGGAAATCAGGCTTTTGCGTACGGGTTAGTGTTTGTTTAGTGCTCATTTTGTTTGTTGTTTGTTCCTTACTGAATAAATATGACGCCTCCGACATAGCGAGGGTCTGGGTGGTAAACTCTATCTAAAAATCTTATGGAAGGGAGAAACTGAAAAGGGGGACTACCAAACCCTATTTTTAGCATTTTTCATGCCAGATATTTCCATTAGCCTGTAGTTGAAGAAAAATACTCAGATATTTATCAGCATCATATCAAACGGAAAACAGCTTTCATAGAGGCTATCTCCTTTGAAACGAGTGTTGATTTGTGTTTACATTTATAGGTGTGGTCAAAACCTGTCTATCGAGGGTGTCGGTAACATCTTTGCATGCGAACACCTACCAACCTAAAGAACTAGCTGAGAACATTTTATTTTTAAAAAAATAAATACTGCAAACCTAATTTTGAATAATTTTTTGTTTCTTTGCACTAGTAATTTTAAAGCTTTTGGATATTATGCCTTTGCTTTTGTCTCACCACAAGTATTTATTTTCAAAAGTTGGTTCTGTAATTTGCTGATTCTTCTACTTGGTGTATACACCAAAGATGTGATTTGGTATTTGCTTTTCTATCCGCAGCTAGCGGTCTGAGATTAATCATTTCATTATCCTAACTTCCTACGAAAGAATATCGGCAACTTCCTAAAATGAAATTCGGTGCCTCCGTCGGATATTTTGAATTTGTAGTTTTCTAACAATTTTATTAACCAAAATTTTTACACTAATGAAAAAAAAGTTTCACATGAATTTCTTGTCGTTTAATGAAATGGCAAGAATTTCCGTACTGCAAAGGGGTATTCGTTTTTTTCTTTTTGGCGCACTTACCTTTTTCAGTATTAACTCGACACTGAATGCACAATGTCAGACCTGTTGTAACGGTAGCAAGCCAAAGTCATTGGTCATGTTGTACAATGGTACTCCATGCAGTGCCTCTGTTACATGTCAAGAAGCTGGCAAGTGGTCTTGCTCTGGCAATGGCATCAATGGTACTAACAGCGTTTACATCACGGTCAGCAAAAACGTGGATGGTACTGGCGGCACCTATTTCGCTGGAACTGTTGGCTTCAATGCTGAGTTTACGGCAAATGCAGCTGCTGGAGGAGCTTCCACCTTTCCATCTAACACATTTTTTAACGTTTACAGCAGTCAAGGTGGAGCTTTACTGCAAGCGGTAAAAATCCACTTGTCATGCTCAACCCCACTTGTAGCGGGCGATCAACTTGGCAGTTTCAAGATTCAAAAAATCACGCTTGTTGATAACACGAACTGCAATGCTCCTGCCCCACCGCCACCGCCGCCAACCTGCCCAACACCAGTAATCACTATAAACAATAGCTCAAGTAACAACGTAGGTCCAGTTTGTAAAAATGACCAAGTCGTTTTTAAGACGACCGACCTTGGCTATTCGTGCTTTGTTTACACTTGGAACTTTGGCCCTAATGCAACTCCTTCTACGGCAACAGGCATCGGTCCACATACAGTAACCTATTCTGCTGCTGGAACTGCTAACGTTACCCTTAGCACGACCAACAACTGTGAAGGCGGTGTGGGCTCAACAATTTGCCCACCTCCCCCACCCCCTCCAATGGGTTCGGACTGCTGTGATAGCAACAGCGGCAAGCCCAAAACCTTGAAGCTCAAGTACACGGGCCAAAGCTGTGCATCCACGAACACTACACAG